>DATKZH010000470.1:0-31410 GCA_035528065.1 Thermoguttaceae bacterium | reverse complement strand
GACAGGCGCGCCCCCGTCGAAGCCCGGTCGCGTGTACCGTGCTCTTCGGCGGAGGCATTTTCGTTCGGCGGGCTGCTATCGCAGGAACTGCTGGCACCAGTAGGTTCGCCCGCCTTCCATGCGATAGGCGGCGACGCCGATCCGCCGGTAGCTCCGATTGAGGATGTTCGCCCGGTGCCCGGACGAGTTCATCCAGTCGCGGACGACCTCCCTGCTGCTGGGCTGGCCCATGGCGATGTTTTCGGCCACCGCCTTGCGCGTGTGTTGCAGCGACCGGTGGCGCGTCATCCAAGCGCAATGCGCTCGGGCCGAGCGGACCAGGTCAGCGTCGATCTCCAACGGCGGCAGGCCGTATCGTTTCCGCTCCGCGTTCGTGTAGGTGACGATGTTCTGCTCGATCTGAGCGAGTTGCAGCTCCTCCCGCTCCGGCTGCTCGCCTTTCGCGTCCGCCCCGAGGAACACCGAGGCACAAAGTGCCAACTCAATAAGCATCAATCTCTCCTCTCAACTTCGATGGATCCCGTGGAGGGCGCCGCCGCCTCGACCACCGACCGAAATCAGGCGTCGCGCGCCATGGGCCGGCCGCCAGTCCGTGGGAGGGGTGCACCGCACCCAACTGTCGCCCCATGGCCACCTCAATGTGACCCGGGGTAAACTGGGCATCATGCGGTGACTCTACGGCCGGCATCCCGAAAGGCAGGCAATCTAGGGAAGTATTATGGCTTGCCTCGTTCGGAAATGCAAAGCCTTGGCTGTAAGTGGCTATCCGGAAAGCGCCCCTCTCCCTCTGGGAGAGGGGCGGGGTGAGGGCAAAATGGTGAAACGACAGAAACTCGGAAGGCGACTTCCCCTACAAAACCCCTCACCCTAACCCTCTCCCACAGGGAGAGGGGACCTGACGCTGGCGCTTTCCGGATAGCCACTAAGTCGCCATGGAGACTCGACGGAGGATTTTTCCCTGAGGAAGCCACCGAAGAGCTACACCGGAGCGGAGAAAGCTGTCATTCTTGTGGAGCCCCGCGCAGCATGATGACCCGGAGCGGGATTCGCCGTGACGAGAAAGTGCAACAATTGGACATGAAGCCTGAAAAAGGATGTGCATTCAATGCCCTCAGAGCCTACTCAGCGCGATTCTCTGGGGCTTTGAGAGTCTAGGGCCGCCTCAAACGGACCTCCGCCACCCATGACGAAAACCACGCACCACCCGCTGGAGTGGATCGACCAGGAGCTGGCCTCACTCGATCGCCAGTGGCTCCGGCGGCATCTGGCCACGCGCCAGGGCAAGCAGTCGAGTCAAATCGTGCTCGACGGCCAAGAGCTGGTGAACTTCGGCTCCAACGACTACCTCGCGCTGGCGGCCGATCCCCGACTGGCCGACGCGGCAGGCGCAGCGGCTCGGGAGGAAGGCTGGGGAAGCGGGGCCAGCCCGCTCGTCACCGGACGCAGCGAGACCCACCAGCGGCTCGAGCAGCGCCTGGCCGAGTTCGAGGGCACCGAGGCGGCCCTGGTCTTCTCGACCGGCTTCGCGGCCAACGCCGGGACGATCGCCGCGCTGGTAGGGCCCGGCGACGTCGTGTTCACCGATCGCAAGAACCACGCCAGCCTTTGGGACGGCTGCCGGTTGTCGCGGGCCGACGTCCGCGCCTACCGCCACGCCGACTGCGATCAACTGGAGCGGCTGCTGGAAAAGGCAGGCGGGTATCGCCGTCGCCTGATCGTGACCGACAGCCTATTCAGCATGGACGGCGACCTGACGCCGCTTGCCGACCTGTGCCGTCTGGCCGAGCATTACGATGCGATGCTCATGATCGACGAGGCCCATGCGACGGGCGTGTTCGGCGTACACGGTCGCGGCGTGGCCGAGCGGCCCGAGCTCGAAGGCCGGGTGCACGTCCGCGTGGGGACGCTGAGCAAGGCCCTGGGCTCGATCGGAGGGTTCGTGGTCGGGAGCCGGTCGCTCGTCGATTGGCTCGTCAACCGCGCACGGCCGTACGTCTTCTCCACCGCGCCGCCCGGCCCCGCAGCCGCCGCAGCCATCGCCGCGTTGGACGTCGTCCGCGACGAGCCCGAGCGCCGCGAGACGCTCTTGGCCCGGGCGCATGTGCTCCAAGGCCGGCTGATGTGCCAAGGTTGGGACGTCTTCCGAACGCACAGCCAGATCATCCCGGTGATCGTCCGCGAGCCTCAACGGGCGATGCAACTGGCGGCCGCGCTCGGCGAGCGGGGGCTGTTCGTGCCGGCGATCCGTCCCCCAACTGTGCCCGACGGCGAGGCCCGGCTCCGAATCAGCCTTACCTGCGGACACACGCCGGAGATGATCGAGCAGTTGGTCGAGGCACTGGAAGAACTGCGGTAACGGCTTGCTTGCAAACCGGCGCGTGATCCGCCACAATCAGCGGCTCGAGGGGTAACATCGGGTGTGTGGGCATGACACCGAAGCGGGAGGTGCGGACTCACGATGAGCGACCTGGAGCCCACTTCGCAGCCAGGGGGTCTTGACCACGCCAGCCAAACCGAGGCCCCGCCGCAGACGATCCCCGGGATCATGCGCCGGCTGGGGCCGGGCGTCATCCTGGCCGCTTCGATCGTCGGGTCCGGCGAGCTGATCGCCACGACCAAGACCGGCGCCCAGGCCGGGTTCTGGCTCCTCTGGCTGATCATCGTCGGCTGCGTGATCAAGGTATTCGCCCAGGTCGAGTTCGGCCGGTATGCGATTTCCTCGGGCAAGGCGACCATGCCGGCGCTGGACGAGGTGCCCGGCCCGCGCTGGGGCGGAGGCAACTGGATCCTCTGGTACTGGCTGGTGATGTTCGTGGTGAGTCTCGCGCAGCTCGGCGGGATCGTGGGCGGCGTGGGGCAATCGCTCGCCATGAACCTGCCGATCAGCGGGAGCTTCAACCGGCTCTTGGATGAGCAAGCGGAGTGGGACAAACAAGCCAAGTCGCTCGATGAGCAACTGAAGGACGGGGAGGCCGCCTCGCTTCAAAGCGACGATCCGGAAGCCCGCCAGGCCGCCCGGCAGCGCGTCCAAGCGGCGATCGAAGCCAAGCTGGGCCCGCGTCCTGATTGGAGGAGCCGCACGGAGTACTATTGGGCCGACGACGTCTGGTGGGCGGCGATCGTCACGCTCGTGACGGTGGTGATTCTGGCCGTGGGGCACTACGCGACGATCGAACGGTTCTCGGCGGTGATGGTCGCCTCGTTCACGCTCGTCACGGTCTTCACCGTGTTCGCCCTTCAGTCGTATCCCGCTTGGACCGTGCACTGGAGCGATCTGGCCGACGGGTTGAGCTTCCGTCTTCCGCCGGTTGCCGAAGGCTTGAGCCGATGGACGCCCCTGGCCACCGCGCTGGCCACGTTCGGGATCATCGGCGTGGGCACGAACGAGCTGATCACCTATCCGTACTGGTGTCTGGAGAAGGGCTACGGCCGGTTTGCCGGCGTACGCGACGACTCCGCGGCGTGGGCCCAACGGGCCAACGGATGGATTCGCGTGATGCGGTGGGACGCCGGCATCTCGATGGTGATCTACACGTTTGCCACGATCGCCTTCTACCTGTTGGGCGCGGCCGTGCTCCATCGCCAGGGACTGGACCCGGCCGGAAACGAGATGATCAGCAAGCTGGCCGAGATGTACGTGCCCGTGTTCGGCACGGGGGCACAATGGCTATTCCTCTTCGGGGCGTTCGCCGTCTTGTATTCGACGTTCTTCGTGGCCAACGCGGGCCATACCCGGGTGGCCTCCGACGCCATCCGCGTGTTCGGCGTGGGCGCCCGCACGGAGAAGGACCGGCAGTGGTGGATCCTCGTCTTCTGCTTCGCCTTCCCGCTGTTCGCCCTGTTCTGCTACGTGTTCATCCGCTACCCGGTCCGGCTCGTCCTGGCCAGCGGCGTGATGCAGGCGATCATGCTCCCGATGCTCGCCGGCGCGACGCTCTACTACCGCTACCGCCGTTGCGACAGACGCATCATCCCCGGGCGCCTGTGGGACCTGATGCTCTGGCTCTGCGCCGTCGGCATGCTCATCGCCGGCGGCTGGATCGCGGTGACGAAGCTGGCCCAGCTCGCTGGACAACTACTCGGCTGACGCGCGGGATTCGCCGCGCGATCACGCGGGGACTCACACGGTCGTCGCGAGCATGTCTCAACGTTGTGTTGCGGTTTCCTGACCGCCTTCAGGCAACTTGTCGCGCACAAGCCGAAGCAGCGTCTGCCACGCTTCGTCCGACGAGAAGAAGGATCGCGGGATGAAGCGGAACACGCGCAGCTTGTCCTGATGAAGCAGCAACAGTGACTCGGACCGCGTGAATCGGTCGAAGGCAGTCCAAGGAACCGTCGCCACGGAGCTCGCTTCGACGCAGTCCAGGGCGTCGTCCCAGATTCGGATTTCATAGGGGCCGAACGGCGGCTCTCCTCGTTTCCACTGGCGACGAAGCTTGACCGCCGGCCACACGAATAACAGGCAGAAGAACACCAGCCCAGCCCCACCCGGCCCGATCAGGCCCAGCCATGCGTCGTGCGTACCGCGCCAGAGTACGATCGTTGCGCCGACGATGACAAACGGCAGGAGGCACCCCACCCGTGCCAGCCGACCCATCCAGGGCTTGCCGGTTCTCCGCCGGACCTCCTTCCAGTCGCGCCAGGTGAGCGCGCCGGCCACGCGGAGCAGCGGCTGCTCGCCCTGGCGGCGCGATACACCGAGCGGCGTGGGGCCGCCCTTCGTTTGGGCGGCTGGCGGGTCGCCGGGCCTTCCTTGGGCAAGGTCTCCACCCTCCGGTACCTTGCAGCGGACCAGGCCCAGGAACCGATTCCAATCGGCTTCGCTGGCGAAGAACCGCTTGGGGTAGATGAGGTGGTCGCCGTTCGGCTCGAGATACAGCAGGACCCGGTGCTCCGAACACTTGCAGCCGCAGAACGCCGACCACAAAAACTCGCCGCGTCCTTCCTCGGCCTCGGCCACAATTCCTCCCTCCGCGAAAGTCGTTGTCTCCACGACCCCGTTGCGATCCACGTGCTTACGGAAGCTCCTGTTGGCGAAAAGCACTAGTAGCCAAGCGGACAAGGCGATCAACCCGCCGCCGATTGCGAAGACGCTCAGGCCCGTGGGTGAGGGTGATTTGATTCCCAGGTACACCCCTATGATCGCGATCCCAACGAGCAACAGAAGAATCGAGAAAGCCATCTTGATCTTCTCAGAAGTCGTCTCCTTCTCTTGATAGTCCTCCGCCGAGAGCTTCCCCTGAATCCGAATCGGCTCCTCCAGACCGTAGACTCGGTCCGGCCCGGGGAAGTACTCCTCCGCGTCCAGGTCCGCGCGGGGCGACTGGTACGGATTGATCGGAGGTTCGTGCTCGTCGTCCACTATCGAGCCCCTTCGACGGCTATCGACTCAGGATCAGATCCCGAGGCGCAGCGGTGTTCTCGCCGACGGACGCATCCTCGCCATGATGCCTCAGAAACACCTCGCCCATTTGCCTCCGTCGCTTGCGCCACTGATCCGGCGTGAGCACGGTGCCGTGGTCCCGGCCGGGGAGGAATTCGATTTGGGCGTCGCTGCGGAGCTGCTGGAGGGTTTGGGCCAGCCCGTGAACCGCGCCTTCGAGGTAGAACGTGTCGAGCCCGCCGACGACGACGTGCAGCTTGCCTTCGAGCTGGGGGCCTAGCGTGTCCCAGTTCTCGGCCAGCAGGGCGCAGATATCGTGCTTGCGCCACGCCCGGGCTACCTCCGGGTCGATGCGGCCCGTGGTGCGATCCCAGAGCTTGCGGGGCAGGCCGTCGGGGCCGCGGGGGCTGAACACCGCCTCGAAGCTGCGGAGCTGTCCGCCGCGCCCCAGGCAGTCGTCCATCCGGGCGAACGAATCGTACCACAAGATCGGCTGGCTCCCCCGCCGGGCGATCGGCCGGCGGTTGCCCTGCTCGTCGTGGTACATGCTCTGCGGCGGGTTGGCGTAGACGTCGATCCCCTGGAAGTCGCGGAAGTCGACCGGGTCCGGCGATGAGCTCCAAACGCCGCCGAACACCTCCGGGTAGCTCACCTGGAGCCACAGCGACGACCATCCGCCGGAGCTGTGCCCGGTGACGAACCGGGCCGTGGGCGCCGCCACCGTGCGGTAGTTCTGGTCGATGTACGGGATCAGCTCGCGCACGAGGGCGTCGCCGCGGGGGCCGTTCGTCTCGCTGTTGGCATAGACGTGATGACCCCAGTGGCACTGCCCGTCGAGCATCACGCGGATCAACTCCACCTCGCCTGGTTCCGCTTCCCTCGGGCCGGTGAGCGGCATCCACTGGCCGCCGCGATAGCTGCCGCTGAAGCCGGGAACGACGTACACGGCCGGATAGCGTCGCCCGGGCTCGTGGTCATAGCTCGGCGGCAGCACGACCGCCGCCCGCTCAATCACCTCCCGGCCGTGGAACTCTGAGAGAAGCTCGCTCGGGACCGCCACCTCCTTGACCCACGTCGACGGGGGAAAGGGCTGCGGTGGAACCACGTGACGGAGCACCAGGTCGATGGTGCCGCCGGCGCTCGGATTGAGATCGAGCCAGACGGCGTCGCCAAAGACGTTTCCCTCGCCGCGGCCGGGATTCGGCGAGTAGAAATCGTGGTGCAACACGGCCTGAACGCGATACCGGCCGGGGCGGAGCCGGGAGAGCTTGTCGGGGAAACCGTCGGCCCGATCGTCGATCTGGCAACTGGTGCCGGGCTGGAACGTGGCGACGTCAAGCCCGAAGAAGGGTTCCGGCTGGAACCAGTCGGGCCCGAACCGCGGCTCGCCACGCATTCGTTGCGACACGAAGACGTAGAGTCGGCCGGCGATCGGCTCCTTCGCGGCCGCCCCATCAAGCCACACGCGAAACTGGATTGGCTCCGCAGATGCAATCGAGGCAGCCCGCCCCAGAAGCACCAGCGCGATCGCGACCGTGATCGTGATGCCTCGACGACCGTGCGGCATGACTGAGCTTCTCCAGTAACAGGCTACTGCCCCCGTGTCGCTCGTGCTAAGCCCAGGGGTTGCAACCCCTGAGCTTGGGGAGCTTTGCCTTACAAGTGATACGGGTGCCGCTGGGGCTTGCCGAGCATGCGGTTGGCCGCCTCGTCGCCGACGACTTCCTGCTTGACGCCGTCCCAGACGAGCTTGCGCCCGAGCACGTACGAGAGGTTGCCCAGGTTGCAGAGCGTGGCCACGCGGTGGCTCGGCTCGACGTCGGTGTTCGGCAGGCGGTCTTCGTGAATCGCGTGGAGCCACTCGGCCATGTGGTTGAGGCCGAAATCCTTGTCGTAGTCGGGGTGATAGGGATCGACTCCGCCGGGCGGGACCTTGAAGTCGATCGCTTCGGGCTCGGCCCACTTCCGGGCGCCCTCCCACTCCAGGAGCAGCTTGCCATTTTCGCCCCAGAAGACCTGGCCGAACTCCGTCTTGCCGAGCTTCTCGCCGGGCTGGCCCCAGACGAGCGTCCAGTCGGGGTCCTGGAAGGTGTACTCGACGTGCATCGTGGGCGGGCAGTCCCAGAGGCCCTTGGTCGGCGGCGTGCCGGTGGCTTCGACCGTGTACGAAACCTGATCATCGGCGCCCAGGCACCACATGATCGCGCTGAACTGGTGGGCCCCGCGGTCGCGGATCTGCCCCCCGCCCGACTCCATCAGCCAGCGGAACACGCCGGGACAGTACCTCGCGTTGTACGGGCGCCAAGGCAGGGGCCCCAGCCAGAAGTCCCAGTCGAGCTCGGGCGGCGGGGCGGAGTCGGGCACGGGGTTGTCGTCCTGCGGCGTCTCGTAGTGCCAGCAGGTCACCTTGCTCACCTTGCCGATGATGCCGTTGCGGATCGCCCGGCACGTGTGGTATGCCGGAACGCCACTCCGCCCTTGGGCGCCGATCTGCACCTTGCAGTGGTTCTTTCTCGCCGCGTCGACCATCGCCTGGCCTTCGCGGATCGTGACCGAGGAGGGCTTCTCGACGTAGACGTGCTTCTGCGTCTCGCAGGCGTGGACCGTCTGGACGGCATGCCAATGGTCGGGCGTGGCGATGACCACGGCGTCGACGTCGTCGCGAACGACGACGTGGCGATAGTCGCGATAGGGCGTCACGCCCGGCCCTGCCTGCTTGACGGCGTCGGCCAGCCGCTTGTCGTCCACGTCGCAGACGGCCGCCACGCGGGTAGCACCTTGTTTCTGGAACTCCAGCAGGCGACCCAAGTGACCGCGGCCCATCCCCCCCACGCCGATGCTGGCGACGACCAGCCGCTCATTCGCCCCCGGCTTGTCCTGGGTGGCCAGCACGCCGGAGGGGACGAGATACGGGGCAGCAATCGTAGCGCCGGCGGTGGCCAGGAACTGTCGCCGCTTGAGCTCGGTTTGTCGTTTCATCGACCTTCTCCTTCGGTCTCGGTTTGCCTGTCGGCTCGGCAGCACGACCGCCGCCCAGCATAGCGGAGAGGCCGGCATCATGCAAACCTCGGCGATTGGGGCGGGTTGGGGCCGGGGCGAGGCCACGTGGAGACTCTCGCCCGCCAATAGGAAGGCGGACGGCGCAAGCAGTGGGCGCCCTCGCCCCCCACTTGTGTGTGGTGCGCAAGGGACGCGGCTTTCGGTGAGTCGCGGACCTTTTGGAGAGCGGGAGCTTTACTTTGCCGTCGCCGGAGGGTTTACTAGGGGCCAGGATCAGGCGTGTTCCCGGCTGGCCTGGCTGTGGACGGCCGCGCGGGAGAATGTGGGTAGCCGCCTGGCAGGGATAGAGGCAACAAGTGGGTGCGCCGAGCGCATCAGAGACTCGTTCGTTGGCATCGGCCCCGTTTTTGGCCCCCTAGGTTGAGGAGAAGTGAGATGTCGAGAATCTGGTCGTGTGGGTTGATCGTGGTAGTGGCCTGTTTCCTATCGGTCGGCAACCTTTCGGCCGCTGAAGGAGCAGGTGCGGACAAGCAAACGCCCAAGAAGCAAGCCAAGCAGCAGGAAGCGGCCAAGGAGTCAGCCAAGAGGGCGGAGGAGATGTTCAAGAAGCTGGACAAGAACGGCGACGGAAAGATCTGCATCGAGGAGTTCAAAGGCCGAAGGAAGAAGCCGGAAGCGGCCAAGCTGGCCGAAGAGTTGTTCAAGATGCTCGACAAGAACGAAGACGGCGGCGTGTGCATCGAGGAGTTCACGAACAAGCCGATCGAGTTCCGCTTCAAGACGATGGACAAGGACGGCGACGGCACGCTCACGTTCGACGAGTTCAAGGGTCGGGCGAAGGAGAAAGAGGAGATCGAGAAGGCCGAAGAGCGGTTCAAGGCGCTGGACAAGGACGGCGACAAGAAGGTGACCCTCGAAGAGTTCACGCCCAAAAAGAAACCAGCCAAGAAGGGCGGAACGCGCGGCGGCAAGAAGAAGTCCCAGCCGAAGCCGGCTCAGGCCGCGAAGTAGACTCGCACCACTCTACGCCGATTGTATCCCGTTCGAAGCCGCGGGCTCGGTGCCGGCGGCTTCGCCCTTTCTTGGAGGTCTCGGTCCCGTGCCCCTTTTCCTTGACGGGCCGTCCGACTCCTCGTGACAATGCTCCTGACACGCTTCTGACACCCCGCGGCACGTAGCGGACAAGAAAGGCGAGCTGTGTTTGGAATCGCGCTGGTCGGTTGGATCGTGCTGGCGTCGCCGGCGCCGGCGGGCGATCTTGACGATCTCTCATGGCGGGAGCCGTTTGAGGATGTCGAGGGGTGGACCGCCCAGCCCCCCTGGGTCACGAACGCGTCGGCGGCCGCCTCGGTGACCAGCGACGGGGAGATCGCCTGCTTCTCGGTCGACGAACCGCAGCGGGGGATGAAATGGTCGGCCTCGATGCCCGCGGTCGCGCTGGAGGAGTTGCCGTATCTGGTCGTGCGGTATCGGGCGGAGCATCTCGACACGGGCCGCACGGACTACCTGGTGTACCTCGACAACCGCGTGCCGGGCGCGGAGCTGCACGCGATCCGGCTCTGCGACGTCGCGGCCGACGGCCGGTGGCACGTGGCCGCCGTCGACGTGACCGCGCTCACCCGGGCCGAGGCGGTTCAGGGGGTCGCCGTACAAGCCCAGGCCGACGGCAAGGGCAAGGCCCGGCTCTGGCTCGACTGGATTGCGATGATGCCGCGGGCGCCCGACGATGCGGAGATCGTCGAGCGCGACCCCGCCGTATCGCCCAAGCCCGACTGGGTGGCCCCGATCGACGCCGCCCAATGGAGCCCGCAGCCAAGCTGGCTGGGCAACCCGGGCGCTGGCGGAAAACATCGCGTGGACCGTGAGCGCGACGGTTCTCTCGCATTTCGCGTCGCCGAGCCGCAGCGGGGCATGAAGTGGTCGTGGGACCTGCCCGAGCCGGTCGCCCTGGAAGGCCACCGCTACGCCTCGATGCGCTACCGGGCCACGGGCGTCGGGCCGTTGGGGGACTATGCGCTATGCGTGTTGGGCAAGCCTCGTGCGTCGGGACCGGGCTATCTGGCGGTCATCGGCAGTGCCGAGCTGGCCAGTGACGGGCGCTGGCACACGCTCGACGTGGACCTCCGCCCCGTCGCTCGCGAGATACCGATCGCCGACACACTCGCCATCCAGGTGCAGGCGGCTGAGCCCGACGCAGCGCTGGAAGTGTCCGATGTCCGCCTGGCCAACTCGCGCACGCCCACGCGACTCGCCGACGCCGTGGACTGGCAGCCCGACGCCCGCTTCGACCGGTTCGATGCCGTCCCGATCGAGTCGGTGGCCGGAAGCCGCAGCCGCGAGTGGCGTCCGCACTTGCGCCTGGCCGACTGGTTCGACGAGCCGGACGTGACCGCCCACGGCATCCCGTTCTCGCTCGTATCGAGAGAGACGGATCTGGCGGCCACGTCGCTTCGCGGCAAGTCGGAGATCCGTTTCTCGGCCGACGTGACGACCGGCGAAGTCTACCTGCTCATGCTCGCCGCGTTCACCGGCCCGGAGGAGCGGCCGTATGGAACCGGCAAGCTGAGGGCCATACGCGACGTGGACCGCTTCCGGATCCGTCTGGAGTACGCCGACGGCACGGCCGACGAATGTCTCCCGATGCACGTGGCTACGAAGCAGTTCGGGATTGTGCAAGGCCCGCAGGTGGTTGTGGCGGCCGCCGACGAGACGAAGCGGCTGGCGTCGATCGTCCTTTGCGACACGGCCAAGCAGGCCGCCTTTGCCGTGGCGGCGATCACGGCCCGAACTGAGCCGGACCGCCTGCTCCCCGAAGCCTTGGAGGAAAGCCCGCCGCTCCGGGTGACGCCGAGTAGCGCTGCCGGCGAAGGGACGACGCTGGAAGTCGCCCTCGATACGGGCGGCCCACCCGTTTTGAGGCGACTGGCTCACCAGCCGAGCGGTTGGGATCTTCTGGCCGAGCCGTGCTCGATCCTCAGGCTCCGCGTCGACGGCCGAGAGATCGCCGCCGAGCAGTTCCGGCGTCTCATCCCCCAAAGCCCCGCCCAGGGCGATGCCCCGATTGACTGGTACGAGATCCGCGGAGTAGACGGTCTACGCGTCGGCGTGGAGGCAAAAGAGTGGACGCCTGGCGGGGGAGTGTGCGAGCTAACATCGCGGGGCCCCACCATGATCGCCGTGCACGTTCAGAATCGCGGAAGCAAGGAGCACGCGGTCGAGCTGACGGCCCCGGTGATCGGACCCTATCGGCTTGGTGAAGACCCGGCCGACGCGTTTTACCTGGTGCCCAAACGCGGGGCCGCGCTGGACAACCGTCCCTGCTCCTATCGCGAGCGGTACTGCGGGACGTTCCCCGTGCAGTTCCTCGACACGTTCAGCCCCGCAGACGGCCGCGGGCTGGCGCTTCAGACCATGGACACGCAGTGCCTCCGCAAGCACTTCCTGTTGAAGAAGGAGGCGGGGACGTTCACCCTCGGTGTCGAGTATCCCGAACGAACGCTAAAGCCCGGCGAGCACTTCCGCACGGCGCCGACGATCTTGATCGCAACGGACGGCGATTGGCGCCGCGGCCTGGGCGAGTACCGCCGCTGGGTCCGCTCGTGGTACAAGCCGCTCTCGGCGCGCAAGGCGTGGTTCCGCGAGGTGTTCAACTTCCGGCAGCGGTTCCTGTGGTGGCTCGATCCGCTTTACGATCCCGAGCGGGGCGAATTCCATCTCCAGCGGGCGGTCGACGAAGCCCGGCGCGAGTTCGGCGGCATCGACTACCTGCACGTCTTCGACTGGGGGAATTGCGGACGGCTGGGACGAATCTACGGCCGCACCGGCGACCACTCGCCCTACGAGCACCTGGGCGGACGCGAGGCCTTCCGCACGGCGATCGCGGGCGTGCAGCAACAAGGCGTGCCCGTGGGGCTGTACATCGAAGGCTACCTGCTCCAGGAGCGGGGCAAGCTCGGGCAGGAGTTCGGGCGCCGGTGGCAGCTCGTCGCGCCCGACGGCCAGGGCCGCTACTGGCCCGACGGCACGGAGATGTTCGTTTGCCCGGGCGTGGCTCCGTGGCGCGAAGTGCAGGCGTCGACCTACGCCACGAAGGCGCGGGAGCTCGACGTCGACGGGATGTATCTCGACCAGTTCGGCTTCGCCGGCTCGGGAAAGGATTGCTGGTCAAAGGGCCACGGCCACGAGGTGCCCAGCTATGCCGTCCTCACGGAGCGCGACTGCACGCGCATGGTTCGCGAGCGTATCGAGGGCGTCAAAGAGGGCGTCGCGCTCTACACGGAGGAGTCGCCGGTCGACGTCACCTCGCAATACCAGGACGGCAGCTTCACCTACGCGATGAACGCTGCCCAGCGAACGCGGACCCGCGTGCCCCTGAACGTGTTCCGCTTCGCCGTGCCCGACTTCAAGACGATCGAAATCCTCTACTGCGACAAGCCGACGGGCAGTTGGGCCACGGGCGTGCGCTGGGTCTTCTTCAACGGCGAGGCGATCTGGCTCGAGGGACCGGCCGTCGAGTGGTTCGAGCCCCAGACGCGGGCGTGCATCCGCCGCTGCTATCGCATCCTCCACAAGCACCGCGACGCCTTCACCAGCCCCGAGCCGGTGCCCCTGGCGCCGACCGAGCAGGGCGGCGTGTTCGCCAACGCGTTTCCCGCGGAAGGGAAGAGCGTTTACACCCTCTACAATTCGCGACACCGCACGGTGCGCGGCCCCGTGCTCCGCTTGCGGCACGTGGACAACGCCGCCTACTACGACGAGTGGCACGAGCGGCCGGCCAAGTTCGAACAAGACGGCCAGGACGCCGTGATCTCGCTGGAGATCGGCCCGCACGACGTGGGCTGCCTCGTCGTCGGCGCCGGTTCACGGGGGAGCGGAGACAAGTGAACGGCCGCCGGCCCGGCGTCGCTTGTCCCTGCCGGTGGTCCGTCTCATGCCGACACGAACGCCCGTTTCAGCGCGTCGGCCACCTCCTGCATCGCCACCTTGGCCTTGTCGAACAGGGCCGTGCGGCGGAAGAACGCGTGGACCATGCCGTCGTAGCGAGTCTGCGTGACGGGCACTCCCGCGTCGCGGAGCCGGGCCGCGTACGCCTCGCCCTCGTCTCGCAACGGATCGTACTCCGCGGTGATCACCAACGCCGCCGGCAGGCCGCTCAGATCCTCGGCACGGAGCGGCGAGGCGTATGGGTTCGAACCGTCCTCCTCTCGCTCGAGGTAGCACTCCCAGAACCACTCCATCGTGGCCCGCGTGAGCACGTATCCCTCGGCGTTCTCGAGGTAGGAAGGGGTATTTAGATTATAGTCGACGATCGGGTAGATCAGGGCCTGCAACACGGGGCGGAAGCTGGCCCGATCCCGGGCCATCAGGCAGACCGCGGCCGCCAGGTTCCCCCCGGCACTGTCGCCCCCAACGGCCACGCGACGCGGATCCGCCCCAAGGTGCTCCGCGCGGTTGAACACCCACTCCGTCGCGGCGTAGGCGTCGTCCGCGGCCGCCGGATACTTGTGCTCGGGGGCCAGGCGATAGTCGACCGAAACGACCATCGAGCCGGCTGCGTTGGCGATCTGCCGACACGTGGAATCGTGCGTGGCAATGCTGCCGATCACCCACCCGCCGCCGTGAAAATACACAAACACCGGAAACGGGCCGTCTCCGTCGGGCACGTAGATGCGGATCGGGATCTCCCCGTTGGGGCCGGGAATCGTGCGGTCGTGCGTCTCGGCCACCCGCTCTGGCGGGCCAAACGCGTCGGCGTCGGCCGCCGTCATCGCCCGGGCTTTCGACGGAGGTAGCTCGTGAAGCGGCGGCAGGCCGAGCTTATCGAGCTCGTCCAGAAACGCCCGGACCTGCGGGTCGATCGGCATGGCTTGCTCTCAATCTTGCCCTTCGTTGAGGCGACAACCTCCCTCGGGATAACGCGACGGCGCGTGCCCACGGATTGGCTGCGCAGGAATGCCGAGAGTGACCTTATAGGGACTTACGCGTTCCACATCAACAACGAATTGTCAATGTTCTTAAGAGCGCGGCAATTGCCGTTTAACCGCAAGCCGCAGGCGTGCGTGAGCAGGGAAGGGAGGTTGGCGATCCCGCGCACGCCTCCGGCTTGCGGTTAAACGAGACTGCCGCCGAAGGGGGCCGTTGAAAACGTGCCCCACGTTCGGCTTTCGTCGCGACGCTAGGCCGCGGCCGTGCGGAGGCGGCTCAGGGCGCGTTGGGCTTCCGCTTGCACTGCGGGGTCGTCGTCGGACAAGAGCCTGGCCAACTCGGGAATGGCGGCCGTGGCCCGGCCACCGTGCAAGCGAAGCGCCCCGGCCGCGTTGCGTCGCGTCATCGGGTCCTCGTCTCTCAATCTGGCAATCAGTTTCTGGATTAGCAGATCGGGTTGCGTCAGCATGATTGCCCTCTCGAACTCCGTTGCAGCCGGCTTCAAGCTATCCCACGCGGCGACCGGCTCCGTGCCGTCAAAGGCCGGTCTCCTGTTTGTATCGACCGACTCGGGTCGCCAACTTGCCGCCGGCCGCCAAGCCTTCCGAGGCCGGGCTAAGATACGGGGGATAGGCGAGATTCGCAAGATAGTGCGGTTTTTCCTCAACTGGGGAAGACGTTTGTTGAGGGTGCTGAGGGCAATCCGTCGGCGTCGCAGCCGATTCGTCCTTTCAGGCGAGCCAGCGTCTCTTGGCTCCGGCCTGTGACCCCAACAGCCATTTGGAGTCCTAAGGTCTTTCCAAAAAACAGGTTGCGCCCCGTAACGCCATCTGGGATCCGGTTGCGATCGGCATCCCCCCGTTGAGGCTATTCTTGATCTCGAAAGGCAAGTCAAAAGATGCAGTCGGTAGGTAGTCAGCGAGCAAAATCTATGGTAAAAAGGTTGGCGGTCGGGCTCCGTGGCGTCTCCCAAACGAGCGGGGTCGATCCTGGACGGAGACGCCCGGCCCATCTACCCGCTTCGGCGAGGAATCGAGCCCGGCCATCGTTTCGGAGACGGTCATTCGACTCGACACGTTGTGTCCCTTGGGCCTGGTAGCTTTCCGATTGAATCCGCGGGTGTCTGCCTGGCCGCGATGGGGCACTCAACCGGCGCACGTCTTGCGGTTCGGATGGAGGCACCAGGGGAAGGGATTGCGCCGAGGCTCGCATGCGTGCTCTCGGGGCACTCGCGTAGCAACATTCGCGGGCAAAGGGCAGACGGCGGTCAAGCGGGTCGGGAGGGTCTTTCACATGGGAAGTAGTCGCTATCCCCGTCGCGGTCATCGCCTTGCGCCGGCAACCCTGCGCGAGCTGTTGGAGGGAGAAGTCCCCGAGAAGTACTGCCGCGGCCGGGGTACGGGCAAACTTCTGCTTTGCGACCTGGACGAGACCTCCTGGGAACGTTTCGGAGACGAAGCCTGCGGAGAGTTGGCTTCGGAAGTCATACAAGCGGTTGGCCGGGCCGCACGGTTGCCGATGTCCATCGCCGATCGCCACCTGCCCCCGATCCCGCGCGGAATGAAGCTGACGGACCTGGACCTCGAAATCCGGACGGTCAATTGCCTGGTTACCGCGGGAATCCACGAGCGGCCTCAGGATCTTCGCGCGATCACCATTGAGGGAATTCTGGGGCTGCGCGGATTCTGGGTGAAATGTCTGGTCGACCTGCTCACTTCGCTGGAGTACGTCAACGACCACCCGGAAGCCCGTAAGAAGCTCAAGAACACGCCGGGCCTCCCGATCAAGGCGTCGCGTCCGTCGGGCCACTACCCGCGACCCGGATACCGCCTTGCCCCGGAGACGCTCGGCGAGATCCTTACCGACCCGATCCCGCCGGAGTTGATCCCCGCGTCGGAGACTCGCCGCCTCAGGCTTTGCGATCTGGACGAGCGGGTCTGGGACCGCTTCCCTGCGGGGGTCCTTTCCAGGCTGGCCGATTTGATCGTCTCGCGCGTGAGCGTGAGCGGCTGCAGCCGGGTGGTGCGCCAGCGGCGTCTGCCCAAACCGCCGAAATCGATGCGACTGGAAGACTTGCGGCTGGAGAACCGCACCTACAACTGCCTGGAGCGGGAGGGATTTGCCAGGCGGCCCGAGGATCTCGGCAAGCGGACCGTGGGGGACCTTCTGGCGATCAAGGCATTTGGTGCCAAATGCCTAGTAGATCTGCTCAGCGCCTTGGAGACGCTGGTTGCCCGGGAAGGCCGACTCGACGAGAAGCTGACCGCCGAAGCCGAAGCGCTGGCGGCCATGCCCGAGGCCCGGCAGATCCACTTTGGCGATTCCCGGCTGGGCGGACTCCTTCGGACCATCGATACGGAAGCCAACACGGTGGCGGAGCTGGCGAGCCACGTGATCCGACGTCGCCTGGACCCGCCCGATCCCCTGCGACTGTACGAACAGATTTGCGAGGTCCGTCGCAGGATTCAGGAGCTGACCGGCCGGACCCTGGAAGAAGAACTGGTCGAGATCTTCTGCCCGGCGGCCCGCGGCCGTGACCGAGAGATCGTCACTCTCTATTTCGGCTGGGACGGCAGCGGCGGCCATACGCTTGAGGAGCTGGGGCAGCGATACGGGCTGAGCCGGGAGCGGATCCGGCAGGTGTGCGTCCGGGCGGTGAAACGGAATCGCGGGGACAAGGTCTTCGCGCCTGTTCTCGACCGATCGCTGGCCTTCCTCGCCGAGCGCCTGCCCCGAGAGGTCGGAGCGCTGGAGGCCGAGTTCGATGCCGCCGGGTTCTCCGGCTGCCGTCTGCCGCTGGAGACGATCCGGGAGGCCGCCGAGTTCCTTGCCCGGGATCCCAAGTTCGCGCTGGTCGCGGTGGGCCGGCGCCGCCTGGCGGTCTGCCCCGACAGCGTGCCCATTCCCCGGGCAATCGTTCAAGCGGCCAGGCGAGCGGTGCTGAGCTACGGGGCAACGACGATCAGCGAGGTGGCGGCCGAGGTCTCCCGGCAGTCCTCCGGCGCGGTCGACCAAGCCCTGGTCGAAGAGACCCTTCAGACGCTCGACGATTTCGAGTGGCTGCAGCAGGAACGGGGTTGGTTTCAACTGGAGGTGTTTACCCAGTATGGACTTCCCAAGATGATCGAGAAGATCCTCTCGGTCGCCGAGCGGATCGAGGTCTCCAAGCTCCGCTCGGCAATCGCCCGCTATCGTCGAACCGGCCGAAAAGTGCCCCCGGCCAAGGTACTTCTGGAATTCTGTCGCCGCATGTCCGGCGTCCGCGTGGAAGGGGGCACGATCGTTGCCGATCCGCCCCGCGACTGGCAAGAGGTCCTGGCCGGGGTCGAGGCCGGTATGGTCCGCATGCTCAAGGCGCACGGATCGGTGATGGAACGCGGCTCCTTTGAAGAGCACTGCATCGCCGAGGGAATGAACCGATTCAGCTTCAACGCGATCATCATGTGTTCTCCGGTAATCACCCAGTACGGGCGCAGCGTGTACGGGCTTCTGGGCGCCAAGGTGGACCGGAAGACCGTCCAGTCGCTGGCCGCTCGAAAACCGGGCACGGCGCCCAGCAAGGTCCTTCGTGGTTTCGGACGGACCGACGACGGCCGGATCTACCTGGCGTACAGGCTCTCGAAGGCCGCGATCTCCGGCGGCGTGATCACCGTGCCGGCCGCGATGAAGGAGCACCTCCGGGGCAAGTTCGCCATCCGAATGCCGGATGGGCAGGAAGTGGGCACGCTCGTCTCCAAGAACGGCTGCGCCTGGGGGCTCGGCCCCGTGCTCCGCGGTCGCCATGCCGCGCCCGGCGATCACCTGTTGATTCTCTTCCACGCCTCGGACCGCACGGCCCACGTCCACATCGGCGACGAGGACGTCTTCGAGCCCGTGGCCGACCGGCTGCCGGCAGCTAGTTGATCGCCCACGCCGGCGGGCAGTTGATCTCCGGCGTCGGCGGCAGCGTCGCCGCATCATCGTCGTCTTCCTCGAACGCTCCCGAAAAGCTTGCGATCGTGATTTCGATTGCTAGAATCGGGGTGACCGAGCGTGTGCGGAGAGTTGCCGTGGCGTGATCATCCTTCCAGGAGCACCTAGCATGCACGAAAACACCCACCAGTCGACCGGGAGCGAAACGTCGCGCCGGGATTTCGTCAAGAGATCGGCGGCCGCGATCGCCGGGGCAAGCCTGGCCGGAAGCCTCGGCGTTGCCCGAAGCGCCCATGCCCAGGGCAGCGACCTCGTCAAGCTCGCCTTGATTGGCTGCGGGGGACGCGGGCGGGGGGCCGCGGTCCAGGCGCTCAGCAACACGGCCACGCGCAACGTCAAGCTCGTGGCCATGGCCGACGCGTTCCGCGGGCCCTTGGAACTCAGCCTTCGGGCCATCCAGGAGCGGTGCAAGGATCAGGTCGACGTGCCCGAGGAACACATGTTCGTCGACCTCGACGGCTACCAGAGGGCCATCGACTGCGACGTCGACATGGTGCTCATCTGCACGCCGCCCGGCTTCCGACCCATGCAGTTCGAGGCCGCCGTCAAGGCCGGCAAGCACGTGTTCATGGAGAAGCCGCTGGCGGTCGACGGCCCGGGCGTCCGCCGGATCAAGGCCGCCAGCGAAGAGGCCAAGAAGAAGGGCCTGCTCGTGGCGGTCGGGCATCACCTCCGCCACGAAGTCAAGCACAAGGAGGCTATCGGCCGAATCCACGACGGGATCCTCGGCCGGATCATGTTCCTGCGGGCGTACTTCAATTCCAGCGGCGTCTGGTTTCGTCCGCGCAAGCCCGAGCAGACCGAAATGGAGTACCAGGTGGCCAACTGGTACTACTTCACCTGGCTTTCGGGCGACCACATCGTCGAGCAGCACGTCCACGACCTGGACGTGATGAACTGGATGATGAAGGACGAGCACCCGGTCCGGGCCAACGGCATGGGCGGGCGCCAGGTCCGCACGCCGGAGTGGGGGAAGGCGAACAAGTACGGCCCGGACGGCGTGGGCGAAATCTTCGACCATCACGCCGTCGAGTTCGAGTACGCCGACGGCACGCGCATGTACAGCTTCTGCCGCCACATCCCCGGCTGCTGGATGAGCTTCTCGGAACACGCCCACGGGACCAAGGGCCGCGCCAGCATCGAAGGGCACGGCAAGGCCGAGATCTTCCTCGCAGGAAAGGAAGAGCCGCTCCACTGGGACCGCGGCCCGGACGGACACCAGATCGAGCACGACGACCTGTTCGCCGCCCTTCTGGCCGGAAAGCCCTATAACGACGTCGACTGGGCCGTCAACAGCACGATGACCGCGATCCTCGGCCGGATGGCGAGCTACTCGGGCAAGATCGTCGAATGGGACGAGGCGATCAACTCCCAGCTCGACCTGTCGCCGAAACAGTACAAATGGGACGCCGAGGCCCCGGTGAAGCTCGATGCAGACGGCGCCTATGCCTGCGCCGTGCCCGGCGTGACCAAAGCGTGGTGAGCGACCGGCCGGGTTTCTCCTTTCCTTCCGGGGACTCCGCTCTTTCAGCGGACCCGAACTACGGAGAGCGACCAATGAGCAACAACACCTACCCAACCGATGCCGGCAAAACTCCCCGGCGCGAGTTCGTCAAGAAGTCCGCCGGCCTTGCGGCCGGCGCAGCGCTAGCGGCCAATCTCACCCCTGCCCGGGCCGCCCATGGCGCGGGCGACGACGCGATCAAGATCGCCCTAATCGGCTGCGGCGGCCGCGGCACGGGAGCAGCGATCCAGGCGCTTCAGGCGATGGACGGCAAGGCCAACGTCAAGCTGGTGGCCATGGCCGACGCCTTCCGGGACTGCGTTGACGGCAGCCTGGAGAGAATCAAGGCCCGGTGCCGGGACACCGCCCGGGTCGACGTGCCCGAGGAGCGGAAGTTCTCCGGCTTCGACGGCTGTGAGCAAGCGATCCACGCCGACGTCGACGTGGTCCTGCTCTGCACGCCTCCGGGCTTTCGCCCCATGCAGTTCGAGGCCGCCGTCACTGCCGGCAAGCACGTGTTCATGGAGAAGCCGGTGGCCGTCGACGCGCCGGGCATCCGCAAGGTCCTGGCCGCCAACGAGGTTGCGAAGAAGAAAGGGCTGGCCGTGTGCGTGGGGCTGAACATGCGTCATACGAACGGGCTCCGCGAGGTGGCCAATCGGGTCCGCGACGGCATTCTCGGCCGCCTGCTCTACCTGCGGTGCTACTGCAACAACGCGGGCGTATGGGTCCGCCCCCGCGAGCCGGGCCAGACGGAGATGGAGTACCAGATGCGGAACTGGTACTACTTCAATTGGCTCTGCGGGGACCACATCGTCGAGCAGCACGTCCACCTGCTGGACCTGGTCAACTGGATGAAGGGGGACCACCCGGTCGAGGCCAACGGAATGGGCGGCCGGCAGGTCCGCAAGGGAAAAGACCACGGCGAGATCTACGACCACCACGCGGTCGAGTACACCTACGCCGACGGCACCAAGATGTTCAGCTTCTGCCGCCACATCCCCGGCTGCTGGAACCACGGCGGCGGCTATGCCCACGGCACCGAAGGCACGGCCGACGCCGGCGGCGACCTGAGCGTCCGGCTCAACGCCAAGGAGCCGATGCAATTCGAGCGCGGCCCGGACGGACACCAGGTGGAGCACGACGACCTGTTCGCCGCGCTACGGGCCGGCGAGCCCTTCAACGAAGGCGACTACGGGGCCACCAGCACGATGACCGCCATCCTGGGACGCATGGCCACCTACTCCGGCAAGGTCGTCACGTGGGATGAGGCGATCGGCTCCCAAATCGACCTGTCACCCGAGCGCTACGCCTGGGACGCCGACCCGCCGATCCTGCCCGACCAGAACGGCTTCTACGCCTGTGCGATTCCCGGCGTCACCAAGGCGACGTAGGAACCGCGCAGAGACAAGTCGGTCAAAGGGGTGGCACGTCCCTGAGGAACGAAGGGAGTCGCGAGCCGCGGTTTGCGGCTGCTTCACAGAAGCCGGGTCGTATAGGACGTCCGAACAGAAGCACTGCTTCTGCGAAGCAGAGGCACACCCCACGACTCCCACAACCGCGAAAACCCATCTAGTGCACGGGCTCAACCTGACCGTGCCCGTCGTCGTGATCGGGTGCGTGGCCAGGGTCAGGATCGCGCGCAGGCTCGTGTTCATGCCCGCCGCCCGGATCGTGCTCGTGCTCGCCGGCTTCGGCGCCTACGGTATGTCCGTGATCTCCGTGGCCATGGCTCTTCGTCTCCACGATGCCGATGACCCAGGCGACCGAGAGCCCCAGGATCAACGTGGCGGATAGTGCGATCCGATCGTGGGCGTGGAATTGCAGCTCGGGCAACAGGTCGCTCATCGACACGCAGAGAAAGGTGCCGGCCGAGAAGGCCAGGGCGTAGGCTACCACGTGCGTGCCCTCCCCAGCGTGCGAAAGGCCGAGATAGAACAGGATCACGCCCACGGGGATCATCAGCGCGAACAGCCCGTTGACGAAGTGCTTGACGGGATTCGACCACGCCCCCACGGTCATGAGCGTCGTAATGGTCATCGCGTCGAACGGCTTGTGCAGGAAGATGACCAGGAACGTGCCGAGGCCGGCCAGCGCAGCCAGGTGGCCGCCCCGCGCTTCGACCTCGACGCTGGCGGCCAGGGCGATACCGGCGATGACCGTGTGCAGCGTCAGCCCGACCGCCGCGCCCGTCCAAGTCAGGCGGTGCGATTCGTGCGAGATGTCCGCACGGTGGCCTTGTGCCTCGGCGTGGTGATGCTTGTCGACAGCAGCCTCTGCGTCATCCGTACTAGGCACGTCGTGATGATGGAAGCAGAAGAACCGCTCGATGAAGAACATGGCGAGGAACCCGACGAGCACCCACACGAAGACAGCGTGGAGTTGACCGGGTGCCTCCAGCAGAGCATGCGGCAGTAAGTGCAAGAGACCTACTCCCAACATCACGCCGGCCACCAGGCTGACGGCCAACTGC
Source organism: Thermoguttaceae bacterium (assembly GCA_035528065.1). GTDB lineage: Bacteria > Planctomycetota > Planctomycetia > Pirellulales > Thermoguttaceae > DATKZH01. Next base: position 9,153 of record DATKZH010000470.1, on the reverse strand, counting down.
ATGCGCTGGTGCGTGAGCCGGATCATCAGCGGGAGCCAGCCCCCGGCCAGGGAAGCCAGCAGGATGAGCAGGCAATAGACCGCCAGAAGCGCCAAAGGCGACATGGGCCTCGTTCCTCCGTCTATTCAACGTGCCGCGGGGTATGCGACTCTGCGGATTCCCGACCGGCTGCCAGGCAGATCAGGTGAACGGCGTGGCAGTCGTCGCACGTCCGCAGCGAGTGGCTTTCGGCGAACGCCTCCCAGTGCCTCCGCTGGTGCGGGGTCAGCGTTCCGGTCCCCCGACACAAAGGACAGGTGCCCTCCAACGCCGACTGAATCGCCGAGCGGATGAACTCCGAACGGTTCGGGATCTGCTCCAGCGCCTCGCGGAGCGACTCGTCCACCTTGAACGTGATGATGTCCTGTTTCTTACTTCCGGCCATCGACCCGGTCTCGTGAGCAGCGGCGGCCCGGTGTATTACTTTATATTACCAGGGAAGCGATCCGGCAATAGGCCGCCCGGGATTTCTTCGCGCCAAGGCGAAGGCCGCGCCCGTTGGGGGTGCATCGAGCCTGCTTGGCGGCAGGCATCGCCGACACGGAGAGTGCCGGCAGGTGTACTTGTGGGCTATGATCCCGCGGGCGCGAAGCAGACGATCTGCCCGTTTTCCAGGGCCACGACGATCCGGCCCTGGTGGTCGATGGCGGTGCCTCCCTTGACCACCGCCGCCGGAAGTTCTCGGGACCAGAGGTCCGAGCCGTCCTCGACGTTGAAAGCTGTGAGGGAAGCCGTCGTCGCGTCCGGGGCACCGATCTGCGCGGCAGCCAAAAGCGTGTCGCCGGAGACGATGAAGCTGTTGAACCGGCGGCCCGACTTGTCTTGCCAGAAGACCTTGGGCCCGGGCTGACCACGCCGGACTTGCGGGAAGCGCCAGCGAGAGACGGGCTTCGGCGGCTTCTGCACACCCGGCGGATAGGGGCCAAGGAGCGTCAAAGGCGGCTGACGGCTGCCCTCGTAGGTGACGTCGTAGGTGAGCGACCGGCCGTCGGGGAACGTGTGGTCGAGCACCAAGTACTGTCCGTAGGACGGGTAGTAGGCGTAGAACGCCGTGTGGAACTGGGAGTTCGGCTGATCGTACGGCTCGTTCAGGCAGCGTCCGGTTTGCAGATCGTAGCGTGCCGTCTCGTAGACGCCGCCGCCCAGGAATCGCAGCTCGCCGTCCGCGATGAAAAGCTCGCCCTGGAGGCTGATGCCGCTGTTGACCTTGTCGGAAACCACGCCCGAGGTGTCGTTATACCACTTGACCTTGCCGGTCACAGCGTCGAGGGCGACCACGTGGGTGCCGTCGTAATGGGCGATGCCGGCCGCCGCGTAGACGACGCCGCGGTCGACGACCACGCCGCCGGCCACCGGCCAGGTGGAGATCAACTTCCCGTACGCCGGGATCAATCGCTCGGCGGGTCCGACCCGGAACGACCACAGGCGCCGCCCAGAGGCCGCCTCGAAGCAGTAGACGCGCCCGTCGGCCGAACCGACGACCAGGCGCCCATCCGCCACGGCAGGCGGGCCGTAGATCGCGCCGGCCGTGTAGGCTTTCCAACGCTCGTGGCCCTCGGCGTCGATCGCCCGCACGGCACCGGTCCGATCGCCCACGAAGACCAGGTTGCCGGCCGCCACGGGCGCGGTTGGGTGCGCGTCGGATGGGAGCTGGAACGTCCACGCCCGGTCGACCCGGCCGGGAATCGCGACCTTCGTCGAGAACGTCCTGGCGTTATCGCCACCGAAGCTCGGCCAGTCGCCCGGCTTGACGTCGAGCGGCTGGACCTGCGCCGGATCGCCGACCCCCGGCTCGAACCGCGAGTCGTCCAGCCCGGGTCGGAAATCAAAGTCGCCGGCCGGCCCCAACGCGACGTGGCCGTAGAACGAAAGCTGGCATCCGCACATCCAGGGGCCCCAGTAGAGGTAGCCGTCGGAGATGATCACGCCGTCCTGGCAGGGGGGGCGCATCAGGGCGATGTGCTGTTCGGTGTCGGAGGCGGTGTCGATCCGCACGGTGCCGCCGGAGGCGCGGAAGAAGACGCTGTCGACGCTGCCCGTCGCCCGCGTGCAGGCCCGGCGCTCGGTGAACGTCGCGAGCACGTCGCCCGTGTCGTACGCGAACTTGAACCCCTCGGTGTGGTCACTTCCCTCAGGCGGGACTTGGGGACCGGCCGCGTAGATCCCATCGTCGCGCAGCACCAGTTGGTAGTTGCCGTTCTCCCTTTGCCAGACGATCTTCCCGTCCTCCGCCGACACGACGACCAGCCGGCTCCGTTGCGGTCCGGCGAAGAAGAGGTGCTTGTCGTTGCACTTGATGTAAGTCTGTGTGGAGTAGCCCGTTTTCCAGAGCTGGGCCTTGCCGTCGGGGCCGATCGCTTCGAGCAACTCCGCGTCGGCGGCCTTCCAGAGGACCTTTCGGGTTTGGGTGTCCAGACAGCCGAGATATTTCTGAGGGCAGTAGAAATAGATCCGCTCGCCGTCCATGCACACCCCGCGGCTGTCGATGTACTCCTCTTCCTTGTGGCTCCAGAGGACCTCCTTCGTGGTCGGATCGACGGCCACGAACGTGCGGCCGAAGCCGAAGTTGGTCTTGGGATCGCCGTAGTCGTGGCCTTCCCACATACCCCACGGCCAATGTCCCATTCCCGGGACATCGGACCGTTGCGTGGCCGGCTTGACCTCTCCGCCTCCGACCAGCGCGTAAAGGACGCCACCCTCTAGGGCCATCCACTTCCAGACGGGCCCGTCGGCCACGCCGTCTGGGACCACGATCTCGTCTTTCACCTCGCCCGTTTTCGCGTCGATCAGCTTGCACGACTCGTCGTCGCCCAAGTAGAGCGTGTCGGGCGTGGCGATCATCGTGCTGCGATGGATCATGAACCCTTCTTCGAGCGGCCGCGTCCAGAGGATCGTGCCGTTGTAGCCGTTGGCGCAGATCAGCGTGTTGAGCATCGCGTTCTGATTCGCCTTGTGGGCGATATGTCCAAAGGCCCTGAACACGCGACCGCCGGCAGCCACCGACACCTCGGGCATCGGCACGAACTTCGGATCGGCAAGGAACTGCGTCAGATACGGGGCCCGGGCGAGCTGATCCTTCGACTGCGGGTTGTTGTCCGGGCCGTGGTAGACGTGGCTCCAAGGGTCGGTTCCGTCGGGAATCATCTTGACGAGCTTCCGTTTCCCCAAGAAGGCCTTGCCCTCCGGGTGCAAAACGCGGACGACGTCCCGCGGATTCACCTGGCCTTCCGCGGTGCTTCCTGCCAGGACGGCGCCGGCCAGATTACTGGCCAAGTGGATCGACTGGAGGTCGCCGTGGTCGACGAACACGCGCTTGCCCAGCAGGCCGGCCGCGTCGGCCGCCTCTCTCACCGCGGCCACTTCGTCGGCGGATGGCGACTGGAAGTAGACGACCAGCTCGCTCCCCTTGGCCAGCTCGGTCACGAAGCCGGGCTCGTCAGCGCTGGGCAAGCCCAACACCGCGCAGATCCCTCGGTTGATCCCGATCTGCTCCAGCGCCTCGCTTGCGCCTGCCCAAGCCAACGCGGCGGGCTGCGAGCACGCCACGACCGCCAGGATCAAGACGACGATGCACGCGCCTTCGATCACGGTCCTATGCTTCCCCATTTCCTCGTCCTCCCTATCTCGGCCCTGCGGTATTCATCCGACGCAACCGTCCGACGCTCGGGGGCGCCTTGAAATGTCCAGCGTTTGTGTCGTGCAAGGGTGGCAAGGGGATGTTGCCCGTGCTCCGACGCTGCCCCAACGTTGCAGAAGCGTCTTCGTAGGACGGATTGGCAATCCGTCGTACTTCTTGTGCATCTACGCGGTCCAGCACTGGCGAGACGCCAGCGGCACCCAACCTGACGCGAGCACTGGCGAGACGCCAGTGGCACCCAGCCGTCGAGCCGGGACTTCCGGGAGTCTACTGCCGTGTCGATCACGCGTCAACAAGCCGGGATCTTGGCGCGGTGCGCGGGGCTTCCGGTCGCTGTACGGGGTCAGGCGACCCTCGCCGACCGACGAAGCGGCGCGTTGCAATCCGCACGGCGGGAGGCGAAAATGGAGTCTTACCGGCCATCGACAACCACACCGAGTCTTACTCCACCGAGTTGACGAGGCTACCGATGATCCGCTCCCCGATGCGAGTTGCCCTGGCGTTGTCCGTCTGCCTCGTGTTCAGCAGTCGGACCGTGTCCCAAGCTGCCCCCTTTGAAGTCCAACTGCTTCGGCCCGACTCACTGGTGGGCTGGGAGCCCGGCGAAGGAGCCCCCGGCGGCTGGACGGTCGTCGACGGGCGCCTCAGCGGCACAGGCCAGTGCCCCCCGCTCCTGTCGGCTTGGACGTTCGGCGACTTCCAGCTCCGGTTCCGGTGGTCGGTGGCCGAAGAGAGCGACCTGAGAATTTCGCTTCCCAAGGTCCCTTCCGGCAAAGGCTTGGAGTTGGTGCTGTGCGAAGGGGAAGGTTGCGGCCGACTGACGGACGGGGATACCGAGCTTGCCCCCGGCGCGAAGGTCGGAGCCCGAGGCGAAAAGATGCACGCGGCCGTGATCCGTCGCGAGGGAGACAAGCTCTCGTTCACCGTCGACGGCCACTGGATCTACGAGGTCCCGATCCAGGCCGACGGCCGATTCGGCTTGGGCCTGGCCGCGACCGGAGACGGCGCCACCGTGAGCAATCTCCGGCTTATGGAGCCGCGCGGCGAGCCGATGTTCAACGGCAAGGACTTCGCCGGCTGGTGGACCGACGGCAACCTCGACAAGTGGCGGATCGAAGAAAACGGCGAGGTCGTCCGCTACGACCGCGCGGGCGACTACCTCCGCACCGAGAAGCTGTATGCCAACTTCACCTGGTCGTTCGAATACAAGATGCAGCAGGGGGGCAACTCGGGCGTGAGCGTGCGCACGCCCAAGGAAGGCTGGCCCACGGCCGACGGCATGGAATTGCAGCTCCTCGATACGCCCTACAACGCCGAGATCAAGGATCAGCCTTGCATGGCCGTCTACGGGCACGTGCTGCCGCTGGAACGGGCCGACAAGTCGGAGCGATGGAACCGCGTGGTGGTCAAGGCCGACGGCTGGATGATCTCCGCCTGGATGAACGGCCGGCTGGTCCAGCAGGTCAACACGTTCCATCACCCCGAGCTGAAACATCGCTACCTGCGGGGCTGGCTCGGGTTCCAGGACCACGGCGCGTGGATCCGCGTGCGCAACGTACACGTCCTCGAAGCGCCCGACGGCTGGGGACTCGCCGCCTGGTACCGGCCGCAGCCGCCGCGGGCGACCACGGCGATCCTCGACCGGCTCATCAACCCCGAGCGGCTCTCCGTGGCCGACGGAATCACCTCGCAGGTCGCCTTCAAGACGATCTCCGCCGACAGGCCGGCCGAGCACGTGTTGGCCGATCTCAAAGGTCCCGGGGCGATCGTCCGCATCGCGCGCTCCGGCGACGAGGGCCAACTGGCGTTCTATTTCGACGGCGAGAAGAAGCCGCGGATCGAATGCGCGCCGGGCCAGCTCCAGGCGTCGCTCCCGCCGATCGGGCACGACGCGAATCCGCTCCTGACTTGCCTCACCTATGAGAAGAGGCTCCGGATCGTGCTCCGCGAGGCGGCCAAGGCCGACTATCGCTTCGATTGCGTGAAGTTCCCCAAGAGCATGCCGATCGAGAGCTTCGTCGATCCCGAGTCGGGCTTCCCCCGCGGCTGGCTCTCGGCGGCCAGCACGCTTCTCCGCTGGCTCCAGGGCGGGCGGTTCCACGAGTTCGATCCGCTGCCGCGGTTCAGCGGCGAGCCGAAGACCATCCAGCCCGGCAAGAAGGCCGAGCTCGTTCACGTCGACGGCGCCGGCACCGTCACGCAGTGGAAGCTGGTGGCCGATCGGAAGGTCCTCGATAACAACGACCTCTGGCTCGAGGTGACCATCGACGGGGAGAAGAAGCCGGCGATCGCCGCGCCGGCGCGATACCTGTTTCCCGCCCTTCCGGGCAACTACCCGAACTACGTGATGGAGGACCAGGGCGGGCCCACGCTGCTTCTGGCCATGCCGTTCGCCGGCGGGATCACCGTGGCCGCCTCGAACCGCGGCGGCCGGCCCGTCGAGGGCGTGCAGGTGTCGCTCGCCGTCCAGCAGGCCCGGGGTGCCAAGGCCCGGGAGGTCGCCGGCCGGATGCGCCTGCGCGGCGTCTTCCTGCCGGCCCAGGAGGGCACGAGCGACCTGATCCGCCAGCAGGGCGCGGGGCGTTGGGTCGGGCTGGTCTACCAGCAGCCGGGCGACGAGCCGGACGGCATCGCCACGCTCGCGGTCGACGGTCGCCCGGTCGGCGGCTGGTCGGCGGCGACGCTCGATCCGTTCTTCGGCGGCCCGGGCGATTTCCGCAAGCACTTGAGCGGGCGCCAGGGCGTGCTCGCATGGCGCTATATGCTGCTGGCCCCGCTCGACTTCAAGAAGTCGCTCGTCCTGAAGAACACCGGCAGCGCGGTCGGCGAGCGACTGGCCTGGTTCTATCTGAAGCAACCGCCGACGCCGGAGAAGCAACCGACGGCCGCGGAAAAGCCGCCGGCTGCGAAGAAGCCGCCCGCCGAGCAGAAGCAACCGAGCGCGGAAAAGCAACCCCCCGCGGAGAAGCCGCCGGCTGCAGAGAAGCAACCGACCGCGGAGAAGCCGGCCGCGGAGAAACCGACTGCGGAGAAGCCGCCGGCCGCGAAGAAGTAGCCGATCGCACGGGCGACGATCCGAGCCTCCGCCGCTTGCGGCTTCGCCCGGCGCCATGTTGACTCCCCCACCTGCGTCTGCCATAACGGACCCGTCCGCCGAGTCTCATCGGGTCGGCATAGATCCACGGCTTTCTGGCTGGAGGAGCCCATGCGATACGTCAGCTTGCTTACGATCGCCGTTGTGCTTCAAGGCGGAGCTTCCGCACGCGGTGACGAGAAGGTCCCGCCCGCGCGCGAATCGCTTTCCATACGCAAAGTCGCCGCAAGCGCCGAGCAGGTGCCGTTGTACGAGAAGCTCGAGCTGACGGTCGACCTCGGCGCCGCGTACGACAACCCGTACGATCCCGACGAGGTGCGCCTGGACGCGGTCTTCACGTCCCCCTCGGGCAAGGCGATCAATGTGCCCGGGTTCTTCCAGGTGCCCCAGCGCCGAGCGATCGCCGAGGGCAACGAGACGATGGCGCCGGAAGGCCCGGGCGGGTGGAAGGTCCGCTTCGCCCCGATGGAGATTGGCCGATACACCTGGCAGCTTGCGCTGGCCGACCGCACGGGCCAAATCACCGGCGGCGAGGGAGCGTTCGAGGCGGTTAAGGGCACGAGCCCCGGGTTCGTGCGCACCAGCCGCGTCGACCCGCACTACTTCGCGTTCGACAATGGCGAGGGCTACTTCGCCCTAGGGCACAACCTGCCCATCTACCATACCGAGGGCCAGCTCGGCGACGAGGCGATGCGCAAATTCGCCGCCGCCGGAGAGAACTACAACCGGTGGTGGATGTGCTCGTACGGCTTCGGCATCGAATGGATGGACGAGCTGGGCCGGTACCGCCAGGACGCCGCCGCGCGGATCGACCTGGTGCTCGACGTCGCCCGGGAGTTGGGCCTCTACTACATGATGTGCATGGACACGCACCAGGACTTCCGCGAGCGGGGCTGGCAGCGCAATCCGTTCAACGCCCAAAACGGCGGCCCCTGCCAATCGGCCGGCGACTGGTTCACCAACGAGACCGCCCGCACGCTGTACAAGAAACGCCTCCGCTACACCGTCGCCCGATGGGCCTACAGCCCCAACGTCCTCTGCTGGGAGTTCGGTAACGAGTTCGAGGGCTGGGCCGACTCGCCGGACGAGATCAAGCTCCCCTGGCACCGCGAGATGTCCGACTACCTCCGGGCGATCGATCCCTTCGGGCACCTGATCAGCACCAGCTTCTGGAGCAAGACCGGGCCCGAGGAGTTCTGGGGGCTGGAGAATATCGACGTCGTCCAGACGCACTGCTACACCAACGACGACGAGAACGTCGCCGAGCCCGTGCGCCGCTACTGCCTGCACCAGTGGGAGCGGTTCCAGAAGCCCCACGTGTTCGGCGAGTTCGGCATCCGCAGCCATTCGACCACGGCCGACAAGGACCCGGAGGGCTGGGCCATCCACAACTCGCTCTGGGCCGGGCTGTTCAGCTTTGCGGCGGGCGGGCCCATGCCCTGGTGGCACGAAAGCTACCTCGACAAGCTCGATCTCTACTTCCACTTCACCTCGCTGGCCCGGTTCACCGAGGACCTGCCGCTCGGCACCGCGCGGTGGGAGCCGCTCGAAACCACGCCGCCCGAGTTTGTCGACAAGGATCGCGAGCCGGAGGTCCGCGACGCGGTCGTCCCGCCCGCGAGCGCGTGGGGCAAGCCGGAGCACAACGAGTTCGTGCTGCTGCCCGACGGAACCCTCGCCGACGACCGGGCTCCTCAACAACTGCTGCACGGCGGCGGCCACCGCGACCTGAAAAACCCGCCCACCTTCGTCGTCGATTTCCCGAAACCGGGCAAGTTCATCGTTCACGTCGGCACCGTGTCCAACTCGGGCCTGTTGCGCATCTGGGTGGACGACGAGCAATCGCTCGAGCGAGAGTTGCCCTGCGGCGAAGGGCTCGGCAAATCGAGCGTCTGGCGCGAGCAGTGGAACATCTGGGAAACGACGTACGACGAGGAGGTCGCCGTCGACGTCCCCGCGGGCCGCCACCGGATCCGCGTCGAAAACTCCGGCGGCGATTGGGTCCGCGTAACCCGCTACGTCTTTACCGGCTGCAAGGTGCTGGACCGGCCCAACGTCCTCGTCTGCGGCATGAAGACCCAAGGGCTCGCCATGCTCTGGCTGCAAAACCGCGACAGCTCCTGGTACAACCACGCCCGAGCTGAGGTCGAGAGCGTCGATCCCTTCACGTTCTCCGTGACGGGCCTGCCCGACGGACCATGCCGGCTCGAGTGGTGGAAGACCTGGCGGGCTGAGCCGGAACGGGTCGAGCCGGCCGATGTCCAACAGGGCCGCTTGACGCTCACCATCCCCGGGCTGGAAGCCGACGTGGCTTTGAAGATCAAACCGACGCCGTAGTCCTTCCACGCTCGTCACGCTCGTTCCCAGGCTCCGCCTGGGAACG
>DATKZH010000469.1:0-9100 GCA_035528065.1 Thermoguttaceae bacterium | reverse complement strand
TTCTACGAAAAGGGCAAACAAGCCATCGTCGAATCGGTGAATGACCTCCACATCCGGTTTGACCGCAGTCTGCCCGAATGGAACTACGTCATTTCTCCGGCGTAAACAGTTTAGGACGTTATTAAATCCCGGATCCTAAGCAGCGGACGGCACACGGCGTGTGCCTGCTACGGAAGCCGGGAAGCTGTTTTTCGGCTGATCCTTAGGGCTTGCGAGTTCTGGCGAGGCCGGTCTGCCATTCTTTGCCCTTCTTGCCCGCATAGACCATGTAATAAGAGTCTCCGATCTCAATGATGGGGCGTCAAGATGCCCTCGCAGTCCCACGCGTCGGGGTTCGAGGACGGCGTGAAGACGGGATTGTGGGGGTTGGGCTCGAACGTGCGGAAGTCGCGGGTGCGGACATGCCCGATCTGCCAGACTTCGCCATCGGACCCGCCGTACAGGATATGGAAATACCGCGGCCCCTTGAAGATTTCCGCCTCGCGGACGCCGCGGCTGTCCCACGCCTGGCCGGTGCCCTTGAAGATGGGATTGGCGAGGTCTTTCGTAACGGCTGCGGGATCCTTGGTCGGTGCAGTCGCGTGGCAGATGGTCGGTGGTCCGGCCCACTCCCCCGTGTAGACAATGTGGATGGTGTCACTTGCGACAACCACGGAGGGATGCGAGGAGCCGTTCCGCTCGTGCTCGGTGTCTGCGGCAATCACGGGAGTCCGGCGAACACGTGTCCATTTGCCGAAATCCCCGTCACCCACCAACAGGCCCGTCTGCTTGGGAACGCGCTTTTGCCTGCCGAGATAATAGACGTAGAACCTGCGGTCGGCAGGATTCCAGAACGGGAAAGGGTATTCGGTCGTGTAATCGTCAAAACCTTCCTTCGAAGGCCACAGGACGGGATTCCTCGGATCATGCTCGATCCTCGCGGGGTCGCTCACGGTAGCCGTGCTGTGCATCATCACCCAATAGTTGTCTTTCTTGCGTCTGGCCCACAGGTAATGAACGGTGTCGTCCACGACGATCGCGTGGGCGGCGGCGGCCCACTCCGGCGGCTCGCAGTAGAATACCGGATTGCCCTTCGGGATCCGCTTGAAACTTGCGAACACCTCGAAAGGTATGGCGTCTTTGGCTTTCGATTTGTCGTCATCGTCCGGCGGTGGCCCGCAAAGAGCGGTGAAGGTCCGGAGAATGGCAACGGAAAGGACCGCGATTAGAATGACGCGTTTCGTTGATCTGCTCATGGCGCTTGATTCCCGACTGTTGTGCTTCAGTAGGACGTTGAGCTTTGTCTATGTGCTGGAGTCTAGCACATCCCGAAAGGAGAAGTTCGATGATTAGATTACCCTTTGAGTACGTGTTCGCCTTGAACATGCCTGCGGCGAAAGTGCGCTCGCGAAAGTACCTCCAACTCTCTTGGAGTGCTTGACGGATTTGTGGTGCTTGGCCTTCGGCCGGAAGTGCTTTGCGCCCGTGGCAAGATGCGACGTCACCTGCATGAGGACATTGCTGCTCCGTTCGCTTTCGCGGGCTTGCCTGTTGGAGTGGCCGGGATATAGCCAATCGAGAAGGCTCTCGGCGTTTACAAAGAAGTCGATCGCAGCAGTCTCGTCGTGCGGATTGTCTTTGAGTCTCGCCAAGTCCTGCTCCAACTTGCCAGGCAGATCGTGAACACACCTGAGATTGAAGATACCGTCCATACTCCTGCCACCTTCCGCTCTACCAGTTCACCTGCTACGCCCTTCCGCTCGGTACATGCGGGCACTTGGGATCCTATACGAACAGGTGCGCCGGATGACGTATGTCTTCAATATGCAATTCTTGCCGAATAGGTGCTTCCCCGTCAGGACCTTGCGAGATCAAGTCCATCTATTCGGTGCTCTTGTGCCGTTTCGGTGCAAGCGGGATAGTCGCTGAACGGCCCGGACGCGATCCGCGGCACGGGGCCCCAACTCACTGGCTAAGGTTCGGCTCGCCGATCTCGCCCGGTCCGGTGCCGCCGGGGAGGCGCCAGGGGATTTGGGCGCATCGGGCGACGTGGGCGTCGAGGGCCGTCTTCAGCTTGTCGTAGGTCTCCGGCTGGCGTTTGGCCAGGTCGGTCGTCTCTTTCGGATCGTCGGCCAGGTTGTAGAGCCGCAGCGGCTCGGAGGGGTCGTTCTGGAGAAGCTTCCACTCGCCTTGGCGGGCGGTGTAGTAGGGTTTGCCCTGGTAGCGGCGCCCGCCTTCGAGGCGGACCCAGAAGAGGAGGCGGTCTTCGGGCGGCTGGGGTTTTCCGAGGAGCGCGGGGAGGATGCTTCGGCCGTCGATCGCGTGGGCGAAGTCGGCGCCGGCGGCTTCGCAGATGGTGGGGAAGAGGTCCATGGTCAGCGCGACGCGGTCGCTTGTCGAGCCCGGCGGGACGTGATCGGGCCAGACGGCGCACATGGGGCCGCGGATGCCGCCTTCGAGCATGTCCTGCTTGCCGCCGGCCAGGGGGCCGTTGTCCGAGCCGTGGGGGATCGAGCCGCCGTTGTCGCTGGCGAAGAGGACGAGCGTGTTTTGGGCGCGGCCGGTTTCCTCCAGGCAGGCGATTACCCGGCCGATGCCGTCGTCCATGTGTTCAATGAGCGCGGCCAGCTTCGCCCGCTTCTCGGGCACGTCGGGGTGCTTCGCCCGATAGCGGCGGAGCCAGTCGTCGGGCGGCTGAATGGGGCCGTGCGGGGCGTTGTAGGCCAGGTAGATGAAGAACGGGGCGTCGTCGCGGTACTCTTGGAGCCAGTCGCAGGTCCACTGGGTGAAGAGGTCCGTGGCGTGGCCCTCGGGGTCGATGGTCTCGCGGCCCAGCCGCATGTAGTTGACGTCGTGGCGGCGGTGGTGGTAGTAGTCGTCCATCATGTCGCCGAGGAAGCCGTGGAAGAAGTCGAACCCGCGCGCGTTGGGCAGGTTCGGCTCGCCCAGGCCGAGGTGCCACTTGCCGACCATCGCCGTGCGATAGCCGCGGGTCTTGAGTACGGCGGGGAGCAGCACGGCCTCCGGCGCGAGGTAGCCCCAGGAGTTTTTGGAGTGCGTACGGATCACGCCGGGCACGCCGACCACGTCGGGATAGCAGCCCGAGAGCAGCGACGCCCGGGTGGGCGAGCAGACCGGGCAGTTGGCGTAGAAGCGGGGCATGCGCATGCCCCGCTCCACGAGCCGGTCGACGTGCGGCGTTTCGAGATCCGTGGCCCCGTAGCTGCTGAGGTCGCCGTAGCCGAGGTCGTCGACGAGGATCAGGAGCACGTTGGGCGGCGTGGGCGACCCTTGTTCGGCGCCGGCGGCCCGGTCACCCAGGACGCACAGCAGAGTTGCTCCAAGTACGGCGACGTATCGCATGGTGTTCATCTCCGGATGTAGGAGGCGCGTTATTGCATGGAGGCTCCCGGACGGGCGCCTCCATGGTAGAATGGGCCCTGTCCAGGGTCAAGCAAGCTGGAAGACGGGACAATCGCTGGGGTGGAGCCCGCGCTTCAGACTCGACCGAGCATATGATGGAACACCTCGCGGCGGCGTTAACGGGGGTCTTTCTTTCCCTCTTTCTTTGGGACATGGCTTGGGGCAACCAGGCCCTCGTCGCGAAGCATGGGGGGGCTCGTTTGCTGAAGGTCCTTCGGATCGATGCCCTCCCTTGGGGATCGAGACCGGGCGTCCTCGGCGTGTTTCTGAACATCTTCTGGCTCTGCTGCGCGCTTCTGATGTTTTTTTGGCTTTGGGAGCCGGATCCATTCTTCGCGTTCCTCCTTGGGCTGATGGTGCTGGCGACGATTGGCGTGGGCGGGCGTCCTGGCGGCTGCTTACAGCTTCTCGAGCACGGGATGGTGCTGGCCGTCAGAGGGCGGGTTGCCTTCGTGCCGTATGGCTTCGTCCAGTGCTGTCAGTGGGAGGAGTCGTCCCGGCGACTCGTCGTTCGGATGAAGACCACTCGGGAAGAGTGCACCATTGGTCCGAGAGACGTGGAGGCAGTGACCCGCGTGCTGGCGTCGCGTGTGGAAATGCGCGACGAGTCGGGAACGATCATCTCGGCCCCCAGGGCTTCGGAGGGTGCTCCGGCGTCAGGATCGGCCGGCGATGAGCGTAGCGGGCCAACGAAGCCCGTCTTCGCCCGGTTCCAGTTCACGCTGCGCACAGTGCTGCTGGCCGCACTCGTCGCCAGCGCCGCCTCGGGCTGGCGTGCCATCGTCCAACGGCAAACGACCAGGGAGCGGGCGGTGGCGGCAACGCTCGCGCCGTTCAACCCAGGCGTGTTCTGGTCCCGCCGCTGTCTGCAGCGTCTCGATTTCTCGCGGTCTCCCGTCAAGCCGGGAGACGACGACTTAGAGCCGCTCGAGGAACTGACTGGCCTGAGAATCCTCAACCTCTCCAACACGAGCGTGACCGATGCGGGACTGGTGCACCTGAAGAATCTCAAGCGGCTTGAGTTCCTGTGGCTCTCGAACACCCGGATTACTGACGCCGGCCTCGTACGCCTGCACAACTTGAAGAAGCTCGATTCGATCTCCCTGAACGGGACACCGGTCACGCCGCTAGGAATCGCCGAATTGCAGAAGGCCTTGCCCGAGACCAGGGTTGTCTACTGACCGGCAAGACGTGCTACAATGGAGGGGTCCGGCAAGTCGGTCAACGCGCGTCCGCTCGAGCCTTATCCCCATGGGCCAAGTCTACCCCCCTTCGCCAGCTCTGCTGCTGATCGCCGCGTTCAGCCGGCATGAGGGGGCGTTGGCGTGGGGCCGGGCGAGGGCCGTCGAGGCGTTCGGGCCCGTGGCCTTGGAGAGCCCGGCGTTCGCGTTCGACCAGACGGAGTATTACGAGCCGACCATGGGGCCGGGCTTGCGCAAGGTGTTCTACGCGTTTGGCGAGCCGATCGATCCGGCCCGGCTGGTCGACCTCAAGCTCCAGACGAACGCCTGGGAGCGGGAGTACGCCGGGCTGGGTCGGCACGAGGAGCCGCGCCCGCTGAACCTGGACCCGGGCTACGTGGCTTTGGGCAAGCTGGTGTTGGCGTCGACGAAGGACTTCTGCCATCGCATCTATTTGGAACGAGGGATTTACGCCGAAGTGACGCTGTTCTACCGACACGGCCGCTGGGAGCACCACCCCCGGACGTTCGCCGACTATCGGCGCGGGGATTACCAGGCGTTCTTCTCGGAGTGCCGCGACTATCTGCACCGCGAGTCACGGGAGGGACGACCGACGTGATCTGGCTGATCCTGGGCGCCACGCTCCCCGCCATGCTGATCTCCTGTGCAGCCGCGTACCTGGTGCGACGCTTCGCGCCGCGCTGGGGACTGGTCGATCGGCCCGGCGAGCGCAAAGTGCACACCCAAGCGATGCCCACCGGCGGCGGGCTGGCGATCTGGCTGGGCGTGATCGGACCGTTCGCCTTGGGGCAGATCGCGCTCGGGCACTTGCTCGGCACCGGCCACGGCGAAGCGGCGGCGGCGTGGGGCCGTTTGCCGGCGTACCTCCAATCGCACTTGCCGGGGCTCTGGGAGCAGTCGGGCCGCCTCTGGATCCTCCTGGCCGGCGGCACCGTGCTCATGGTGCTGGGGCTGGTGGACGACGTGCGCGGGCTCGACTGGAAGATCCGGCTCGGCGTGCAGACGCTGGTGGCCTCGGTGCTCGTGCTGCTCGGGTGGCGGATCAGTCTGTTCATCGAGACGCCGTGGATCACCGGGCCGTTGAGCGTGCTGTGGATCGTGGGGCTGGTGAACTCGTTCAACATGCTCGACAACATGGACGGCCTTTCGGCCGGCGTGGCGGCCATTGCCGCCGGGATGCTGGCCGCCGTGATGTTGCTGGCCGGCGATCCGGCGACCCACCAGCCGCAGCTTTTCGTGGGCGGGTTCCTGTTGGTGATCGTAGGCGCGCTGGCCGGGTTCCTCTGGCACAACCGTCCGCCGGCGAAGCTGTTCATGGGCGACGCGGGCAGCTACCTGGTCGGCTATCTCTTGGCGATGGCCACGCTCACGGCGACGTTCGCCGGCGAAGACGTCCCGGTACACGCCGTGTTGGCCCCGCTCTGCGTGCTGGCCGTGCCGCTTTACGATACGGTGACGGTGCTCTGGATCCGGCTCCGCTCCGGCCGCAGCCCGTTCGTGGGCGACAAGAGCCACTTCTCGCACCGCCTGGTCGAGCTGGGCATGAGCAAGACCCAGGCCGTGCTCACCATCTATCTGACCACCGCCACCTGTGGGCTGGGGGCGTTGCTGCTGCACCAGGTCGAAACGTCGGGTTCGCTCGTGATCCTGCTGTTGGTCGGCTGCACGCTGGTGCTGGTCGGCATCCTGGAGACCACGGGCCGAAACGGGCGGTCGGACCGCACGGGCGAGGACCACGATGGGCAGACGTAAGCGGCACCGAAAACCCCGGTCGGCCGAGAAGCGATCGATCGCCTCGCCCTCGCCGAAGGCCCGCGCGGCGGAAGCGCCGGCGGGCGACCGGGCCGCTATCGGGCCGGGCGTCGATCGTTGGCGCCCGTGGCTTCTCGGCGGACTGGTCGCCCTCCTGGTGCTCCGCCCGCTCTTTCCCAGCGAGTCGGCTGCCCTGGAAGGGGACGGGCTGGTGGTGGTCATGCTCTGGATCGCCCTGGCCGTGTTCTGGCTCTTGGGGGCGATTGGGCGGCCGTGGTTTCGGGTCCGATTCGGGTGGACCGACGCGGCCGTGCTCTTGTTGATCGGATGGCACACGATGGCGGCCCTCTGGGCGGCGAACCACGGCAGCCCGCGACCCGCGCTGAACATGCTCTGGGAGTGGATCGCCTACGGGCTCTCGTACCTGCTCGCCCGGCAACTGATCGCCAGCCGTCGCGAGATGAGGGCGGTCATCGTGGTGATGATCGCCCTGGCCGTGGCGCTTGCCGGGTACGGGCTGTATCAGCATCTATGGGAGCTTCCGGCGACGCGGGCGGAGTTCGAGCGAGATCCCGACGCGGCGATGCGCAAGGCGGGATTGTGGTTTGAGCAAGGCTCGCGCGAGTTCGAGCTGTTCCGAGCCCGGCTCGACACTTTCCGGCCGATGGCCACCTTCGGGCTGACCAACTCGCTGGCCGGGTACCTCGCTCCGTGGCTCGTGATGGCGGGGGGCATCGGGGCGTGCGCGGGCCTGAGCCGGCGGGAGTGGCGCACATGGCTGGCGGTGGTCGTTGGTGGCGTCCCGGTTGGCGTCTGCCTCGTCTTGACCAGCAGCCGGAGCGCGTGCGGCGCGGCCGTGCTGGGCCTGCTGCTCGCAGGGGTGTTTTGCCGAAAGGGGCGCGAGACGGGGGCTGCTCGGCCGTTGAGCTGGAGACTGCCCGCCGCAATCGCCGGTGCCGGAGCGATCCTGGTCGCGGTCGCGCTGGTTGTGGGCGCGGTGCGCGCCGAGGTCTTCTCCGCGGCCGCTAAGTCGCTCCGGTTTCGGGTGCAGTACTGGCAGTCGACGCTGCGGATGATCGCCGACCATCCGGTTGCCGGCTGCGGGCCCGGGAATTTTCAGGACGCCTACACCCGGTACATGCTCCCCCAGGCGAGCGAGGAGATTGCCGATCCGCACAATTTCGCGATGGAGGTCTGGGCCACGGCCGGGACGCCCGCGATGTTGGCCCTGTTGGCCGTGCTGGGCTGCTTTGGTTACGCAATGCGAGTATCTTTCCCTTGTGAGTTGGGTGCCAACGGCGTCTCGCCAGTGCGTCCACGAGAGCACGGGCAAGATGCGCGTGCCACCCACAAGCCAATGGGGGAATCGAGTGCCCCGGTGAGCGCCGGTGGGCACGACGCCACGCGGCACGTTTTGGCGGGTGCGGCGTGCGGGTTCCTGCTTTCCGTGCTGGTGGGACAGATGAGCTCCGCGCCCCCGTCCGTGGTCGAGGTGATACCTGGAGTGTGGGCCCCGGTGGTGGTGCTGCTGGGCCTGCCGCTGGCAGCCGCGACGGTGCTGCTCTTCTGGAGATGGGTCGACCACGGCCCGTTGACGCCCAGTCTGCCGGCGATTGGGGTCGTGGTGCTGTTGGTGAATCTCCTGGCGGCCGGGGCGATGGGTTTTCCGGGCGTGGTGGGGACGTTCTGGCTCTTGGTGGCGATGGGTTTGAGCTTGACCGAGGCTTCCCGACCGTTCGAAGTACCTCGAAGCGCCGGTGTGGCCGCATTGGCGGCGGCGATGGCGGCGGCACTGACTTGTTCGGCCACGGCGTTGAATCCCGTGTTGCGGTCCCAGACGGCGATCCGCCTGGCCCAGCGCGATCTGCGCCACGCGGACCAGCATCTCCGAGACGCCGCGCAAGCCGACCCGCTGGCCGCAGCGCCCCAGAGGCATCTGGCCGAGCGTGCCTTCGGCCGTTGGCTCGAGGGCCGGAGCCCCAAGGCATTCGAGGAGTTCGAAGCGTCGATCGAGGCGGCTTTGAATTTGGCCCCCCACTCCGCCAGCACGTGGCGGATGTGCGGCGACCGCTATCGGGAGGCGTTCGAGAAGCGAGGGTTCGAGGCTGCCCTGCCGAAGGCCGTATTCGCATACCGCCGGGCCGTGGATCTCTATCCCAACGATGCCCCGTTGAGGGCGAGTCTGGCGATCACCCTTCGTGCGGAGGGCGACGAGGCCGGCTTCCGGCGCCAGGCGGCCATTGCCCTGGAGCTGGATGAGCAGACCCCCCATCGCGACAAGAAGCTGGCGCCACGCGTTCGCGACGAACTGCGCCGGGCCCTATCTCGTAGTAGCTCCCGAGAGGAGTAAGATGGTATACTGAATCGAGGCGCAGGGGGCTCGCTGTTCCGTGCTACGGCGCCCCTGTCGGCGCGCCCGCGGATTCGGCCGACGGCCCCCGCCCAACACGAGCGAGGCGGCTCACCCGGTCCCCCAACCGGGGCAGGCGAGCCCGCCTGCCGAACGCAGTCGGCCGATTCGTCGCAAACCGTTTGTCGGAAATGATTTGCGGCTGTGTTTTGCGGCCGAGCGATGGGGCCCGAGATCCACGGTCCCAGGGCCGTCAGCCAGGCTGGCGGGGCGTCCCAGCAAACCCTATCCTGCTGACGGATACGTACATCGAACCTCGCTTGGATTCGACGTTTTGAAGGTTCTCGCGATGAAGACTTGGCTTCCGATCGGGCTGGCACTGTTGTTGGGGATT
>DATKZH010000468.1:0-8697 GCA_035528065.1 Thermoguttaceae bacterium | reverse complement strand
CGTTACACACCTCTCTCCCGTCCAAACCGCCCCGTCCGCCCCCGCTCCATCCATCTACGCCGCGTCCCCCTCACCCCCTCGCCCCGTCCAATCCGACCAATCGGCCTTTTTCCGACGGACACTCGCTAGAGCACGCAGATTCCTTCCTTCACAGGGAAGGCCGAGGCTCTTAGGTACTGGGCTTCAGCGGTTCCGTACTTCCCCTGGCGAGATCTATGCACACCGGAAGAATGCTGGCGGATACACCGGGGATCGTGGCCGTGTGAACTACGCTCTTCTGTCCACCGGGCGCCTGGCGGGGCTGTCAGTGTGGACAGGAAAGATCTCGACTATAAACGCCTAATGGATCTTGACGGCCTCGTCAGAATTGTCAAAGCAGAGAATTGTGCTGTCGGTTTTGCGAGTACTACCACCAAGGGCTTCGTTCTCGCAGCCGAAGATTGGTACTGCGATTACAGATACTTGCTTCAGTACGATTCAGTTTGGAGGCTCGCTGCCCGCGTTTTTGATTTTGCTCGCGACTTCTATCGCCAGGTCGAGCTTCCTGGACTCCTTCAGCTGTCCGTTGGGCTTCTCGGTGTTGCGAAGCAAATCATGGTGCTTGATCCCCATCGAGAACCGCCCGGGCATCGCTTCCCGGACGATACATTTCGGGCGGATGTGACAGCCGACGCCTACCGATTCGTTGATGAGGATGCCGCTACCGTGTATTCGATCGAGTGGGACTTGCGAAGAGACCTTGCGTTTGGCTTCGGCGTGGAACCGCCGGACTGACAATGGTCCGCAAGAGGGCCGTCTGATAGACAAACCCCGCCCCGGAAGGGACAATCCAGGGCGGGGCCTCGCCCGCGGGAACACGGCCCCGCCACCTCTTGACCGGCTGCTCGCCGAATCCAGGGAAGCGACCAGGTAGGAGATCCTGTGCGAGGCACACGACGAAAATCCCAATCGCCTCCCCGGCGATGAGATGGCGTACAAGGTTGCCAAGGCCATCAGTCTGATGGAGGTCGTGACCGACGCACCACGCACGCCGCACAGCTTGGCGGTTGCGCTGCATCCAAGCGTGGAGGCGCAATCGCTGCTGCCGGAGGTTGAAAGGGCCCTCAAAGCGTTGGAAGAAAAGCAGGTGGTCCGAGACTCGGAAGCCCGCCCGAATGACGCGTGGGCAATCCCAATCGAAGTCTGCCGCGCGTATCGCTGCCACGTTCGTCTATCGCGTGCACGTTCAGCGTGACTTGGCCGAGGGCAATTCTTGTCAATCTCTGCCGCGCGGCTTGCCGTCTCCGTCTCGGCGTCTATGTCCGAGGACCGGCTGGCGACGCGATCACGCCCAGCATGCTCGGCGGGCAGGCGTTGCCTGGTCGCTCGCAGCCTCACGACCCACTCAGGCCGCATAGACCGGAAAGCCCCTTCATTCCCGACCACCCACCGGTTGCGGTGCAGGGTTCAGTCGCATGTACGCCGCACAGGGTTCGGGCCGGTAAGCTACCGTTGAGAACGTACACTTGAGAAGACGAGGCACCTTGGATACAGGGAGTACCTTGTGAGCACCATGGATCGGACGAAACGGCGGACGGGGGGGCTGCTGGGGACCTGTCTCGCATGTTCTACCCCCATGCCGCTGCGCCTGTCTGAAGTCGGCGAGGCGAGCCGGGAGTGGGCGTGCGCCGGCTGCGGCGCCACCTACCAGGCAGTGTTGCTGGAAGACTGGCCGGCCGAGTTCCTGGCCAACGTCCGCCCCGTCTCCTCTCCGTCGCAGCAAACGACGCCGGCAGAGCTGGGGGCCTGGTGCGAAGGCGACAAGCGAGATCCCATTTCGATCGCCCTTCCCGGCCGTTCGGCGATTCGCTGCGAGCTGGAAACCGCTCTCTCGCGCGAGTTCGATGCGGAGATCAAGCGGGGGGCAAACCTTCAGCTCCCGCCGCAAGGGGAGCCCTTCGCCGAGAAAATCCGCGATCATGGCGATCGCCTCTACGACAAGGACGTGATGAATCGCCTGGCCCAGTTGCTGCACCGCTCTTCGGGGCAACTGGGGGAGGTGTTTGCCTCCTTGAAGGCAGGCGGCTCGGTCGGGCTGCACGTCGTGGAATCGATCTCCAGGGACGGCCTGTTCCGCGTCGCCGAAGACATGGACTTGTTCGTCTATCTGGGAATCACCCCCTCTTCGGGCGGCTATCCCAGTCGGCACAGCATGCGGGTGGCCATGCTGGCAATGTCGATGGGGGTGAGCCTGGGGTGGGACGAACGAACGCTCCTCGATCTGGGGATCGGATGCCTGCTGCACGACGTGGGGATGCTGGGCATCGATCCGGAAGCCTACCAGCGCAAGCGGATCCTGTCCTCCAACGACTTCGGAGAAATCGCCAAGCATCCCGTGCTGGCCATCGAGTCGCTGAAGCAGCATGCCGACCGGCTCCCCATGGCCGCCCGGATGATCGCCTACCAGATTCACGAGCGATGTAACGGCAGTGGTTATCCTCGCGGCTACCAGGCACACCAGATCCACGAGTTGGCCAGGGTGGGCGCCGTGGCCGACGTGTACGTGGCGCTGGTGTCCCCGCGTCCGCACCGCCCGGGCGTGGTGCCGTACCATGCCCTGAAGAAGATCCTGCAAGATACCAAGGCCGGCGTCTACGATCCGGACGCCGTGCGGGCGTTGTTGAAGACCGTGTCCCTCTTCCCCATCGGTTCCTACGTCGCGCTCAGCGACGGCCGCGTAGGCAAGGTCATCCGCTCCAAAGGGGCCGATTACGATCGGCCGATCATCGAAGCCTGGACGCGAAGTGATCCGCTGGCCAGCCGGACGGTCGTCGATCTCTCCGGCCAAGAGGACCTGCGGATCACCAGCACGCTCGATCGCCCGAGCTGAGCGGCAAACGAAGACAGCTCCAGCCGCTCTCGACCGGCCCCCGCCTCCTCGCTTCCCCGCCAACCCTCGGGTGGTGCTGCTTTCGTGGCGCTGCGAAACGCGCGTCGGACAGAAGTCGCCCACGGCGAGGAAGGTCGGCACGCGTTAGTCCACGACCTGGCACCAGCTTCCCGGGAGACTTCATCTTCACGCGCTTAACGTGGCCTACGGCCGGAGTCTCGTGGAGATGGGGGTAGTGGACGATCTCGTTGGTCCTGCCGCACGTCACGGAGCTTCCGCAGATGAGGGTGGCTCGAACACGGCCCATCTCCAGCCAGTCTACGGAGCTGCGTCCCACCGCCACGTCCCAGCCACCGTAACGATCTCGCCGGAAGACTGGGTGTATCCGTACGGTGGATTGTCGTACAGGCTGGGGTCAAGAGTGACGTTGTAGTTGCTTCCCAGTGTGACGGGCCCCTCCGACACCAAGGAGCCCTTCAATACAAAATTGCTGCCGGCGTTGACCTGCGTGGCGGATCCGATAACGTGGATCAACCCGTTGAACTCGTTGGGGTAAACGTCGAGCTGGTCATCGTCCGTCTGGCCCTCGTACGGTGTTCCCGGCGGGTTGTAGTTCGCATGACTCGACGCTTCCTTCAATATCCCAAGAGCAAAACCATTCAAGTCGACCTGGGACCCGGTAGTCCCTTTGATGATCAGCATCGGGTAATTGTCCGAAGGCGTCTGCCATAGGTTGGCGGCGGCCGTTTTCACGGTAGAGTTTGCGTTCAAGGTTAGCAGGAGTGTGGCCACCAGTCTCGATGCTGTTATCTGTAGACTTGATCCGGCCGGGACATTGACGTGATAAACGGCATCCGGATTGGGAACTCCGTAGGGATTCGATGCGTCACTGAGCACCGTGTTGCTGATCTTTGCATCGGGGATGCTGGAGAAGGGGATTTCGGTGGCAAGTGCGAGGTAGGTGTCGAATACGCCCGGCGCCGGCATCGTCAGCGCGTCGAACGGAGTCGTTGTGGTTCCGGTGATGGTGCCGGCGTTGACCAGGGTGCCGGCTTCGGCATCGCCGTTGAGCGTGTTGTTAACCGTGAGCGTGGCGGGAGTGGAGATCGGGCCACCGGTGGCAGTGATCTCGGCGCTGACGAGGATGTCCTCGGTGGAGTACGTCGCACGCTGAAAAACGTCCAGAATCTGCGGCAGTCCCTCAAGTTGGACGCTGTATACCCTCGTCGTGTTTCCGACTTTGCCGATGCCGGTCAACCGCAGGCTCGTGTCGGGTTCGGTCAGGCTGCCGTCGGTGTCTTCCAACGTCCAACTGATGGTGCCGCGGCCCAGTGGCTTCTCGGCGATGGGCACGCCGTTCGCATAGCCCGAGCGCCAACTCGAATCGTTGTTGACCATCGTCAGGCCATGTTCCACGGCGGAATGCGCGAGCGTCGCGGCTTCGGACCAATCGTTGGCGCTCGTGGTTTGACGGGCCAGCACGCGCGTGATCATCATCACCGAGAGACCGATCGTCGACACGATCAGTGCCACGGCCAGGACGATGATGTACGTCGACCCGCGACGGGGGCGGAACCTTCCCCGGCGATGGGCGACGTCGCGGTTCGCAGTGGTTCTCTCCACCGAAAGCTCCTCGGGGGGACCTCGTTAGCCGCTTGGCGCCCGGTCCATGACGTGGGCGGCTGATCGGTAGCGGGCCTTGGGGTCGGGGCCCTTTTGCAGCTCCACTCCCACCCATTGAATGACGGTTGTCCCTGCCGGAGGCGGCAGCTCGTAGCTGCTGTACTTGGAGCGGAGGGCGACCCGGGTCGTCTGATTCCCTTGCGGGTCGGTGACCGTCACGACCACGCGTTTCAGCCCCTCGTCGTCCATTGCCGCCG
Organism: Thermoguttaceae bacterium; assembly: GCA_035528065.1. Classification (GTDB taxonomy): domain Bacteria; phylum Planctomycetota; class Planctomycetia; order Pirellulales; family Thermoguttaceae; genus DATKZH01. Next base: position 3,948 of record DATKZH010000468.1, on the reverse strand, counting down.
TGGTTCCCGGCCCGGACGGATTGCTGGGATTGACGTATCGGACATTCACTTGGCGCGTCCAGGACGTGCAATTCGGCAGGGCGCTCCCGTCTTTCGATTCGGGTGCGGAGGACCAGCCATCGTAGTCGTCGACGTCGTCCCAAACGCTGCGGTCGCCAGGTACCGTCTCGCCCGCTTCCGTTCCGAACGTGGGGGAGCCATCCGGTTCCTCGTATCGAGCCTGCAGGATCTCGCTCATCAAGTCCCGGGCCAAGGCGGAGCCTTGCGACCGCCGGGCGAGCCTGATCCTGGTTCGAAGCGATGCCCCCAGCAGCTCCAGTGCGCCTATCAGGACCAAGCCGACAAGCAAGACGGAGATCACGACTTCGGCGAGACTGAAACCGCGGCGGCGGCGACGTATCGATGATCTCATGACAGAATTCCCGTCGTGCATTGCGCTATCGATTCCGAACGGTCGGGTCAGAAAGTGGAGCGTCGCTTCTCTCTTCGCGTTGGCTCGTGCAATCCTAGGGCCTGCTCAGGTAGGTGAGATTGAATGAATGGACGTCTTCCAGGACGTTCGTCGATTGTCCGTTGTAGGTGCGAACGAGCGGATCTCCGGCCCCCCCCGACCAAGAGTAGGTGATCGTCTCGGAGGCCAAGTCCCCGTCGCGGTCGGGAACGGTGAAGGTCACCGTGGTGGGATCGGCGACGCTGAAGCTGCTCGCGACGTGCAGGTCGTCGGCGATCTGGTCGACGACCGGCCCTGTTTGCCATGCGTGGTCGACCGGGCTGTCGAAGCGCATCGTTCGCGTGGCGATGAACATGGCAGAGCCGATGGCAGCCATGAGGACCCCCGAGATCGCGACACTGACGACCAGTTCCATCAACGTGAAGCCGCGACGCGGCGCCGGTCGGCGATTCGGGATGGGATCGTAGCGTTTCATCGTCTGCTTCCCCGTCACTCGCTTACGACGATTTCACCCGTTGCGGCGGTAAGCGTGATCGCTCTCTGGTATGCGCCGGCCGCGACGAGGATCTGTCCGTCCGTGTCGGCCGTTCCGAAATGATCGAACTCGACCAGAGCATCCCCGCCGAAATCAACGGACACCAGCGACGCGTGGTACGGCGGTTCCGAGAGTCGGACTTCGTAGTCCATCGAAGGGTGGTCCAGATGCGGCACGCCCGAGAGCGTATAGGCGCTGGAAGCCGTGGAAAACACGACTTGCTGCGTGCTGCTCGACGTGATTGCGTGCTGTCGGGCCAGCCTCAGGTCGGCTTCAATCCGCTGGGCGGCCGCCTCCGCGCGATAGTAGATCAGCGAATCGGCGAATCGCGGCACGGCCACGGCGGTCATGATGCCGATGATGAGCACGACGACCACCAGCTCGACCATCGTGAACGCCTGTCTCGATGTGGCGAGGCGGGGAGCGCGGCGTCGGTGGTCCCCGCGGCTGGGGAGCGTGCCGGAAAATCGTGCGGGAATCGCCGCGGCCATCGGGCTGGGTCCTCCACGTCTCAAGGGCTCGACGCCGATGATTCGGCGGCGGTGTGCGACCCGCGGCCGTTACGCCAGGCAGCGACCACCGAGATCAGGGTCTCGCCGGTGATCGGCTTGGAGGCGTAGTCGTCGCACCCGGCTTGGATCGCCTTTTCGCGGTCGCCGCGCAGCGCGTGAGCCGTCAAGGCGATGATCGGGCCGCGGTGTCCGGCCGCTCGCAGCTTGGCCGTGGCTTCGTGGCCGTCCAGCTCGGGCATCTGCATGTCCATCAGGATGACGTCGAACGGGGTACCTTTGGCGGGGGCGGCCAAGGCCAGCTCCACCGCCGCACGGCCGTCTTCGGCGCAGATCACCTTCGCGCCCGCCTTCACGAGCAGGAAGGAGAACAGCCTCCGGTTGTCCGGGCAGTCCTCAGCCAGGAGGACGCGGACGCCTCGGACGTCCGGGGCGGACTGCCCCGGTGCAGGGACGTTCTGCGGGGCGACGTCTGGCGCGCCGGACGGCTCCGCGGCCGGGGCTTCCTCCGGACGCCCGGCGGGGATCGATACCTCGAACCGCGATCCCACCCCCGATTCGGAGGAGACGGAAATCGTACCGCCCAGGAGTTCGGCCAGGCGCTTGCTGATGGCGAGGCCCAGGCCGGTGCCGCCGTACTTGCGGGTGGTGGAGCCGTCGGCCTGGACGAACGGCTCGAAGACCTTGGCGACCTGTTCCTCGGTCATGCCGATGCCCGTATCCGCGACCGCAAACGTCAGCCTCGGCTTTGCCGGGTCGTCGCTCGCCGGCTGGATGATGATTCGGACACTACCGCGGTCGGTGAATTTGAGCGCGTTGCTGAGGAGATTGAGGAGCACCTGCTTCAGGCGCGTGGGGTCGGTTTGAATCGTCTCGGGGATCGGTTCGACGTGCTCGACGCGGAGCGCGAGTTCCTTGTCGTCGGCTTGGCCCCGCATGACCGACTCGACTTCCGCCGCCAGACGCTTCGGCGACACGGCAATCCGCTCGATCTCGATCCTCTCCGCCTCGATCTTCGACAAATCGAGGACGTCGCTGAGCAGGTGCAACAAGCTCTCTCCGTTTCGCTTGATGATCCGAAGCTCTTCGGTGGGAGGCCGGTCGCCGGGGTCTGCCAGGAGCAGGTCGGCATAGCCGAGGATGGCGTTCAGCGGGGTGCGGATCTCATGGCTCATGTTCGCCAGGAACCGGCTCTTGGCCCGGTTGGCGGCGTCGGCTCGGTTTTTGGCGTCGCAAGTCATCCGGAACAACTGCACGTTTCGCTCGTGCGTGGCCAGCACGCCGGCGGTCACCCTGACGAGCTGCGCCTGGCCGCTGCCGAACTCGTAGTCGCTCAGTCCCCAACTAGGGTAGTCTTCCTGGCTGGGACCGATGCACTCCGGATCGATTCGGTTGAGCGCCATGAGCCATCCGAGATAGACGTCGTCCTTGACCACGGGCGAGAGCAGGAAGCTCTCGATCCCGGGGAAGTCGGCCGATTCCGGTCGCTGGTCAAGGCGGTTGACCGAGACGGCCTGCTCCACGGCGAATTGTCGATAGCGCCCGATGAGCGTACGGCACGTCGCCTCCGACACGGCTCGCAGGCCGGCCCAGGCGACCGCGGGGCCGATCGGGGCCTCGGGCGAGGGAGGTTCCCCGGAGCAATCGGGCAGCGAGAAGAGGATAACCGCTTCGGCCCGGATGATCTTTCGGAGTTCGGGCAGGACGGTCCCGGCGACGTCGATCATCGACCGGGAGATCTCACATAACTCGAGATGCTTGGCCAACTCCGTCAGGTAGTTGAGCTCCTCAAAGTCCCGGGTGATTTGCTTGGCACAGGCATCGACTTCCTGCCGACTCTCGGTGACTTCCCAACGCCTGTGAAGTTCCCTGACGGCCAGAGCGCCGAGCCGGTGCAACAGCTCTTGCTGGCTCATGGAGACTCTGCCCACGGCCACCAACGGGTGCTCGCCGGTGTGCGGGATCGGGATGACTACCAAGGTCTCGCCATCGGGGCGCGTGCTGACAAAGGGAGTGTCCGGGGTCGCTACCACGGCGTCGAACAGCCTGACAAACCCCGATGCATCGTCAAACGGGCCGTTCGCGCCGCCTTCGGGGCCCCGGGCCCCACAGTGGGTCCAGGGTGGCTTCCGTTCCCAGAGGTGAAAAGCGACCCCAAAGGTGTCTCTGAGCGCCGCTTCCAGCTCGGTGAGAGACTCGTCCGCGTTGGGGCGCGCTGAGTTGGGAGCGTCGGCCGTCATGCCGTGTCAGCCCCTGAGTGCGAATGGTGCGAAGTATCCGGCTCAGACTTTGTATCCCGTTTCTTAACAATAGCTTAGGATCCGGGATTTAATAACGTCCTAAACTGTTTACGCCGGAGAAATGACGTAGTTCCATTCGGGCAGACTGCGGTCAAACCGGATGTGGAGGTCATTCACCGATTCGACGATGGCTTGTTTGCCCTTTTCGTAGAA
>DATKZH010000467.1:0-5074 GCA_035528065.1 Thermoguttaceae bacterium | reverse complement strand
TTCTACGAAAAGGGCAAACAAGCCATCGTCGAATCGGTGAATGACCTCCACATCCGGTTTGACCGCAGTCTGCCCGAATGGAACTACGTCATTTCTCCGGCGTAAACAGTTTAGGACGTTATTAAATCCCGGATCCTAAGGTGCCAAGCGCTCAGTCGGCTCGCAAAGGGGGCGTATTGCAGCTGTCAAATCTGCCACGTCGCCAGGTACATCTCCGCTAAGACGAACGGCGTGTGTGTGCGAGTGAGCTACACTGAAGGCCCCTGAATGGCTATCGTATTCGTAGTTAATGACGTTGCAGTTCGCCTCGGCCACATTGAGACTGACTATCGAATAGGAATTCGCGAACTGCCGCCACACGTAACTCGCACCGGCCGAGACGACAAGGCAGTTGGTTTCCGCAGACGTGACGATGGGTTGCACGTCTGGTTCGTGAAGATGACCTCTGTGAAGTATGTCGCATATCGGTAGGAAACGGCGTTCGAGCGTTCGTTGATCGAATTCGCGTAGCCAAACTGGAGGATGATGGACAACTCCGACGACCAGGCGAATGTCGGATTCTCGTATTCTTTCAACAATGTCCACTATTGGCCGATCGCCCACGACGATATTTCGGTTGTCGTCATCGTTGCCGCACGCTAAGGCCGAGTTCAATCCGACGATGCCGAGCGGCAGCCCATCAACAAGCCGCCGCGAGATGTACGCCAGACGATCTTGCGTGAATTCGCGTTCGACGCCTGCGCTGAAGCGCGATTCGAACTCGTTGAATGCACGGAGTCGGCTCAAGAGGGAAGCCCTTTCGTGCGGACGCGACAGGAATCTTTCGACGTTGTTAGCGCTCGTGAACTCGCTTCTCGACCCGTGGAACGTCAGTTCTTGAATATCTCGGTCAATGTCATGGTTCCCCGGAACGATGAAAACGTCAGACCGAGTGAGTTGAACCGCAGAAACCAGGTCATCCAAGAAGGACTCGACGAGGTTGTATTCCTCTCGCTTGCCTCCGTGAGCCAAATCGCCGCTAACCACGATGAACTTGATCGTAGGATGATTCGGAGTCCGGCTCTGGATGTCGCGCACCATATCGCGCAGAACAACGCTCTGACTCCACGTTTCGCAATTCGATTTGAGGTGAAGGTCCGAAATCAGAAGCCAACTAAACTCGCTCATTCAGGCTCTCCGCAAACGCGCATCTCATTCGCACCTGCACGACAGCTCCCGACGAACATCACACACTTCTGGTCACATCTTATGTCACCACCTTGTCGGGATTAGAGCCGTTTTGCGGGGGATGGTCAACCTGGTGAGGTTCCGCTATGGAAGATGTGGCCCGCCAAGGGCGCGTGTCCGTCGGCGGTTTGTTGGACGGGGTCACTTGCCGCTGCACGCTGGTCTCTACAACCAATGAGGGGTGGTATAGCCTGGGAATACCGTGGGCGCGCGCTGCCGATGAGGTGCAGGGCCGTGAGAAGGGCGTGGGGTCGGCGGCCCGCCGGACGGGGTATGGCGGAGTTGGCGAGTTCCGTCGTTTTGCCCCACTGCGAAGGGGGCCGCCCTGCCTCGCGGAGAGGTGCTTGGGGAGTGGTGACGGGCGTGAAGTGACTATTGCGACTTCCCACCGGACTGACTTGTGAAGAACTCCACCAAACGCGGCTCTTGCCAGAGCTCGGGGGCGATTTCGTGGCCCTTGCCGGGGATTATGATGAGGTCGGCTTGGCCGCCGAGGGCCCGGTAGCGGCGCACGAGCTCGGCGCTGTGGGACGGGAGGGGGACGACCGTGTCGTGGTCGCCGTGGACGTGGAGGATGGGGACTCTCGCAGCGGCGAGCGGGGCGAGGCGGTCGAGCGGGTTGTGCTTGGCAAGCTCGGCCCGGAGCTGCTCTTCGTTCATCCCGTACGCGCGTCGGACGTATTCCCGCCCGGCGAATTCCTGGAAATTGGAGACGGGATAGATGCCGCCGATGCACTGGACCCGATCCGCGTGGTCGGCGGCCCAGTTGTAGGCCATCAGCCCGCCGCGGCTGATGGGGAAGAGGCATGCCTTGCGTGCGAATCCGAACCGGCCGACCAGGTGGTCGTAGAGCTTGTCGTAGACGGCCCGGCCGGCGGGGCTGCCCCACGACTCGCCCACGTCGACGCCCACCACGTAGAGGCCGCCCTCCAGCAGGCGCCGGAACATCCAGGCGTGCCGCCCGCCCGGCGACTTCCAGTCGGCCTCGCCGTCGGCCAGCAATGTCGGGGCGTACCAGACCCAGGGCTTGGGGCCGTCGGCCTCAGGCCGGGTCGGCTTGAGAATGAACGCCCGGTGGCCGGCCACGTCGAGGAGGACCATCTCGGCGTCGAAGAGCGTGGATCGCACGACGTCGAGCTGGTCGAGGTCGGCTGGCCGGTCGACGTCGGCGCCCCACGCGGGAGGCGTCATCAGGGCGAAGCCGCAAGCGGCTAGGTGGGAAAACGTGATTGCAGAGCGAGCCAAGAGTCGCGTCGTACGTCCTCCTTCAACCATCTCACGCTCCTGCAAGAAGTTCATTCCCGCGCGATCAGATCAGCTTAGTCGACCGGCGCGGCCTTTTCCACCGACTCGCTGGGGATGCGCTCGACGTCGGCCTCCAGGTGGACGAGCTTCCGGTCGAGCTGCTCGTAGCCGCGGTCGAGGTGGTGGGCGTCGTCGACGATCGTCTCGCCCCGGGCGGCCAGCCCGGCCAGGACCAACGCGGCGCTGGCCCGCAGGTCGGACGCCGTCACGCGCGTGCCGCTCAGGTGCTCGACGCCGGTCACCAGCGCGGTGCCGTCGCGGGCGTCGATGCGTGCCCCCAGGCGGTTCAGCTCGGCGACGTGCATCAGACGCCCCGGGAACACACGGTCGCGAACGCGGCTTGGGCCCGAGGCCAACGAGAGCAGGGCCATCCATTGGGCCTGAACGTCGGTCGGCACGCCGGGATACGGTCGGGCCGTGACGTGCATCGGGCGTGCGCGACCCGCCGCCGTGAGCGTCGCCCGATCTTCCGAAACGTCGATCCGGAACCCCGCCTTGCGGAGCCCGGCCAGCACGGCGCGCAGGTGATCCGGGACGATGCCGGTCACGGTCACCGAGCCACGCGTGATCGCGGCGGCCATGAGGAGCGTGGCCGCCTCGATGCGGTCGGGGATGACGCGGTAGGTCGCGCCGCCCAGTTGGTCGACGCCGGCGATCCGCACGACGGGCGTGCCCAGCCCGGTGATTCGAGCCCCCATCCGGTTCAGGAGCCGGCCCGTGTCGACGATCTCCGGCTCGACGGCCGCACCGAGGATCGTCGTCTGGCCCTGGGCCAGCACGGCGGCCGACATCACGTTGGCCGTGCCGGTCACCGTGGGACCACGCGGACCGCGCAGCTTGATCGTGGTGCCGACGAGCCGTCGGGCGTGGGCGATCACGTAGCCATGCTCGATGCTCAGCTCGGCCCCCAAGGCGGCCAAGCCGGCCAGATGCAGATCGACGGGCCGGGGCCCGAGCGCGCACCCGCCGGGGAGCGCGACAGCGGCCTTCCCCCGTCTTGCAAGCAAAGGCCCCAACACGCAGAAGCTCGCCCGCATCCGCCGCACCAGCTCGTAACCGGCGCGGACCGGCGCGGGGTCGATCGTCTCCAGCGACAAGCCCCCGTCCGGCGTTCGCACCACTTCGACGCCCAGCTCCGCCAGCACCAACGACAGGGTATCCACGTCGGCCAGGCGCGGCACGCCCTCCAGCCGGACGGGCCCGTCGGCCAGGATCGACGCGGCCATCATCGGCAACGCCGCGTTCTTCGACCCGCCGGCGCGGACCGTGCCGCGGAGCGGGATGCCGCCGGTGATTCGCAACTGGCTCATGCGCTTACGCGTGCAGTCTTCTCGCGAGTACGGCGCGTGATTTACTTCCTCCTCGCCTGCACCACCCGCGGCAGCCGGGCGAGGTCCTTGACCGTGGGACCCGGCTCGAAGCGGCCGTCGGCTCCGAGGAGGGCTTGGACGGCGTCGTGCAGCACGGGGTTGATTTCCATAAGCAGATGACCGCCCGGGGGCAAATGCTCCGATGCCTGGGGGATGAGCGATTCGATCACTTCCGTGCCCCGCTCGCCCGCGAGAAGCGCCGCGTGCGGCTCGAAATCACGCACTTCCGGGGAGAGCGACTCCATCTCCGCCCGGGTGACGTAGGGCGGATTGCTCACGATGAAGTCGAATCGCCGCTGGGCCGGCACCGCCGCCAGCAGGTCGCTTTCGACCAGCTCGATGCGGTCTTCGACGCCGTGCGCGCGCACGTTCTCGCGTGCCACCTCGAGGGCCGACCGGCTGACGTCGATCGCTACGACCCGCGCGCTCGGGAGGTGCTTGGCCGCCGAGACGGCGATGATCCCGCTCCCGGTGCCCACGTCGCAGATGGTGATCGGATCGCCGCCCGGCCGGCCGCGCGCGAGGTCCAACAGGGCCATCACCAGGAACTCGGTCTCCGGCCGGGGGATGAGCACGTCGGGCGTGACGCGGAACGAAAGCGAGTAGAACTCCCGGCGGCCGACCAGGTAGGCGACCGGCGTACCCTCGGCGCGGCGACGAACCAACTGGCGAAAGGCGGTCCGGGCCCGCTCGCCGGGCACAGCGTCGAAGGTTGCGTAGAGCTCGATTCGCTCGCACCCGAGCGCTTCGGCAAGCAGGACCTCGGCATCGAGGCGGGGGGTGTCCGAGCCGTGTGCCTTCAGGTAATCGGTCGTCCAACCGAGCAACCGGCCGACGGTCCAGGCTTCGGTTTGCGGCATGCGGTCCTGCGCTTCGAGCAACGGGTCGCAGCGGACCTCTCGGGTATTCCCACGACGGTCCGAAGGAATTCCCCATTCTTACCGAAACCTGAAGCCCGCTTCAATCCCGGATACCGACGACGCGTCAGTCGGGGCGCAGGAACGGGTTTGCAGTGATCGCGGGCATGATTGGGCTTCTGCGTCGGATTGTGGTTGATTCGGTGGTCTGAAATCCAGGGAGGGATGGAAGATGGCGACGAGGGAGCTTTCGCGGAAGAAGATCGAGGAAATCAAAGAAACTGCGAGGGGGGGGACTATTGCCTCGCGAGGCGT
>DATKZH010000466.1:0-2254 GCA_035528065.1 Thermoguttaceae bacterium | reverse complement strand
ACCGCCTGCCCCCGCCCGCAGGTCGCCGCTGCCGATACGCGCCCCCGTGCGCTCCAACGCCCAGGTCGCCCTTCTATCCCTTGACCACCCCCACGACCTCCGTTCACCCTCTCACGGTCCCCCCTTTCCATCCTCTCCGCCGCCTCAAGCCTCCCAGATATCTTCGCGCAAATCGTTTGCCCCCTTACACTATTGATGTTTGCATTGCCAATGATCACCCGACGTGGACCGGACCCTTCGGTCCCGGGCTTCCGGTGGAAGCCCTCCGTTCATTGACTATGCAAGGCTCAATAAGAGCTGTTGACAGTGCCATTCGACTCTGATCGGGTATCTTCTCGCAGGTAGGCGGCCAGCTCCGGTGGGAGAGCAGACGTGACTGCCTTGGCGAACCCCGCGTCCTCGAAGTGCCTGCTGACGTTGTAGTGGACGTAGCTGCAAAGCTGGAGGTCGAAATCATGGAGGGTGGACAACTCGTAGTCCTCCCGTGAAGCTGGACCTGTCGAAGGGCCTGTGAAGCGTGCCGAACGACGACCATTGTAACCGGCGTGGGCACAGGGAGGAACAGTGTGAGCCGGAATCGAGTGCGCAATTACTTGCATCCGTAGATGCCTCCATGACGGGAGGGCAGAAGCCTACAGCCCGGGGCCCACAAGACGGTCGCGGCGGAGGCTGCTCTGGATAGTAATGCCCCGCAGGGGATGAGCGTTGCCCAGAAGAAGGACCTCGTGCGCCTTTCGGTATTCAGACAGACGAGCGGTCTGGGGCACCCGCGGTTCGACGGTTTGTCATGTTCCTCTTATCGGTGGCGGAAGCTGATCGAACACCGTGGACCAATCGGAAAACGGGAATAGCCCCTCCGAGCCGCCGGAATGTTCCCGATTCCTGATCGAGTAACACGGGTATTCGCCGCCAAAGACCCAACCGAATTCATCGTCCTCCGTCCAACGGTAGTCATCTTCAGATGGAAGGACGAATGTCTTGTCAGCCAATTTCGTGGTTTCCGCCAGCGTAAACAGTTGAAGCTCTTCGTAGTGGTCGCGAATTACATCCTTGCGCTGCGAAAAGTGGTCGCGTTCATCGAGCCCGTTGCCGACAAATCGGGCGAGCAATAGAAACGCGGCACTTGGATGGATGGCGGGGGCCAGACGGCTGACCCAATACTGGTGTAGTCTCGTAAGTTCGGACCAACGCAAAGCATGAGGATGCCATCGGGCGTCGTCCCACCATCCCATCTCGGCAACGGCGTTTGTGTTCGCATTCCGTAGTCCGAGATTTACCGATCCCAGATCAGGGCTAATCGTGACCTCCAGTGAAAAGTCGGCACCGCACGGCAGCGGAATGACGGCTTCGAGGTATTCGCGGCGGTTGATGGTGGTCGTATCGAAGTGGCGCACGACATCGTCGTCCAGAGGCTCGTCGTCGGCACCCGCGTAGAAGAGCCAGAACGCTTTGTGACGGAGAATGATGGTGTTATTGGGCATTGCGGCGTCCCACCTCTTCCTGCCATGATGTGTCGGGCATTGCCAACTCCTGCCTAAAGGGCCGTTTGCTGCCCTATTGTATCCGACTCGTCCGATCCGAATCGACAGCCCCGCCCAGGACAGTCGACTCGCTATGGGGCCGGCCGCGCAAGTTCCCAGCACCCGCGGCGTGCGAATGAGCCGGGACCGCCAGAGGTGGGAACGCTGGCAAGCTCCAGCCTCCGACAGCCGCTGGTTGGCCAACGTCTCAGGCGCAGGAAACCGCGGCCCCAGACCTGATCTGGCCGAGTAGATGACTGCCGTCTCGCCCACCGCGCCATTCAGAAGGGACAACTGCCGGGCTCTCTCGCGACGGGCGTTGGGATCACCGTCTCGGGTCGTCTGTTGGCGGCCTGGTTGATGCTCAGCGACGGAGCCGCCCACGGTGGCTCCAGCAGGCTTCCCTTCAGCGACTGGCGGTGGTTCAGTCGGTGGCAGATGTCAATAACGTAATTGAAATATGGTTCATCCGGCTGAAGCGTACCTGGGGTTGCAAAGAGGCGGACATGCTGGTTCTTTCTGGAGTTTGGGAATTCCACTTCAGAAGGAGAAGCCAGCATGTCCACGAGTTTACTTTACCACGCGTTCGGGGTTCGAGGCTACCACTACCAGAGCATGAAATATGCAGGAGGGGCGGTGATCGTGACGATCACGCAACCTCGGCAAAGCTGCTGTTGTGCCGTATGCGGATCGAGGGACGTGATCGGGAAAGGGAAGAGCAAGCGGAGGTTCCG
>DATKZH010000465.1:0-17596 GCA_035528065.1 Thermoguttaceae bacterium | reverse complement strand
TGGGAACGAGACAAGGGGCCCCTCTCCCTGGGGATGCTATTCCGGACGGCCACCGAGAGTTGATCCGACGCAGGCCCTCTGAGGGGGGCGGCATCATGCCAAGGCACGAGAGGCCCGGCGCTGACGCCTCGGAGCGGGACGTGGGATTGTCCTTGTCCGCTCCCCGCGCTGCCGCGGACCGGTGGTGGGGTGGCGGGCTTCGGCCATTGGCTTCTCGATGCGTCAAGGGCGGGGACATGACGGCTCCAGTGACCCGCAGCATAAGGGGTGACGCCCCCCCCGCCAAGGATGCGTTTCCAAACAGAACCATTGCCTGCGCCGGAGTCCCGTGGTATCGTATTACCGTCATTGGCGGGGTGCGCGGACCCGCTGGCGTTGTGCCACTCGGGAACGCGTATTTCTGCTGATGGAGGAATTTGTCGTCCTTATTTGTCCAAGTTGGCGGAGGTGACTGAATGGCACTACTTCGTAAAGCGTTTACACTGGTCGAACTATTGGTGGTGATCGCGATCATCGGGATCTTGATCGCGCTGTTGCTCCCCGCCGTCCAGGCGGCCCGGGAGGCGGCACGGCGAAGCCAGTGTACGAACAACCTGAAGCAGATGGCGCTGGCGCTGCACAACTACCACGACGTCCACAAGGTTTTCCCGCGGTCCTCGTACGTCCAGATCGACTGCTCGCAGTGGGAGGGTTACAGCGTCCACACGATGATCCTGCCCTATGTCGAGCAGGGAGCGTTGTACGACCAGTGGAAACAGCTCTACGCGACTCATCCTAATCCGGGGAATGGGTGGAACGATGGTCACATGAACCCCGTCAGCCGGGTGAAAATTCAAGCGTTCCTTTGCCCGTCGGACAACGCGTTCGGCGACCGCGCCTTTGCCGGCTGCAACTACGCGGTCTGTTCGGGTTCGACTGTGCAGTGGGACGATTACCGGAACCAGAACGGGATGTTCCGGGGGCAGAACGGACTGGTCATGCCCGGCCTAGAGATCAAGTTTGCGGACATCAAAGACGGCAGTTCCAACACGCTCATGGCCTCCGAGGTGCGCAAGGGCAATAATGACAACACGAAGTATGAACCGGGGAACGCCGTGCTCAACGGAACGAATGCCTTTGCGTCACTCAACGTGCCCCCGACGTCGGCCGAGCTCGGGACGTTTGGCCAGGGCTGCTTGTCCGGCATAGGGACTCACCTCAGCACCAACGGGCGCGAGTGGATCGCGGGGTTGCCGACGCAGACGGTTTTCAACGCGGCGGCACCGCCCAACTGGAAGTTTCCCTCTTGCGAGATAGGCAGTTCCGGGTTTGCCGCCGATCGTGACGGCGTGTATCCCGCGCGAAGCTTCCACCCGGGGGGCGTGAACGCCGCGTTGGGCGACGCCTCCGTGAGGTTCATCAGCGAGACCATCGACTTGACTACCTATCAGAGTCTGGGAAGCCGCGCCGGCGGAGAGACCCTATCGAATTTCTAGGGCTTTTCGTCCGTAACTCAAGAGGGGTTGAGCTGATATGTCGTTGTTGAAATTCCTGGTGCTTCTGGCTGCGGTTGCGATGGTTGGGTGCAGCGGCGGGCGCGGTGGAGTTTCTGTGCAGCCCACCACGGCGGCCCCGTCCGAGGCGAAGACCCTCTTGGCAGAGATGGCCGAAACCGGTGAAGTCGGCAGTGCCGTGATGTCCATCCGGGATAGCCTGGAAAAACTGGAGCAGACCGACTCAGGCAAAGCCGACGCCTTGCTCAGCGACCTGGACGAGCTGGAGTCGATGTCGGACCCGGAAGCGGTCAAGGCCAAAGCCAAGGAGATGGCGGACAAGCTTTAGCCGGCTTGTCCCAGGTGGGCTGCGAGAATCGCGTGCCCCCTCGATACCCGGCGGATAGTGCCCCTGCTGACCCGGGTTTGCAGCAGGGGCTTTTTCGCGCGCCGCGGGCTCCGGGGAGGTTTGGACCATGCCGAGGCACGAGAAAGCTGGACTAGACGGCGCCCAGCGCGAGCGGGGATCCGCTCGGCGCGCTTTGCGCGCCGCCCCCGCGCGGCGAGGCCGGCGTCTGGGAGTGGCGTTGCTCGTCGCGCTGGTGGGGCTGGGCGCCCTCCTGCTGGTCTACCGCCGAGACCGGGCGAGTCATCCCAATACGATTGCCGACGGGGCACCGGACGCGCGCCCCGAGGTCGCCGCGCTGTTGCGGGAAGCGGGCCAAGTGGCCGATCGCCTCGTGGAGCGTTTTCCCAACAGCCCGGACGCCCTCGACGCGATGGCCTGGGCGCACCACCGATTCGGGAAGACGCAGGAAGCGGTGGCGTATTGGGAGAAGTGCGTCGAGCTGGACCCCGGTTCCGCGTCGGCCCACCACTCGCTGGGGTTGATCGCCCAGGAAGGCGGCGATTTGGCGGCGGCCGCCGAGCATTTTCGCAAGGCCGCCCGGCTCGATCCCGACTCCTCGCGGCACTACGCGGCTTGGGGTGAATCGCTGATGAGCATGGGAGAGCTGGAAGAGGCGGCCCGCGTCCTGGAGCAGGACCTCCAGGCCCGTCCGAGATCCATTCCGAGCCTGCTGCTGGTCGGACAGGTCTACGTGCGATTGAAGCAGTACGAGAAGGCCCGCGAGACCCTCGAGACGGCCATCGAGATGGCTCCGGGCTTCACCAGCGCGTATTACGGGCTGGGCACGGCGTGCACGAAGCTGGGAGATCGAGAGAAGGGGAAAGAGTACTTCGAGCAGTTCAAGGTTTTCAAGGCGCAAGACGAGCAGCGCCACCGCGACGCGCTGAAAACCGTCGACGACGTTGCCCGCGTGCGCGAAGCACTCGCGGCGCTCTACACCTCGGCCGGGAAAGTGTACGTGGCGCACGGAGAGGTGTCCACGGCCGAGGAGCACTTGCGCAAGGCGGGCGAGATCGATCCCGACTTCGCGGAGTGCCGGCAGGTGCTGGCCTGGCTCTACCAGGTGCAGGGACGCACCGACGAAGCCTTGAGCGAGCTGAGGAAGCTGGAAGAGACGGCGGCGCAAGACCCGGCGGTCTGTCTGAGCGTGGGAGAGATCTACACGGAGCTAGGGGAATTCGAGGGAGCCGAGCGGGCCTACCGGAAGCTGGTGGAGATCTCGCCCCTTCAGGGCGGCGGCTACGCGGGCCTGGCAAAACTCTACCTCCAGGCGAATCGCAAGATCGCGGAAGCCAGGGCGCTGGCTCAGAAGGCCGTTGAACTGGAGCCGGTGGCGCCGTACTATTCTATGCTCGCCCTGGTTTGTCAGCGGGCCGGAGACGGGGCGGGCGCGCTGGCCGCGATCGAGGAGGCCGTGACGCGTGAGCCCGGCAATCCGGAGTACCAGCGGCTACGCGAGATGATCGAGAAGCAGCATGCCGAGGGAGCCAGTCCGGTTGCACCGTAGGATTTCCGCATTCACGTGTCTCGGCGCGCTGGTGGGGCTGGTTTCGGCCGGCGTCTCCTGCCGCCCGGGCCCGTCGCCGCCGGCTTCCGCGTCGTCGGTCCCCATCCAGCTTCGCGACGTCACGCGGGAGTCGGGGATCTCCTTCCAGCACACCGACGGCAGCAGCGGCCGGCGGTACATCGTCGAGCCGATGTGTGCGGGCTTGGCGCTGTTCGACTACAACGGCGACGGACGGATCGACGTCTACTTCCTCAACGGGGCGCCCTTGCCGGGGGCCCGGGCCGACGTGCCCCCGACCAACGCGCTGTGGCGCAACGAGGGCAACTGGCGATTCACCGACGTGACGCGCGAGGCCGGCGTGGGAGACACGGGCTTCGGGCTCGGGGTGACCGCCGGCGACTACGACAACGACGGCGACGCCGACCTCTACCTCAACAACTTCGGTCCCAACGTCCTCTACCGCAACAACGGCGACGGCACCTTCACCGACGTCACCGACGCGGCCGGCGTGGCCAACGGAAACCTGGTGGGCGCCGGGACCTGCTTCCTCGACGTCGACGCCGACGGCGACCTCGACCTCTACGTGGCCAACTACCTCGAGTTCGACTTCGACATGGACGTAGACCGGACCGTCGACGGGCTGGACTCGTATCCCTCCCCCCGGGACTACGTCCCCGTGCCCGATACGTTGTACCTCAACAACGGCGACGGCACGTTCACCGACGTGAGCCTGGAGCGGGGCGTCGGCACCTGCGCGGGCACGGGGATGGGCATGGTCGCGGCCGACTACGACAACGACGGCGACACCGACGTCTTCGTGCTCAACGACGTGGCCGAGAACTTCCTCTTCGTCAACGACGGCACCGGGCACTTCGAAGAATCGGCCATGGTGGTCGGCGCAGCCTACAACGTCTTCGGCGACGAAAACGCCAGCATGGGCGTCGACTGCGGCGACTACGACAACGACGGACTCCTGGACTTCATCATGACCTCCTACCAGGCCGAGTCGCCCGTGCTCTACCGCAACATGGGCGACGGCCTCCTGGAAGACGTCACCAGCCTGACCGGGGCGGGCGCCGGCACCTACAACTACGTCAACTGGGGAACCGGGCTGGTCGATTTCGACAACGACGGCGACCGCGACGTCTTCATCGCCAACGGGCACACCGAAGACAACATCGATCTGCGCGACCGGAGCACGGCCTACCGCGCGCGCAACGTCCTGCTGATGAACGACGGCGACGGGAAGTTCGTCGACGTCTCCGACCGCGCCGGCGACGGCCTGCTGCCGGTTCACGCCAGCCGCGGGGCCGCCTTCGACGATCT
Source organism: Thermoguttaceae bacterium (assembly GCA_035528065.1). GTDB lineage: Bacteria > Planctomycetota > Planctomycetia > Pirellulales > Thermoguttaceae > DATKZH01. Next base: position 12,882 of record DATKZH010000465.1, on the reverse strand, counting down.
GGACAACGACGGCGACGTCGACGCCGTGATCCTCAATTCGCGAGAGCTTCCGACCATCCTCCGCAACGACTCCCCCCACCGGAACCACTGGATCCAGATCCGGCTGCGGGGCGTCCGCTCCAACCGCGACGGCGTCGGAGCACGCGTCACCGTGACCGCCGGCGACCTGGTCCAAATCGACGAGGTGCACAGCGGCCGCGGCTACCAGAGCCACTGGGGAACGCGGCTCCATTTCGGGCTGGGGGGCCGCGATCGCGTCGACCGGATCGAAGTCCGCTGGCTCGGCGGCGGCGGCGTCGACGTGCTCGAGAACGTGCCCGTCGACCGGCTCGTCGTCATCGAAGAAGGCGCGAAGTAGGACGGAATGCCATTCCGTCCTACGGACATGCGCGCGGCGCGAAGTCACAACGCAACACTCTACGGGACGACCGCGGGAAGCGGTTCGGCCGCGCGGGTGATGAGCTTCACGGCCTGCATCGGGAGGTAGGCCGTCGGCGTCTGCCCGTCGCGGACGCAGACGACCACGCCTTCGAGCTCGATCGTCCGGTCGTCGAGTTGGAGGAGGTTCTTGTTGGCCGGCAGCCGCGCGGTCCGTCCGCCGTGCTCCACCTTGACGACGAAGTTCTGCGGCGTGGGCTGTTCGAGGGTCACGTCGGCGCCGGGCAGGGCTTCGGTGGCCTCCCGGAAAAGGCGGCGGTTGAGGCGTTCGAGGTCCAGGCCGAGCGCCGCGGCGGTGATCTTGGCGACGTCGGGCCCGTCGACGACCCCGACGGGCCGACCGGGACCGAAGGCGTGCAGGGGGACGTCGCCGCCGGCGTGGCCGTGGGTGGTCCAGCCGAGGCAGGTGTGCCGGGGGCAGAGGACTTCGCCCAGCGCCGAATGCTTGGAGCCTTGCCCGTACCCGGCGGCGACGTCGAGGACGTCGCCGGCATCCGCATCGCTGATCTGGAGGCCCCAATACTCGGCGACTACGGTCTTGACCTTGGCGATCGTGAGGTCGTTGCCCAGCTTGGCCCACAGGGTCTTCGCCGAGCGCTTCATGTTCCGGAGCGGACCGACGAGGTCCTCGACGGACGTGTGCCCATAGCTCTTGTCCGTCGCGCGATTGCCGATCGACATGCCGCCGGTATTGTGGTCGGAGAGGGCGAGCACGAGCGTCTCCCCGTCCCGCTTGGCGAAGTCGAGAGCCAGTTTGACGACCCGGTCGTACATCGCCAGATCGCTGAGCAGTTGGGCGGGATCGCTGGCATGGCAGGCCCAGTCGACCTGGCTGGCCTCGACCATCAGGAAGAAGCCTTCGGGGTCGCCGGCCAGAAGCTCGATGGCCTTCTCAGTCATCTCCGCCAGCGACGGCTCCTGGGGGGCCACTTCGGGCCGGTCGCACTCGGCGGCCATGTGCTCGTCGGCGAACGTGCCGAACACCTTGCCGGCCTCGATCTGCATCAGTGCGTCGCGAGTCCGCGGCAACCGGTAACCATGCACGTGCAGCACTTCGGCGAGGTTCTCGCGGTCGCGTCGCAGGCCGCCTTGCTCCTCGGGCAAGAGGGACGACGTTCCGCCGCCGAGGACGACGTCGACGTTCTGGTAGACGGCCTGCTCCATGATGTCGTCGAGGTCGTTTCGCGAGGGCGCGTGGGCCATGTAGGCGGCCGGGGTGGCATGGGTGACGCTCGACGTGGCCACGATGCCCGTCGCCTTGCCCAAAAGCCGGGCACCTTCGAGCACCGTCGCCATCGGCTGCAACGCCCGGCTCGGGGCCGACGCATCCCCGACGGTCGTCGTCTTGGGCGTCAAGCTGATGATTTGGCCGCCGGTTCGCACGCCGGTCGCGTAGGCCGACGCCGCGGCGGCCGAATCGGCGATCACCGAATCGGCGATGTGCGTCTTCACCGCCCCCACGCGGATCGCGTCCAGCGCAAGCGGCTCGCCCTTGTGCCACCGGGCGAGCGTGTACTGCTCGCTCGAGCAACCGTCGACGATCAGCACGATCACGTTCTTGGCGATCGGCCGCTTGGCCGCCCGGACGCTTGGCTCGCCGGCCGTCGATCGGGCGGAGATCCACAGGGCCGCGGCCACTGCCAGCAAATACGGGGTGAAATAGCTAGTAACGCGGCGTGCCGGGCTCGTCATCATCTGCTTCTCCGGATCAAGGGTCGTCGGGCCGAATCGTGGGGCGACTCTCGCGGCGCCGGGACACCGACGCGCGGCCGCCCGCCGCGCTGCCTATTGTACGCGAGAAGTCAACGCCCGACCGGCGATCCGGCGGGTCATCCGTGCGCCCGCTCGGGGATCGACTCGCCGGCGGTCATTTCCTCGAAGGTTTGGCGGCGGCGGATGAGGTGGGGCTGGGCGTTTTGGATGAGGACCTCGGCGGCCAGGGGCTGGGAGTTGTAGTTGGAGCCCATCACCGCGCCGTACGCCCCGGCGCACTCGATCACCAACAGGTCCCCCACGGCGGCGGCCGGCAGTCGCCGGGTCTCGACGAGGCCGCCTTCGGCCTGCGTGAAGATGTCGCCCGACTCGCACAACGGGCCGCCTACGATCACATCGGTCTCTTGGCGCTGCGTGTCGCCGTCGGCCGGGACGATCGACATGGGGTGATATGCCCCATAGAGGATCGGCCGGGCCAGGTTGTTGAAGCCGGCGTCGACCAGGTAGAAGGTATTCTCCGCCTGCCGCTTGACCGCCCGAATCTCCGCCACCAGGTAGCCGCTCTCGGCCACGGGGTATCGGCCCGGCTCGATCTCCAGGCGGACGGGGTGTCGGAACTCCTCTTGAAGCCTCCTTCGCGCCCCGTCCCAGCGGCGGAAATACGCCTCCAGATCGACGCACGAATCCCCGTCGCGATACGGGGTGGGCAAGCCGCCTCCGGCCGAGATCGATTGCACCCGATCGCCGGTCTCCAAGGCCATCTTCTCCATGGCCCTCGACACCTGGGAGAGATGCTCCAGGTCGCTCCCCGAGCCGATGTGCACGTGCAGCCCGGTCACCTCGAGCCCGTAGTGCTCCGCCCGCGTCAGACAGTGGCCCAACTGCTGGTGCCAGATACCGTGCTTCGAATGCTCGCCGCCGGTGTTGGTCTTTCGGCTGTGGCCGTGGCCGAAGCCGGGATTGATCCGCAGCGTGATCGGGCGGCCCGGGGCGCGGCTGCCGTACTGGTCGATCATGTCGGGCGAGCCGCAGTTGACGTGGACGTTCTTCTCGACGACCAGGTCGAGCGCCTCGTGCGTGAACACGTCGGCGCAGTAGACGATCGGCGGCGGGTCGCCCTCGGGCGAGTACCCGGCGGCCAGCGCCCGGCGGATCTCGCCCGCGCTGACCGTGTCGACCAATGCCCCCTGCCGGCGGACCAGGTCGAGGATCGCCAGGTTCGAGCAGGCCTTCACGGCGTAGCGGACGCAGTCGAACGACCGCAGGTCCTCGATCCGCTCGCAGATCTTGGCGGCATCGTACACGAACGTGGGTGTGCCGAACTGCCGGACGAGATCCGTGACCGGGATCCCGGCGATCTCGGTCCGCGACGTCGAGAAAGTGGCAGATGTCGACATGGCAGTCACGTCCCAGGCAAAGCGACCAACGGCTCCAAAACGCCCCAGACTCCCCACCATACCGGATCGCGCCGCGGAAGAGAAGGTGCCCCCGAAACCCCGTCCGCAGGATCCTCCCGGCAAGGGCGATCCACCGCGTCAGCTCACTGGAGATGAGTGCCGCTGCTGGGGCCGTGACCGCGCGACGACGGTGACCACGAACTCGTGGAGCAAAAAGACGGGCGGCACCGGCCATCCGTCCGCCCGATGCCGCCCGGGTAGTCCGTCCAATCGTCATTTTCCGCGTGAGGGTCGTCCGAAGCGCGCCGGGCGTATTCCCGACGACCGCCCGAACCCCGAACTCAATCGCAGCTACGGTTGCCCGGGCAACCCGCCGGGAGCAGGGAAGCCGCCGGGGCCGGCTCCGAACGGGCTCATCGCGGCTGCCGCGGTGCCGATCGCCTTGAGCACGCCCGGCTGGAGCTCGATCCGGGTTCGCACGCCGTTGGGGATCGCTTCCGAGCTGATCAGAAGGTGGTCGTTCGGGCCGGCTTGCGCGAGCGCGTCGAGGACCTCCGTGGGGACGTCCAAGTCGGTGGCCGCGCCCAGGCCCCCGAGGATGTTGCCGATCGCAGTCAGCGAAAGGGAGACCCGAGCCGGCGGGAGCGACTGACCCGCAGCGGCCTTGGATTGGTCGATCGCCTGCTTGAGCTTGTCGATCGCCTTCGGGCCGACCGCCAGGTAGGCGTGCTGGTCGCTGAAGCCGACGGCCGCGGTGAGCACGTCGCCCACGATCATCGCCGGGATGTCGTCCGTGGGGAGCTGTTCGGCCGGGACGGAGAGGGTGTGGAGCCGGACGCCCTGATGCTCTTCGGCATCCAGGGTGACGGCCTGTTCCACGCCCGGGTCTTCCGCAATGGCCAGATGGACCGTCTGCTTGAGGAGCTTCTCCAGCGTTGCCGCGTCGGCCACGGAGCCGCCGCCGACCAGGCTCAGGCTGTCGGCACCGGCCAGCACGGAGAGCCCGACGTCGATACGTCCCGCCGCCACCGTCTTGCGCAATACGGAGATCAGGTCCCCGAGCATTTGCTTGGCCAGCTTCTTCTCGCCGTCGGAGAGATCCTGCTCGTCCAGGTCTTTCATGGCCTCCGAGTTGCGTGCGTCGATCCATTCGAGAAGCTGGGCGGAGTCGCTTTCCGGCATGGTGCCGGCAAAGAGGGCGGAGAGCGCGGCTTCCGGGAGGTAGAAGCCCGCCAAGTCGGATTTCGCCTCGGCTGCCAGGGCATACTCGGCGGCGGTGCTGGTGCCTTCAATCGCCGTCATTTCCACATCCAGCCGGATGGCCTTCGACTGAGGCTCTACGGCCAGGCCGATCAGCACCGAATCGATCTCGTTGAGCAGCTTGTCGACCTCTTCCATCGAGCGGGCGATCGTCTGTTCGCCGGGGGCCTTGTCGGGCTGAGCCTGCTGGGCCATCTCCACGCCGGACCGAATCAGTCCGACCACCTGGTCCCGATTACTCGCCGGGATGTCCTTGATCGAGCCTCGGACGGCGAACGCATACGACTTATTCAGGCCTCCCAGGAGTGGGACCGGGTCGGCGGGCACGTTGGCCAAGGTCTGGCGATCGTCGGCGAGGACCACCCAGTCGCCCTTTTTCGCCAACACGAGCTCCCAGCCTCGCACTTCGATTTCGTAGACGCCATCCGCGTCCGGCTCAGGGGAAGCGTTTTCCTCGCCCAGCGGCTTCAAGAAGCCCAACATCAGTTTCGGGTCACTGGCCGGCAGAAATGCGAAGACGCGTAGCTTCTGGCCGTCGGTCTGGACCACCGCCCCCCACGGCTTGGTGGTGTCGATCCCCGCCGGTCCTTGGGGACCGAGCATCATGAAGGGCATCATCAGTTGGTCCATGCCACTTGCCTGGGCGATCGTCTGCACGTCCTTCTTGATCGCGTCAAAGCCCGAGACCGACACGGTGAGCACCGTCTTGAGCCCGGTGCTCTCAGGCTGTGCGGCTTGGGCCGGCACGACGCGGGACGTGGCCAGCAGGACGGCGACGGCCAACGCCGGCAGTAAGATTTTTCTCACGATCCGTTCTCCTCTTTGTCAGGATGAAACGAGTTTTGCGCGCAAGCCTCGACAGTCCGACCACACCACCCCGAGGACGCTTGGTCCTCCGTACGAGTCGGGCAGCGTGAAGCCGGAAATGGGCGGCTCCGACAGTCTAGGCGACGTAAAGTCCAACTGGCAAGGGGAGTTCCTCGCCGGGGGGTGGCGAACCGGGAGCCCGCACGAGGTAGCCGCGGCGCGGTCTTCGTTCCTTGTCGCAAGCGCGTCGGCCCAGCCGAGCGTGCGGGAACCCACACATTCAGGGCAATATGGACCCTTCCGTGGCGGGGGCCCGCGCCTTCGCCCGGCTATCGCTTCTCCAGGGGGAGGCCGAGCCGGCCGGCCTTGTTGGGCTATTCGCTCGGAAGGCGCCGATCTTACCGCAACGCTCGAATACTCCGGAGGATCGGGATCGCGCCCCCTTTCGGTCTGACTGTTCAAGATTCTCCGGGTCATAGGGGCTGATGGACTCCTTGTGCCGGTCGGCACCGGGCCGATTCCTTGGCGTAAATGCGCACCTCGGTGGAATCACCGAGCTACGCTTGAGCAAACGGGGAAGGGCACCCCCAGCGCAGACCGGGTACAGGAAACAACAGATGGCCGACACTCCAAGTCCATCTCCGTATAACGTATTGCTGGTCGATGATGACCCAGCCATCCTCCGTCTTCTGTCGATCTGGCTGAACAAGGCCGGATACTGCGTCGCGCAAGCCCGAAACGGCCGAGAAGCCCTGGCGGTGATCGAGCAGGAGTGTCCCGACTTCTTGATCACCGACTGGGAAATGCCCGTCATGGACGGCCTGGAGTTGTGTCAGGCAATCCGCCGGCTCAAGCTTTCCCACTATCTCTACATCCTCTTTCTCACGGTCAGAGCGTCATCGGATGAGAAGGTTGCCGGGCTGGACGTGGGGGCCGACGACTTCCTGACCAAGCCGGTTCACCGGGACGAGCTGCTCGCGCAGATCCGATCGGGCGCCCGCGTGCTGGAGCTCGAACGTCGCCTCAGCGAAATGGCCCGCACCGACCCGCTCACGGGGCTGCCGACGCGGCGGACCTTCTACGAGGGCCTGGTCAAGGAATGGGAGCGTGCCAAGCGGATCGAGCTGCCCTTGTCGTGCGTGATGGTGGATATCGATTTCTTCAAGCGAGTCAACGACGTCCACGGGCATCCGGTCGGGGACACGGTTTTGAAGGCCATTGCGGACGTCCTGAGTCAAACCTGCCGGCGGAGCGATACGGTTTGTCGACACGGGGGGGAAGAGTTCTGCGTGTTGCTGCCCGAAACCACCGAACACGGCGCCGCCCTGTGGGCCGAGCGGGTCCGCAAGCGGCTGGCTTCCCTGGTGGTTCCCGTGGGAGAGAAGCAGGTGCGAATCACCGCAAGCTTCGGCGCCGCCCAGAAGCACGATGATACGCAGACCGCAGAGCAGCTCGTCGACCAGGCAGACCAGGCCCTGTTGTGCGCGAAGCAATCGGGGCGCGACCGGGTCGTCCGCTTCGAATGGCTCAGCGACGCCAGCAATCTCCGGCTGGGGGACTCCGAGGGACAGGGAGGCCTGTTCGAGGGCGTCACCGCGCGACACGTGATGACCCCCATGGTCGCCTGTCTCCGCGAGGACGAGACGATCGGTCACGCCGCCGAGTTTTTCCTCCGCTCGCGGATCAACTCCACGCCCGTGGTCGACGCCCAAGGCAAACTGGCGGGCATGCTCTCCGAGAAGGATCTGATGGCCGCCGTAATCACGCTCGAGTGCTGGCAGCGACCCGTACGCGAGGTGATGAAGCCCAACGTCATCTGCTACGAAGAGGACACGCCGATCCGGACGATTTACGAGTTCCTTTGCCGCGTGTCGATCCGCCGGGTGGTGATCGCCGACGACGGGCGGCCCACCGGCACGATCAGCCGGGCAACGCTCCTGCGGTGGTTCCGCAACCTGGTGATCACCCGAGGTCTGCTCGAGGCCGAGGAACTGTCGATCGACGACGAGCTTGACCCCCACCGGTCCAAGGAGCGTTTGGCCGAGACCGCCCGCGAGCTCGCCCAACAGGCCTCACGGCTCCAAGACCGCTTTCGGGAAGACGCCGACGACGTCGTGCCTTACGTCGTCGGCGGCGCCACCCGAATGCAGGAATTGGTCAACGATCTTTTGGCTTACTCCCGCTACGCCAACGAGACCGCCACGGGCGCCGCGGCCTTTCAGTCGATGCTGCTCAGCAGCAGCCATACGGACTGACGTCTCGTCGATCCCTGCCATCCACAGGGCTCCAATATCTCCCTCCACCCGCGGAGAGAGTCGCTTTGGCCGGCGACGCGCTTCGCGCTCCGTCGGGGGTGGTGGGCGGAACTCCAGTCGGGCTACGCCCTCCTTCCGTTCCGCCCACCACCCCCTGATCCATTCCAGACCGCCTTGTCTTTTCCATCCTTCTACCTCCTGGCCCTCTACTGCAAACTGCAATAACGGAGGAGGTAGTTGTCTCACCTATCATTGGCACAGAGGGACGTCGCTGGAAGGCGGCTTCGAGGAGGTCGAGGAATCCTCCTTCAACCGAGCGATCTCGGCATGCAGACGCGCATTCTCTGCTTCCAGTTCGGCGATCCTCGCCTTCAGCGGCGCCACTGCCGCCTCGATCAGTTTCTGGATTCCGCCTTTCGTGTGCGTCCGTGCCATTCCTCCTTGATAACCGATTTGCCCCGTTTGACCAACATCAACCTTTCAGGAGCCATGAACGGTTACCGGATTTCTCCGCGATCTTGTTCACGTCCGCTTGGGGACGACCGAAGAAAAACTCCGTGGACCAGCGCGACGGTTACGGTTCGGCTGCGTTGTGGCCTTGTGGGCGCCAGTTGTTCTCGAACGGTCTCTCACTCGCCCAACACGAACACCTCCGCCTCTCCGGCCGGCAGCGTGCAGGAAACCGTCTGACCCGCCGCGACGCTCCGCTCGCTGTAGAACTCGCGGCCGCCGCCTGCGGAGAGCGGAAGCGGCAGGCGGAGGGTCAGGCTGCCGCTTCCGCCGTTCATGGCGCACACCAGCGTCGTTCTGCCGTCGCCGAGGACCTGCACGCGCGCTTCGTCGCATCCGGAAAGGGCCGTACGCTTCCCCGCTGCGAACAGGTCTTCGTAGGCAGCGACCAAGCGCGTGGTCTCGGCAACGGCGTACCAGGAGCGGCCGTCCATCGGTAATCGCGTGTAGAGGAGGACGCCCCCGGTCGAGTCGAGCGCGCGGCGGAGCAGGCGGGCTTTGCTCATGGGAACCGGAGGCGTCGTCTCTTGGGTGTCGTACGGTCTCATCAGCACACCGAACAAGGCGGGAATTCCCTTCAGCCCGCCCAGGGTCGTCGGGATAGCGTCCGCGGGTCGTCCATATCCACAGCCCACCCGGTCGCACGCCTGATACTCACCAACGTCGCCCCAGTTCACTCCGTACCGCTTCGGATTTTCCGGCGTCTCGTAGCCGCTGTAGACGCTGAATTGCGTGCCGGGGGCCAGGCGATGGATGGCGTCGCGGAGCTTGCGGAAGAGTTGCGCGACGCGGCGTGTCATGAAGTCGATCCATTGCCGCTCGTACTGATCCCGGATGACCTCCGGATCGAGGTTCGCGTCAGGGGCCAGCTTTGCGAAGTCGCGGAACTCCGCAAGGCATCGGGGGCAGTAGCAGGAGTGGGGACCGGTCATCGGCGAGTACTCGTAGTCGTAGTCCATCGTGTGCGCTCCGGTCGCCGCGATCTTCTCTTGCAGCTTCGCTTCGACCGCGTTCCACGACTGGCCGAGCAGGAGCGTCGTGCAGAGGTAGCCGTCGTTGGGTTGGCCGTCCTGGCCGACGAGCCGTTGGTCGGGATGCTCCGTCAAGTACGGCTTCATGTTCAGCGACCACGCCTGGAAGTTGAAGCCCATCGTGTGCCGGATGCCGTATCGGGGTGCGTTTTCGCTGGCCCAGAGGTCGCCCGCGACGAGATCGTTCACTCCGGCGAGCCTGGCGGTTGCCAGCGTGGCCTCGCGCATCGCGTGGTCGTTCATGTTGCTGAAGAACGATCCCCAAAGCTGCCAGACGAGCTTCTTCGGCTGCTTGCCATGGAGCGGAGGGAGCAGGCGGACGGGGATCGTCTGCTGCGGCTCGACCACCGTGCGATCGTTCGCTTCCGTCCAGTAGACGAAGGCCGTCTCCTCGCCCTCGACCTCGCCCAGCCCTTCGCGCGTGCGGACGAAGGCGTTGAGCAGGGAGAAGATGTAATGCCGCCCGGTCATCACCGGCTTGTTGGCCGCGATCCGGGCCACTTGCATCTTGCGCCCACTCACCGTCTGCTCCCCCAATTGCGTGCAGAGGAAGCTGGGCTGGTAGTCGACGTTTCCATAGTAGCCGGTCGACCCGAGAATCTCGAATTCCGGCGGCACGGCCAGGTAGACGGTCCAGTCGATCAGCTTGCGCTGGGGGAGTCCGTCGGCGATGACCGTCAGGTGCTGGTTGCTGCCTCGGGCGATGTAGAGTGCAGGGCTCGGCGTGGGCCAGATCCGCGTCTTCTCCCAGAGCAACGTATGGCGGAGGAGGACGGGCTTTCCGGGGCGTCCGACGACGTCGCCGAGCTTCGAATGCTCGCCGACTTTCGCCGCGGTTTCCCAGGCGTTGTCGTCGGTGGTCGGCGACGTCGCGTCGGTCTCGTCGCCGGGGCTCATTTTCCAGTTCACCGATTGCCGCTCGAGCCCGGGTGCCGCGAGGTTCACCGCCGCCGTTCCATTCCGCAGCCTGAGCGCAAATACATTGGCGCCCTTCTGAAGCGGCGCCTTGATCTCGACCGCGTCCGCGTCCTCTCCGCGACCCAGCAGCTCGTGGTTCAGCAACAGCTCGTAAGGGCCGTCGCAAGCCAGCGTCACCGTCGCGACGGTCGACCTCACCGTGCGCGAGAGCACGGGCGTAAGATACAGCGGCTGAAGCGTCGCGGCGTCGAGAATGCCGTGCGCGACTTGCAGCTCCGCTTCCTCGTTGACCTCCAATGACGCGGCTACCTCGACGGGAACATCCCGAGCTTCCGCGAACTGGTACGAGTGAGCGGTGCCAGTGGGTGTTTCGACGCTCGACGAAACGTACACGCTCGCCGGCTGCCCCTGGCGGGGGGTGATGGTTGCGGCCACCTGGTTCCCGCCGAGTTGGAGCGCCGTCGGCGCGTCGAGTGCCACGCCCGGCGCCGGCCCGGCGAACACCAGGGCGCCGGGCGATCGCGGGTCGTGGAAGCCCCGGTTCGACGCGTTCCACGAGGTGTTCTCCTTCCTCGCTCGCGCGATGCGGCCCAGGCACGCTTGCCATACGTCGCCGACCGCGGGCGGCCGGGCCGCGAGGTCGGCAAAGGGCAGGGCCACCTCGACGCTCCAAACGCCGTCGCCGGTTGTTCCGGCCGCCTCCGCTTGGGAGTTCCACCCGACGTCTCGCGACTCCCAGAGATCGGGACCGGCACAGCGCGCGTCGGCAACGGCGCCCAGCGAGTTGACGGTGAACTCGAGCATCGGACTCCCCGTGTTGGTCGGGTCGAGGAGCATGACGACCGAGTCGTCGCGATACAGGTCCCCGTCGCGCTCGTTCATCTTTGCGGCAAACTCGTGCCGGCGCTGCTGGGCTACACTCAAGATCGGCTCTTCGCAGACGAAGAGAGCGTACAGCTTCTCGTCGTCGTAACACGTCCGCACCGTCGTGCCGGAATGCGCGGGCGCCAAGGAACGGACGGCAACGAAGCCGGTGCAAGCCGCCGTGTTTCGCCAACAAGGATCGTCCGGGATTCCGTCGAGCTTCGGCGGACTCTCGGTGCGCGCAACCAACGTCAAGGGACGTCCCGAGAACAACGACGGCGTCGCATCGAGCGCGGTCTCATCCAGATCGTCCCGCGTGCCGATCACCACGGAGTCGATCGCGACCGGCTCGACGGCGCCTTGGGCCGGCCGGAAGTCGACGTCGAACCGATCGCCCACCTCGCCCGCATGAGCCGCCGGGAACCGCACCCACTGCCAGTGCCTCCCCGGCTTCGGCCGTGCGCTGCCGAGGGACTGCGTGTTGCCGCCTTGCGTGGTGATCAGTCGATACTCCTCGCCTCCCGATCCGGCCCTGACGCGGAGGTAGACCGTCACCGGCCGGCTGGTCCGCGGGAAGGGCAAGTGCACGAGACGGCAATACTGCGGACTCCCTACCGATCGCCCCCCCGACGCCGACTCGTCCTGTGTCACGTCGCTTCGGCGGAGCGTAAAGTCCTCCGCCTCGATCCGCCATGGTCCGACCGGCGTGTCATACACCTTCGGCGGATTGGCCAACGTCACGCGGACGTCATCCACCTCGAAGACGGCCCCTTGCTGGATTTCCCGGCTGAGGAAGTGGATTCCCAGCGTTTTGTCCCGGGCCATGAGCGCTTTGCTCAGCGAGACCGTCTGCCACTGGTCCGTCAACGGCAGGGTGCGGGGAGAATAGAGCCAGCCGTTCGTGGAGATGAGACACAGCCAGATCTCTCCGGTCCCGCGTACTCTCGCCGTGACCCTCGCCACCCGGCCGCCGCTGAGCGCCGTGGCCGCCACGTTGATGCCTTCCAGCTTCCGCTTCCCTGGCAGCGTAGCGCGAAGGAACTGCTTGCCTTCCGCGGGCTTGCCGGAGGCTATCTCGAGCTCGGCACGGGGGCCATCCCCATGATACGGCTTTGCGCTGCCGAGCCCGTTTTCGAAACCCTCGCTCCACACCTCGCCTCGAGCGGACGCAATGCAGGCAAAGACGACAAAGCACGCGAGTACCCGTCCCGGCAACTTGAGCATCTTGGCTCTCCAGAAATCTACGAATACGAAGCGGACGTCTCCCGAATGACTTGCCCAAGGACCGGCCGAAGAATGGCTTCCCGCCCCCCGCAGCAGGCACACGCCGTGTGGGCTGCTAAAACGTACGGAAAACAGAGCCGTGAATCCGCGGGAAGCGTGGGCCATTTTCGTTCCCCCTAACCGCGAAGCGGTTTCACAACACAGCCCAGGGTTGCGAAGCTACCCTGGGTTGGCGGGCACCGAGTCCCCCCCAACCCCAACGGGGTTGCACCCCGCGCAACCCTCGAGCGGGCGTTGTGCAACCCCTTCGGGGTTGATGGGCGACGTCGGAACCGGGACCCAGGGTAGCTTCGCAACCCTGGGCTGTGTTGTTGAACGCCTTCGGCGTACGGGGAGGGAACACAAACGGGACACAATGTGGCGAGTGATTGACCGCCGTTTTTAGCAGTCCACACGCCGTGTGCC
>DATKZH010000464.1:0-17740 GCA_035528065.1 Thermoguttaceae bacterium | reverse complement strand
AACACAGCCCAGGGTTGCGAAGCTACCCTGGGTTGGCGGGCACCGAGTCCCCCCCCAACCCCAACGGGGTTGCACCCCGCGCAACCCTCGAGCGGGCGCTGTGCAACCCCTTCGGGGTTGATGGGCGACGTCGGAACCGGGCCCCAGGGTAGCTTCGCAACCCTGGGCTGTGTTGTTGAACGCCTTCGGCGTACGGGGATGGAACACAAACGGGACACAATGTGGCGAGTGATTGACGGCCGTTTTTAGCAACCCACACGCCGTGTGCCGCAACCAGCGGACGGCACACGGCGTGTGCCTGCTACTGAAGTCGGGAAGTTATTTCTCGGCCGGTCCCAAGGGCTTGTCGCGTTCACTCGCATCGGACGTCGCATTGTGCGCGGCACGGCCGGCGATACCTCTTGGACTATTGAGGAGCGGTCTACGATGAAGAGAAGAGCACCACGGTCACGCCGCGCATTCACCGCCGGACGGAGAAGGTCACGCGCCGGCCGCCGCGCCCGGGCAACCTCGGGACGCTCGCTCCGCTGCGAGCCATTGGAGGATCGCCGGCTCCTGGACGCCAGCGTCGCGATCGAGTTCCGCTTCACCGAGAGCGACGCCCAGGGCGCCTCGGCGATCTCGTCGGTGGTCCTGCCGAATCCGTTCTACCTCCAGGCCTACGTGCAGGACGGGCGCGATTCGGCGGCCGGGATCGTCCAGGCCTACCTGGACGTCGACTACAACGCGGCCGGGGACGACCCGCCCCTCGCCGTGCTGCCGTCGGGCGCCGAGATCACGCGAGGGACGGAGTACGAGACGGAGCTAGCCGGGACGAACGACGAGAGCACAGCGGGACTGCTCGACGAGGCGGGTGGGACAAGCGTCGACGTCTCTTCGCCCGTTGATGCCCAGTTCCTCCTGTTCAGCGTGCCGATGCAAGCCAACGCGATGGGCATCCTCACGCTGGACGTCTCGGCGGCAACCGAGCTTGACCACGGGATCGTGGACGGCTCCGGCACGACGATCCCGTTCGGCGAGGTCGAGATCGTCCTCCCCGAGCTCAGGATCCGCAACAACGGGCCGGCGATCCACATCGAGAAGTACACCAACGGGGAGGATGCCGACGAGGCGCCGGGCCCCGAGATTCGCGTCGGGGATCCCGTGACGTGGACCTACGAGGTGACCAACTGGGGCAACCAGGACCTGTTTTTGGTCACGGGCTTTAACTGGTCCCTCACCGACGACAACGGCACGCCCGGCACCGGCGACGATTTCTCGCCGGACTATGTCAACGGCGACGTCGGCAACGACTCAATCCTCGGCCTGGACGAGACCTGGATCTACACTCACACGGGCACGGCCACGGCAGGCCAATACGCCAACGTGGCAACGGTCACGGAGACTATTTTCTCTCAACTCACGGACTCCGATCCCAGCCACTATTTCGGGTTGGAGCCGACCGAGGACTGGGGCGACGCGCCCGCGCCCTACCCCACGTTGTCGGCCGACAACGGCGCCCGGCACGAGATCGGCGGCCCCTGGCTCGGCGACGCGGAAGATCAGCCCGATGGCGAATGGGACGGCCAGCCGGACGACACGGCCACCGGCGACAATCTCGCCGGCAGCGACGACGAGAATGGGCTCAGCTTCCCGGCATTGTATCCGGGTCAGCGGGCTTCCGTCGATGTGTCGATTGGCGGGGGCGGCGGCTACCTCTATGGATGGATCGACTTCAACGGTGACGGCGTCTGGGACCTGGACGAGCGGGTGACTGAGTCGCAGCGCCAAGAGGGTGCAGGCTATGTCGCCTTTAGGGTACCGGAAGATGCCGTGTTGGGGCAGACTTATGCCCGATTCCGCATCAGCAGCGAGGACGGATTGTCGCCGGAAGGCCCGGCCTCCGACGGCGAGGTCGAGGACTACCTGGTGACCATTGAGGAACCGCCGCCCGGAGTGATTCGGGGCACGAAATGGAACGACTTGAACGGGAACGCCGCCCGTGACGAGGGCGAGCCGGGACTCGCCGACTGGCGTATCTACGTGGATCAAGGAACAGTGAACGGCGTGTGGGACGTCGGCGAGCCCTTCGATTGGACCGACGAGAACGGCGACTACGAGATCCTCGACGTGCCGGTCGGGATCAACGTCGTCGCCGAAGAGATGCCAGCGGGCTGGACGCAGACCTATCCCACCGGTGCGTCGGAAGAGGTCCTTCTCATCGCGAATTTCGACGACAAGGCCATCGACGAGCCGATCGGTACCGGCGGGGCGGAAGTCGGCGAACCGTCGAGCGTGTCCGATCCGGCGCCAATCGTTCGGAATGAGCCGATGAGCACGCCGTGTCTGGAGTTCCAAGACACGGGCGATGCGCCGATGTATGCCGTGTTCGATTTGCTCGACGACGCGATGCTCGGCTCCGGCACGGTCATCGTGGAGGCGGATGTTTGGATGGAGCAGCAGAACGACTACTCCTTCACGGTTTTCGACGGTGAGGAGAGTTTAACGCAGGCTTTCGTATTTCTCTATTTCCGGAATGACGGCAGGCTCATCTACTCCGACGGCAACTCGGACTTCGTGCCCCTACTGGGCACGTATGAGGTGGGCCGCACGATACCGCTTCGGATCGAGTTCGACATGGACCACGGCCTCTACGACCTTTATTGGGATGACGCCCGGCTGCTCGACGATGAGCCACATGGGATCACGGGGCGCACAATGGACGGAATTTGGTGCATAATGTACGACCGGGAGGACACGGAGGGTACCTCGAACCTCGACAACCTGGCCGTCACCCATGTCCCCAGCGGCGAGGTAGTGCACAAGGTAGAGGTCTGGAACGAGGAGATCGTCGAGGACGTCGATTTCGGCAACCGGGCGCCTTACGATTACGGCGACGCGCCCGACGGCGGGGCGCTTTCAGACTACCGCTACGCCACGGTCGGAGTGAACGCCGCCCGGCACCTCATCGACCCGGAGATCTACCTGGGCGAGGGGGTGGACGGCGAGGGAGACGGGCAGCCGAGCCTCTATGCCGACGGAGACGATCGGAATGGCGACTGGGATGAGGACGGGGTGTGGCCGATGACGCTTTTCATCCCGGGCCAAGACGCCGAGATCGCCGTCGGGGTTACCGGAACCGGGTACTTCAGCGGCTGGATCGACCTGAACCGGGACGGCGACTGGGACGACGACGGGGAAAGGGTCTTTGCCGATGAGCCGCTTGCCACGGGCGAGCACGAGCGCACGTTCTCCATCCCCTCCACCGCGCAGCTCGGGCCCACCTACGCCCGGTGCCGTTTCAGCACGGAGCAGGGCCTCTCCTATAACGGCGAGGCCCCCGACGGGGAAGTAGAGGACTACGACCTCTTCCTCGGAGAGGCCGACTTCGGCGACGCCCCCGATCCCTATCCCACTTATTGGGACGAAGGGGGGGCGGCGCATAGCCTGACCGGGGTCGGCCCCTGGCTCGGCAGCGCGGAAGTCCAGCCCGATGGCGAATGGGACGGCCAGCCCGACGCCTCGGCCCTCGGCGACGACAACGCCGGCACCGGCGACGAGAACGGCACGGGCGGCGTCTCCCTCCAGTTGGTCCAGGGCGAAACGGCCAACATCCCCGTGATCGTCAGCGGAAGCAGCGGGTACGTCCAGATCTGGATCGACTTCAACGGCAACGGGGCCTGGGAGCATCCGGCCGAGCAGGTCTACTCCGGCTTGCTCGGCGTCGGGGAGCACACCGTCCCGGTCAGCGTGCCGGTCGACGCCGTCGCCCAGACCTTCGCCCGGTACCGCATCAGCAGCCAGGGCGGGCTGGCCCCGACCGGCTGGGCCGCGGACGGCGAGGTGGAAGACCACGCGGTCGTGATCCAAGAGCCCGGCCGCATCGAGGGCGTGAAGTGGGCCGATCTGGACGGCAACGAGGACCGCGATCTCGGCGAGCCCGGCCTGGCCGGCTGGACCCTCTTCCTGGACCTGAACGGGGACGGCCTACTTGGTCTCGATGACTACGGGTGGCCGGAGCCCCACACGCGCACCATGGAGGACGATCTTTCCACGCCTGACGTGGACGAGACTGGGTTTTACGGGTTCCCGGGCCTCTTGCCCGGCGAGTACACGGTCGTCGAAGTGGTTCAGACCGGCTGGACCCAGATCGTGCCGACGGATCCCACCGTGGTGATTGCCGAAGGCCAAGTCGTCGAGCTCAACTTCGGCAACCAGCCGGGCGAGCGCTCGATCCGGATCGAGAAGCGCACCAACGGAGAAGACGCTGACTCGACGGAAGGCCCCATGATCCCCGCGGGGAGCACGGTCACGTTCACGTACGAAGTGACCAACACGGGCGACCTGCCGCTGACGAACGTGGTGGTCACCGACGATGGCGGCGGAGCCGGCAACTTCAACCCGAACTTCGACGGCGGCGATGATGGCAACGGCATGCTGGACCCGGGCGAGACCTGGGAGTACTCCGCCGATGCCACGGCGCAAGCGGGGCCGTACGAAAACGTGGCCACCGTTGCAGCACGCTTCGAGGCTCTTGACGAGGACGCATCCGACGACGACCCGAGCCACTACTTCGGCGTGGTGAGCGCGATCGCGATCGAAAAAGCGACCAACGGCGAAGACGCCGACACGGAGACCGGGCCGCTCGTGGCCGAAGGCGATGCAGTGCTCTGGACGTACGTGATCACGAACCCGGGCAACGTCTCGCTGACGATCACTCTGACCGACGACCAGGGCGTGACTCCGGTGCTCCAGTCCGGCGACGACGGCGACGGCTTCCTCGACCCGGACGAGGAGTGGATCTACGAAGCCACGGGCACGGCGGTCGCCGGGCAGTACGAGAACGTCGCCACCGTCTCCGGCACCGCCGTCGATGACCAAGGCGTTCCGATCGAAGGGATCAGCGCAGCCACGGACCAAGACCCCAGCCACTACTTCGGCGTCGCGGCGGGAATCAGTATCGAGAAGAAAGTCAACGGCCAGGACGCCGATACGGCCCCCGGGCTCTTCGTGGCCGTCGGGGCTACGGTGGTTTGGACCTACGAGGTTGTCAACACGGGCAACGTCGATCTTGACGACGTTGTCCTGACGGATGACCAGGGCGTCGTGCCGGTCGTGCAGTCCAAGGGCGACGGCGACGACCTGCTGGAGGTGGGCGAGACGTGGGTCTATCAGGCCAGCGGTGTTGCCGTAGCCGACCAGCAGCAAAACACGGCCACGGTCACCGCGGTGGATCCGCTCCAGCAGGAGGTTGCGGACGACGACCCCAGCCACTACTTCGGCGTGGTGAGCGGGATCGTGATCGAGAAAGCGACCAACGGCGAGGACGCCGACACGGAGACCGGGCCGCTGGTGGCCGAAGGCGATGCAGTGCTCTGGACGTACGTGATCACGAACCCGGGCAACGTCTCGCTGACGATCACTCTGACCGACGACCAGGGCGTGACTCCGGTGCTCCAGTCCGGCGACGACGGCGACGGCTTGCTCCAACCGGACGAGACGTGGACCTACGAGGCCACGGACACGGCGGTCGCCGGGCAGTACGAGAACCTCGCAACCGTCTCCGGCACCGCCGTCGATGACCAAGGCGTTCCCATCGCAGGGATCAGCGCAGTGAACGACGACGACCCCAGCCACTACTTCGGCGTGGTCTCGGGGATCGATATCGAGAAGTCCACCAACGGCCAGGCGGCCAATGATCCGCCCGGGCTGTATGTGCCGGTCGGCACCACGGTGACCTGGACCTACGAGGTCACGAACACCGGGAATGTCGGACTCGAAAACGTTGCCGTAGCCGATGATCAAGGCGTGGTTCCCGTGTTGCAGTCCGGCGACGACGGCGACGGTGTGCTGGAACTGGGCGAGACGTGGATTTATGAGGCCACGGGCACGGCGGTCGCCGGGCAGTACGGGAACACGGCCGCGGTCACCGCGCTGGATCCGCTCCAACAGGAGGTTACGGACGACGACCCGAGCCACTACTTCGGCGTGGTGAGCGGGATCGTGATCGAGAAATCGACCAACGGCGAAGACGCGGACACCGAGACCGGGGCGCTGGTGGCCGAAGGCGGCACCGTCGAGTGGACGTACGAGGTCTTCGCCGCCGTCGACACGAACGTCGCGCAGGAGATCACCGAGATCGTCGACGACAACGGTACCCCCGGCGACACGAGCGACGATTTCGTCCCCACGTTCGTCGGCGGCGACGATGACGGCGACGGCCTGCTCGATCTGGACGAGGTGTGGCAGTACTCAGCCCAAGGCACGGCCCAGGCGGGCCAGTACGGCAATTCGGCGAAGGTCACCGCAGTCGACCCGGCCGAACAGACCGTCACCGACGACGACCCCAGCCACTACTTCGGCGTGGTCACGAGCATCGATATCGAGAAGGCCACCAACGGCGAGGACGCCGACGAGCCGACCGGGCGGCCCATTCTGATCGGCACCACGGCCACGTTCACCTACGTGGTCACGAACACCGGCAACTGGCCGCTTCATGACGTGGAGGTCACCGACGACGGGGGCGGCGCCGGCGACTTCAATCCGGCGTTTGTCAGCGGCGATACCGACGGCGACGGCCTCCTCGACCCGGACGAGACCTGGGAGTACACCGCCGATCATACGGTGACCCGGGGGCAATACGGCAACGTGGCCACGGCCACGGCGTTCGGGCCGCTCGACCGAGAGGCGTCCGACGAGGACGCCAGCCACCACGTCGGCGATACCTTCAGCTCGACGCTCTCCGGCGTGGTCTACGTCGACTCCAACGACGACGCCGAGCAGCACCCGCTCGAGCCCGGGATCCCGGGCGTGACCATCACGCTCAACGGGACCTGGATCTCCGAAGAGACGACGACGACGGCCGACGACGGCTCCTACCTCTTTGAGGGCCTGCCCATAGGGGCCTACACGATCACGGAGACGCATCCGTCCAGCTTCATGGACGGGCAGGAGTCGCTCGGCACGGTCGAGGGAACCGAAAACGGCACGGTCGGGGACGACGAGTTCACGGAGATCGACCTGTGGATCGATCAGGACGGAATCGACTACAAGTTCGGCGAGCTGGGATTGGACCCCGATCACGCCACCAAGCGGCACTTCCTGGCCAAGAGACCGACGATCCAAGACATCCTTCGCAAGGCCGTCGCCGATGCCGCGGAAGAGGAAGGCGACGCCGCGCTGGCCGCCGCGTTTCGAGCGGACGGCGTGGATTCACCCTCCGCGGAGACGCTTGCCATCGACGAGGAGGAGCAACCGGAGCAGGCGGTGGTGCGGGACGATGGCGATGCCGCGTCGCCAGAGGAGAGCTCCGATTCGCCGGCCGCGGAGACGTCCACGTCGACGGAGTCTGCGACCGAGGCGCCTGCAACCGAAGAGTCCGCTGCGGAGTCGTCGGCAGCGTCGACCGAGGCCGAGGATGCTGAGCCTGCCGCATCCTCGTCCGAGCCGCAGATCGACTACCGGGACGGGACGGTGAGCGTCACGGGCACCGACGGGGACGACCACTTCGAGGTCACGCCGCAGGAGACGCAGCTTGTCGTCACCGTGAACGGCCGCTCCGAGCAGTTCCCCGTCGACGAGGTGGACACGGTCACCTTTGACGGCGGCAAGGGGAGCGACACGGCAAGCCTCACCGGATCGGCCGGCGACGACGAGGGCGAGCTGCATCCCGGCTCGGGCACGCTGAAAACCCCCGACTTCGAGATCCGCGTCGACGAGGCGGAGCAGATCTCGGTCGATGGCGGCGACGGCGTCGACCGGATGCTGATGTACGACTCGCCCGGCAGCGATCGGCTCGAAGCGGCAGGCCTCCGCGCCGCCCTCTCCGGCGACGAGTTCTTCAACGAGACCTGGAGCATCGAGATGGTCTGGGCCATCTCGCAGATGGGAGGAGACGACGAGGCGGACGACGACGAGGCCGTCGACTTCGTTCTCGAAAAGGTCGGCTACTGGATGGAGAAATGACGCCCGCGCTGCCAACAGCCGGCGGTAAGTCCGTCTCAGAAGCAGTACTCCAGGCCGAAGTTCATCCCCTGCGCCCAGAAGTCGTCGGTCACCCAGCGGAACTCAGGCCGCGGGACCCCGCCCTGTTGCGCCGGAGGGATTTGCAGGGGATTGACGTCCAAGTCGATATGGTCGCCCGGTCGAGCCACTTGGCTCCAGTAGAGGAACGTGTAGCCGAACGTCGCCCGCAGACGGCAGGTCAGCTCGTAACCCAACGTGATCCCCAGTTCCGGGACCACGGCGAACTGATCGATCGAGTGCGTGCCGCGGTTCGAGTCCAGGGCCAGGATGCCTCCGTCATGGGTCGCGGAGGTTCCCTGATACGTGGCGGTCGTCTGGCCGTCGATGAACACTTCGCTGTGCGCGCTGCCCAAGGCGAGCTTCATCAGCATTTCCAGGGACCAGCCATCGAAGTGGCTCCGGGCGACGATTCCCAATTCGGCCCCGTGGAACGTGTTGGCCGTATCGAACTGGTCGAACACTTCCACCGTGGTCCCCAGGGCGTAAGGGGTTCCCGGGCCGATCACTTCCAAGTCCTCGGCGATTCGAAGCCCTTCTTCCAAGTTGAGGTAGCGATAGCCGACCAGGAAGTCGAGCCGGGAGGCGCAGGCCTCCGTCAGGCATCTTCGGTACAGGGCTTCGAGACCCTGGAGCCGGTTCGTGGCCGAGACGTCCACCTCGCCGGCCCACATATCGGGGAACGAGATCGGCTCTGCGTTCTGTTCGAGGAGCTCCGTGTCGAAGAAGGGCCGCGCGAGCACCGGCTCTCCGTCGTTATCGCTCGCCGCGTGGAAGCTCGTGCTCCCCTCGCCGAGGAAGAAGTAGCCGATCTCCACCCCGCGAGTGCGGCACGGGTCGAACGAGTAGCCGATCCAGAATCGCCCTCCCGACCGCGAGCCGAAGTCGATCTCTTCGTCGCCGAAAAGGATGCTCGTGGTGGGCTCGCCGAGGATGCCCCCGTCCGCGGGGTCCGTGCTTGTGGTCACCAGCGGCGGGACGTGATATCCCTTGGTCCACCAGAAGAGGTAATCTCCCCGAAGCCACAAGGGCCCACAACCGGCTGCGTGGACAGGACCGCAGCCATAGCCGCCATCGGCCGGAGTGCCCTGCGAATAGGCTCCGGCATTGGGATCGTCGCCCCAAAAGGAAGGGCCGGCGTCGACGTATTCGCTGTAAACTGCGGAATCCTGGGGGACTGAGTAGGCGGGGTCGTCGAGAGGTTCCAGGACGGTCCGTTCTTGCGCAGGGCCCTGCGGAACCGCGGCGACCGGAGCCGGCCTCGGCAACTCCTCCTGCCGGGCCTCGACGGGGGCAGGCGCCCGAGCGACGCGGGTCGCCATCCGGGCCCGCTGGCCAGCGTTCCGCGATTGTGCCTCCGAGGCAGGTTTCTGTTGCGGGATTTCGCGAGTAGGACGCCAAACAGGTCGGGCTGAGCTGCTCTCCTGAGCATCGCTCGGAACTGCCGGCACGATGACGCCGGCTAGCAGCAAGGCCGCCACAATGTGGAAGAGGGGAGAGCTGCCGGGAAACGGGGACGACGGCCTGATGGGGGAAGGCATGGAATCCGCTCGATCACACGGGTGGGCCCCCCCGCGCAGCGATGGACCGATCGACGGTCATACGATCTTCCTATCGGCACATCCGGGCCCGCCGTTAAATCTTTCTTCAAAAGAATAATTCACCCAAACCACCTATCCTACTCTCCCTTTCTGCATTGACGGAATTCTCACGTTTTACATCGGAACAAGGTCCAACCGGCACCGCGCCCGGGGGGTGGGCAACTACCAGAGCTTCCGCGTCTCCGCAGTTCGGGAAAAACAGAGCCGCGGGGTGGCTGAGGTCGAGCGACAGCGAGCCCCCAGTTCGTGGTGGTCTGGGGGCTCGCGGCTCGTTGGCCTCGTCAGCCCCCCCAGAATCTCCAGGCCCCGGCCAGGGTGCGACCGCATCGTCCCCTGAGCGATGCAAGCTTGCGGCGCGAGCGGGAGTCTCATCGTCCTCGCCAGCGACGAGAAAACGGCACATAGATTTTCGAGATGGCCCTCTTGGGACCGGCATCCCGGCGAGCGCCGTCGTTCTGGCTTGCTGCCTGTCGCGGGCCGCAATACGAACCATTCCCGGGACAGAAGTTCTGAGTTGGCGGAGCCGCCGATCGCCACGGACCCGTACCAGACCAGCCAAATCTGGCCCCGGGGTGGCAGGTCGTCTCTGACCGGGGCGTTGCTGGACCGGCTCACCCATCGCATCCACATTCTGGAGGCCAACGGCGAGGGCCATCGCCTGCGTGAATCCCGTCCCGGCTGAAAAGCGACAGGTCTTCAGCCCGGGCGGGCAAAGGGAGGTAGGAGGAATTGACAGCCACCCCAACGCGGCTAAACATGGCCCCAGTGCCGCACTTTCTGATCGCCCCACGCCGCACTTTGTCACCGCCGTTCACACCTGGCACATCGCCCGACTGCCTCCACTTCATGGGGGGGCTACCGCTAACACGCAGGGGCTAGGAGGCCGCGACGAAATCTTCCACAAAATGCTGCCAGCTTGGTTGTAGACGGCCACACGTCCCATTATAGTAAGCCACAGTGGGTAGAGTTGGGCCCCGCGGATAGGGAAGAGCCGATGCGTGCTCGACGGGGAGCGGGGCCATCGGCGTCCCGTCTTACTCCTTTATCCTTTCTTCCTTTGGGAGGCACGAACATGGTACCCTTGAAGCGTTGCAGGGCGTTTACACTCGTGGAGTTGCTGGTTGTGATTGCCATCATCGGCATCTTGATCGCGCTGCTTTTGCCGGCAGTGCAAGCCGCCCGAGAGGCGGCCCGCCGGTCGCAGTGTACCAACAACCTGAAGCAGTGGTCCCTTGCCGTGCACAATTTCCACGACACCAACAAGAAGTTCCCTCCGGCCAGCGAAAACCCGGATATGAGGCAACTATTCAACGGCGGATACGGTTGGGACCGGATAGGTTACATCACTCCCCTTCTCCCGTTTGCGGAACAAGAGTCGCTCTACGAGCAAGTAGTCACATTTACGCTGGAGGACCGGCGGCCCTGGAGTACCAACGACATGGCCAACGGCAGCCCATCACCATACAGAACCGATGTTGCATCGCTGCTTTGCCCTTCCGAGTCGACTAAGGCAGATGCAGGCGACATAGGCTTTACCAGCTACCACTGTAACCGCGGCGACATCTGGATGAACTGGAACTATAACGAATGGCGCGGACCTTTCTCAGATGGTACGAATGGTGAGTGTAGCTTCGCGACAATAAGAGACGGCTCGACCAACACAATCATGCTCGCCGAACTGGCTATTGGCAAGTACGGTCAGGACCAAGCCAAGGTCCTTGGCGGCGTTGCAGAAAGCCAGCCCGGAATGGGGCCTGGAGAGCCACCGGCCCCTTGCCTCACACGAAGGGGACCCAACGGGACGATCACCCCTCCCAGCCGGGACACTGCTGCGGGCGACACCGGATGGGGGATCGGGCGTCGCTGGGGAGATGCGCAC
Organism: Thermoguttaceae bacterium; assembly: GCA_035528065.1. Classification (GTDB taxonomy): domain Bacteria; phylum Planctomycetota; class Planctomycetia; order Pirellulales; family Thermoguttaceae; genus DATKZH01. The sequence goes on along the minus strand of DATKZH010000464.1, from coordinate 6,259 downwards.
TCCATTTACACAGTCTTCTTCACCGTCTTGCCACCGAACAGTCCCACTTGTGCTAATAGCGGTGAAGACTGGGCCCAGCCCGTGCCCAGCAGCTATCATCCCGGCGGGGTGAACGTGGCTATGTGCGATGCGTCGGTCCGTTTCGTCTCCGAGACGATCAACGCCGGCGATCTGAACAACTCGATCAACGCCTTGGGCATACCGGGCAACCCACAGAATTATTTAGGCTCTTCGCTCTGGGGAGTGTGGGGCGCTTTGGGAAGCACCCAGGGAGGAGAAGTCCCTTCCCAATTCTGATCGTTCCTTGGGACAATCTGGCGACGAATTCGGCGATCTCATGGGCATAGCATATGGCAGGATGCGGATTACCATCTCTGCCTGGGAAGCCATTTGACGCCGTTTCTTGGATGAGCGATCGATTGGCTTCGTGTCAACCGGCAAAAGGAGCGTTTTGTCAATAAGGGAGGATTTCATGTATCGCTCGAGTATATGTTGTGCGGTGGCATTCGCTTTGGCAGTGGGGTTCACCGGGTGTTCTACCGGGGACGCCGGCCCCGCGGTGCAGTATGTACAAGGCGCCGTGACCTTGGATGGACAAACAATCGAGGGCGTAACGGTCGGTTTCTCTCCCGTCGCTAAAGACGGTATTGGAGCCACGGGTATGACGGACTCCAAGGGTGTTTTCAAGCTCACCTCGTCCCAGGGCGGAGAGCCTGACGAAGGGGCCGTTGCGGGCGAGTACACGGTGACTTTCAGGAAAGTCAAGGGGAACTTCGCGGAAACGCTCACCCCGGATGATCCCGGATACGAAGAGTCAATGGCATCGGGGGAGGAAGAGTCGGCACCAGCATTAGAGTACGTTGTCCCCGCGAGATACGGAAATCCCGCTGACTCCGAGTTCAAGGTTACCGTTAAACCAGGCAAGAATACGGGTGACGACTTCAAGTTCGATCTGACAAGCGAATAGGGCGTGACGGTACATTCAGGGACGCCGTCGTCCCCGGAATCTGGAGATGAGCCGGCACCGGCAACTGACGCGTAAGGCTCTGCTCTATTTCATCGCAGCCGTGGCTGCGGCTGCGGCTCTTGCGGCAGTGGTCCAGTCTTTCCGCACGAAACCGGGGCTTCCGGTGGACGATGTGCTCTCCGCCTACCGCCAGGACGCGGACTACCGCAGCTTGGCCATCCGCTATCCTCTGGACGGCACGCTCTTTCCTCCGGAAATCGTTGCCCCCACGTTCCTTTGGAGGGACGACTACACCCGGAGCAACGCCTGGGTGGTGAAAATCGAGTTCCCCCGCGGCGGGCAAACGCCCATGAGTTTCGCCTGCTCCCAGACGCAATTCAGACCGTCCGACGGCGATTGGGAGGCGATCAAGAAGCGGTCGCTGCGAGGCGAGGCCAAGGTCACGGTGGTGGGGATCGACGGCCGCAGGCCAAAGAAGATCCTCTCGGCCGGAACGGTCTCGTTCGGCACGTCGGAGGACGAGGCCGAAGCGCCGCTGTTCTATCGGGAGGTGAATCTGCCGTTTATCGACGCGGTCAAAGACCCCTCCCGCATCCGCTGGAGGTGCGGAGTGATCTTCTCCAAGGAGCGTCCCAAGATCGTCTTGGAGAACTTGCCGGTATGCGGAAACTGCCATTCCTTTTCGGCCGACGGCGAGGTCCTGGGGATGGACGTCGACTACGCCAACGACAAAGGGTCCTACGCCATCGCACAGGTGGAAGAGGAAATCGTTCTGGACAAGAACGAGATCATTACCTGGAGCGATTACGAGAAGGAAGATAACGAAAGGACCTACGGCTTGCTCTCCCAGGTTTCTCCCGACGGCAAGTACGTGGTCAGCACGGTGCAAGACCGATCGGTGTTCGTCCCCAAGCCGGACCTCGCCTTCTCCCAGCTCTTCTTTCCGATCAAGGGGATTCTGGTCGTCTACAGCCGCCGGACGGGAGACTTCCAAGCGCTACCCGGCGCGGACGACAAGCGGTGCGTCCAGAGCAATCCGAGTTGGAGCCCCGACGGAAAGACGATCGTTTTCGCCCGAAGCGAGGCCTACGAGCTCCAGCATCGCCTGCGAGGCGACTCGCTGCTCTTGTCGCCGGAGGAATGTGCCGAATTTCTGGAAGGGCGGAAGTCGTTCCTTTTCGACCTCTACCGGATTCCGTTCAACGACGGCCGGGGCGGCCGGGCGGAACCGCTGGAAGGGGCTTCCGGCGACGGGATGAGCAATTACTTCCCCAGATACTCCCCCGACGGCAAATGGATCGTGTTCTGCAAAGCCAAGAGTTACATGCTGCTCCAACCCGACAGCCAGTTGTACATCGTTCCTGCCGCCGGCGGCCGGGCCAGAAGATTACGATGCAATACGACCCGGATGAACTCCTGGCACAGTTGGTCGCCCAACGGCAAGTGGCTGGTGTTCTCCTCGAAGGCCAATTCGGCCTACACGCAGCTCTTTCTGACCCACATCGACCGGCAAGGTCACAGCACCCCGCCCGTCCTGCTGGAACAGTTCACCGGGCCGGACCGGGCCGCGAACATCCCCGAGTTCGTCAACGTTGAACCGGGGCGGATCAAGTGGATCTGCGAGCGATTCGTCGACGACGAGTCCTTTTTGCTGGCCGGCACGGCCAACGTGGAGCGGGGTAACCACGCGGAAGCGGAAAGGCAATTCCGCAAAGGGCTCCAGATCGATCCGAACAACGCGAAAATCCTCGCCATTTGGGCGGAGAGCCTGATCATGCAAGGAAGGTTCGACCAGGCGGAGGTCCGGCTGGAAAGGGCCGTTGAGCTGGCTCCCGACGAAAAGCGTATCCATTTCAACCTGGGCAATACCTTGAGAGGGCAGGGCAAGCTCCGGGAGGCGGAGGCGGCATACCGCAAAGCCCTGCGAATCGACCCGGAGTCCGGCCTCATTCATTACGCGCTGGGGACCGCGCTGGTCAATTCCGGCGAAGTCGCCATGGGACGGACGCATCTCGTAGAAGCGATACGCCTTTTCCCGGACCATCCCGGTGTTGCCTGTTGCCTGGGGATGACCCTGTTGCGGGAGGGGAAACTCGAAGAGGCCGCAACCCATCTTAGCCGGGCGCTGGAGTTGGATCCCGACTATCTCGAGGCGATGTTGGCTCTGGCCTCACTCCGGGCCACCTGCCCCCAGTCTGCGTTACGCAACGCCGAGCAAGCCGTCGCCCTGGCCACCAGGGCCTGCGAACTGACCAACTACCAGCGTCCCGATGCGATCATCACTTTGAGCGATAGTCATGCCGCCGCGGGCAATCTCGCTGATGCCGTCTCCGTGGCCTACAAAGCGCTCCAAATCGCCGATCAATCGGGTGAGACCGAACAGGCCAACATGGCCCGTTCGCGATTGCGACGGTACGGAAAACGTTAGACGGTTACCGGTCAAGTGCTGCGCGAAACGGCAGGAAGTCGCGAGCGAGCCTCGATGGTTGCGGCTCGTCCGGGTTGGGTTGCCTGCTCGATGGCGGCCCGCATGCATGATTGCCGCGAGAATCGCCCCAGGTGGCCGCTCACATGATCGGGCGACGTCTGAAGCAAGGAGAACGCGCCTAGCCGGGAGATCCGGGAGATCCGGAAGATCCAAGTAATGAAGAAGAATCGCCGCAAGCGACGAAAGCTCACCAAGAACCACCCGCGCCGCCTGAAGGGAGCGGGCGCTTCCCGTATTCCCCCGTTGCGATACCTGGCACTCACGTTGGCGGCCGTTGCCGTCGTTGTTCCCCTGGCATGGTGGGTGTTCTTTCAGTCCGCATTCTTCGGCAGACGGAAAAACACACCCGGGCCGGGCGCTGAAAGTGTCGCGGAGGCCCCGATTCTGAGGATACTGTGTCCCTTTGATGGGAGTGTATTTCCTCCTGATATCGCGCCGACACGATTCCATTGGGAGGACACGACCGGTCAGGTGGACCGCTGGACGGTCCGGATCGAGTTCGATGGCGACGACGCCCCGATCCAGTTCACCATCGCCGTCCCGGAGTGGACGCCCGCGGCCGATGCCTGGGAAATGATCAAGGAGCGCTGCTTGGAGGCGGAGGCTACGGTGACGATATGCGGCGCCAATCACCTGCGCCCGGAGGAGGTGCTTTCCGGGGACCAGGTATCGATTCGCACGTCGAGGGACGAAGTTGGCGCACCGATATTCTACCGGGAAGTGAACCTGCCGTTCTCCGAGGCCGTCCAGGACCCCGCCGCGCATATCCGCTGGCGGTTTGGCTCGATCTCGTCGAAGGAGCCGCCGCCCGTGGTCATGGATAAGATGCCCCTATGCGGGAACTGCCACTCTTTTTCCAGCGACGGGGCTTTGATTGGCATGGACGTGGATTACGGCAGCGACAAGGGGTCCTACGTTATATGCCCCGTGTCCCGGAAGATGATCTATGACAACGCCAAGATCATCACGTGGAGCGACTACCAGCGGGAGGACAACCGGGGGACGCTCGGTCTTCTTTCGCAGATGTCGCCCGACGGCCGCTACGTGATAAGCACGGTCAAGGACCGCTCGGTCTTCGCGGCGGTCGACGGCCTGGCTTTCAGCCAATTGTTTTTTCCGATCCAGGGGATCCTGGCGTACCACGACCGCCGGACGAAAACGTTTCACGCCCTGCGCGGCGCTGACGACGGTCGCTATGTTCAGAGTAGCCCCACGTGGAGTCCGGACGGCAAGTACGTCGTCTTCGCCCGCAGCAAGGCCCTTCGTTCCGAAGCTTTCCGCAAGAAGCGGCGGGGGCTGTCCCGAGCGGAGGACGTGGCGGAATTCCTGGACGGCGGGAAGACTTTCAAGTTCGACCTTTGGCGCGTCCCTTTCAACGACGGCAAGGGCGGCGAGCCCAAACCCCTTTTGGGCGCGTCGAACAACGGGATGAGCAACTACTTTCCGAAGTACTCCCCCGACGGCAAGTGGATCGTTTTTTGCCGGGCGAAGAGTTTCATGCTCCTTCAACCGGACAGCGCCCTCTACATCATTCCCGCGGAGGGCGGTCGGGCGAGACGTTTGGAGTGTAACACGAGCCGGATGAATTCGTGGCATAGCTGGTCGCCTAACGGCAAGTGGCTGGTGTTCTCATCGAAAGCCTATTCGCCCTATACCCAACTGTTCCTTACGCACGTCGACGACCGGGGACGCACCACGCCCCCCGTGGTTCTCTCGCATTTCACGTCGAACGACATGGCCGCCAACATCCCCGAGTTCGTCAACGCGGCCCCGGACGCGATCCGGAGCATTCGCCAGGAGTTCATTGACGATCTTTCCTATCTCCAGGCGGGGAAATGGAACTGCCAGGACGGTGAATTTGACTTGGCGATTCGCGCGTTCCGGAAGGCCCTGGAAATCAATCCCGAGAACACCGAGGCGCGCGTGGCCTGGGGCGGCGCGCTGCTTGCCCAAGGCAGTCTGGACGAGGCAAGAGAGCAGTTCACCGAAGCGCTCTCCCGTGACCCCGCGAACAAGGTCGCCTATTGCCTTCTGGGCGCCGTCCTCGAAGAACAAGGAACATTCCCCGAGGCTATGGAGACGTACCGGCGCGCACTCCAAGTCGATCCGGAGTACGTCTTGGCGCATCAATCGATGGGCAGGCTGGCGCTGAAGACCGGGTCGACGGACGAAGGAAGGAAATACCTGCTCGAAGCCGCTCGGCTCGATCCGGACAACGCCTCCCCGTACATCGACCTCGGCAACTCGTTTCTCCGAGAGCAGAGAACGGATCAGGCAGGCGTCATGTACCGCCAGGCCCTGGGAAGAGACCCCGACTCCGACGCGGCGATGATCGGTCTGGCGATTGCGCTGATCCGGGACCAGGGTCGTCGGCCGCGTGATATCGAGGAGGCCCTGGAATTGGCCACGAAGGCGTGCAAGCTCACGGATTACAAGAGCTCCCAACCCCTGATCGTCTTGGCCGACGTCTACGCAGCGGCAGGCCGTTTGCCCGAAGCCGTATCCGTCGCTCGCAAGGCGCTGGACGTTGCCCAACAGACGGGAAAGCCCGATCTTGCCGCAACGGTCCGCACTCTGCTGGAACAGTACGAACAACAGATGGCCCCGCGAAGAGCGCCCTGAAGGCAAGTACCGCTGGAGTAGCGCGGGCTGGGGGGCTTGTTCCGTATGTAAGCGCCCGACATAAGCACTGTTGACGACTGGGGTAGCCTGGTGGGTAGTTCTGTTTTCTCCCACCGTGTATCAGGAGGCTACCCAGTCATGGCTCGACCAGTGAATCAGGTCCTTTGGGACCAGTGGCGGCA
>DATKZH010000463.1:0-7290 GCA_035528065.1 Thermoguttaceae bacterium | reverse complement strand
CACACGCCGTGTGCCGTAACCGGCGGACGGCACACGGCGTGTGCCTGCTACGGAAGTCGGGAAGCTGTTTCCGGTCGACACTCACGCGAGTCTGGAGGAGAACGAGCATGTACGACATCGGTGCCGCCGTCGTCGGGGCGGGATTCATTGGGCCCGTGCACGTCGAAGCGCTCAGGAGGCTGGGCGTCCGCGTGACCGGCATCCTGGGGGTCGATCAGAGCGAGTCCGAGTCGGCGATGAAGGCCCTGGGATTACCCAAGGCGTACGGAAGCTACGACGAAGTGCTGGCCGACGAAGCCGCTCAGGCGGTACACCTCGCCGTGCCCAACGTGCTGCACTACGAGATGGCCAAGAAGGCGCTTGCGGCCGGCAAGCACGTGATGTGCGAGAAGCCGCTGGGTATGAACTCCAGCGAGACCGCCGAGTTGGTCGAGCTGGCCGAGAAGTCGGGCAAGGTGGCGGCCGTCTGCTACAACATCCGCTTCTATCCGCTCAACCTGGAAGCCCGGGAGATGGTCCGCCGCGGTGACGTGGGCGACGTCTACGCCGTCAACGGAAGCTACGTGCAGGACTGGCTCCTCTACGACACCGACTACAACTGGCGCGTCCTGGCCGACCAGGGCGGCGAGCTCCGGGCCGTGGCCGACATTGGCACCCACTGGATGGACCTCGTGCTCTCGATCACCGGGCTGGAAGTCGAGGCCGTGTTCGCCGACCTCAACACCGTCCATAAGGTCCGCAACCGGCCCACCGGCGAGGTGGAGACGTTTACCGGCAAGACGGCCTCCGAGATCGAGCGGGAGCCCGTCGAGATCACCACCGACGACTACGGCTGCATCCTCTTCCGCTTCACCGGCGGGGGCCGGGGCAGCCTGCACGTGTCGCAAGTGACCGCCGGCAGGAAGAACTGCCTCCGCTACGAGATCTCCGGCTCGAAGTGCGCGCTGGCCTGGAACAGCGAAACGCCCAACGAGCTTTGGATCGGGCACCGCGCGGGGCCGAACGAGTCGCTGATTCGCGACCCGGCCCTGGTCTCCGACGTCCCGCGCGGCTTCATCAACTACCCCGGCGGCCACAACGAGGGCTTCCCCGACGCCTTCAAGCAGTGCTTCCGGGCGTTCTACGACGCGGTCGCGTCGGGCGGCTCGGGCGAGCCGCGCTACGCCACGTTCGCCTCCGGCCACCACGAAGTCGTCCTCTGCGAAGCGATCCTTCGCAGCCACCGCGAAGAGAAGTGGATCTCGGTGTAGATGGATGCGATCCGGCCCACCCTACGTCCCTAACTGGAGATCGTCATGAAGCTCGGATTCGTCAGTGCCATCCTGCCGGAGCTTTCGCTGGAAGAGGTTGTCGACTTCGCCGCTGCGGAAGCGTTCGACTGCGTCGAGCTGATGTGCTGGCCCAAGGGCAAGGCCGAGCGGCGCTACGCGGGGATCACGCACATCGACGTGGACCGCTTCGGCCGGTCCGACGCCGGTCGCGTCATGGAGCTGGTCGCCGCGACCGGGGTCGAGATCAGCGGGCTGGGCTACTATCCCAATCCGCTTGCGCCCGATCGGAAGGAGGCGCGAGTTTACGCCGACCACCTGAAGCGAGTCATCCGCGCGGCGGAGCGGCTGGGGCTCAATCAGGTCAACACGTTCGTCGGGCGCGACTGGACCCGGTCGGTCGACGACAACTGGCCCCGGTTCCGGCAGGTGTGGCGGCCGCTGGTCAAGTTCGCCGAAGGGCACGGCGTGCGGATCGGGATCGAGAACTGCCCGATGCTGTTCACCGGCGACGAATGGCCGGGCGGCAAGAACCTGGCCCACTCGCCGGCCGTGTGGCGGCGGATGTTCGAGGAAATCCCCAGCGACCACTTCGGGCTCAACTACGACCCCTCGCATCTCGTCTGGCAGCAGATGGACTACGTGCGGCCGCTCTGGGAGTTCGCCGACCGGATCTTCCACGTCCACGCCAAGGACGTGCGGATCGATCCCCACAAGCTGGACGACGTGGGTATCCTCGCCACGCCCCTGGAGTTCCACACGCCCAAGCTGCCCGGGCTCGGCGAGATCAACTGGGGCCGCTTCCTCTCCGTGCTCGGCGACGTGGGCTACCGCGGGCCGGTCTGCATCGAGGTGGAAGACCGGGCGTACGAGGGCTCGCTCGCCATGCGCAAAGCCGCCCTCCGCCAGAGCGCGACCTACTTGCGGAGCTTCCTGCCGCAGCTTGGTTGAGGCATCGCGGCTGGGAGCTTCAGGACGACGCCTGGGGCAACAGCGAAGAGTTCACCGCCCCGTTTCCCGGCGACGGCGTTTTGAACCTCAAGACCGCAGGGAGCCTATGATGTTTTCAATGCGAGTCTCTCGAATCGTCCGATGCGGGCTGGCCGTCCTCCTATCGCTCCTGAGCACGTCGGTGCCGGCTTCTGAGGACGTGTCCGCCCAGGAGCGGCCGCCCAACTTCGTCATCGTGTTTGTCGACGACCAGGGCTATCAGGACCTGGGCTGCTTCGGGTCGCCGACGATCAAGACGCCGAACATCGACCGGATGGCCGCCGAGGGGATGAAGCTCACCGACTTCTACGTGGCCGCGCCGCTTTGCAGCCCTTCGCGCGCGGCCTTGTTGACCGGGTGCTATCCCCGACGCGTGGGACTGGGCAACTGGGTCCTGCGGCCCGATTCGAGAAAAGGCATCCACACGGACGAGATCACCCTGGCCGAGCTGCTCAAGACGCGGGGCTACGCCTGCGCCTGCATCGGGAAGTGGCACCTCGGGTTCCTGCCGCCCTTTCGACCCACACGGCAGGGATTCGACGACTACTACGGCCTGTTGCACAACCTCGATCTGGAGGCCGACTATCTGGCCGACGAAGGCGGCGTGCCGATCCTCCGCAACGACGAGGTGGTCAAGCGGCCCGCCGACCCCGCCGAGCTGACCGAGCTCTACACCGACGAGGCCATCCGCTTCATCACGCGAAGCCGAGACCGCCCCTTCTTCCTCTATCTGGCCCATACCATGGCCCACATGCCGCTGGGGGTCTCGGAGCGATTTCAGGGCAAGTCGGGCGCGGGGCTCTACGGCGACGTGATCGAGTGCCTGGACTGGAGCACGGGCGAGATCCTGGACACGCTCCGAAAGCTCGATCTGGAGGCCCGCACGATCGTCGTGTACACCTCGGACAACGGGCCGGGCTCGCGAGGCGCCTCCGCACTGCCCCTTCGAGGGAGGAAGCTCACGACGTACGAGGGGGGAATGCGGGTGCCTTGCGTGGTCTGGGGACCCGGCCGGATCCCCGCCGGTAAGGTTTGCTCGGAAGTAGTCACCTCGATGGACTTCTATCCCACGTTTGCCGGTCTGGCTGGGGCTCAGCTCCCCGCCGACCGGGTGATCGACGGCAAGGACGTTTGGCCGCTGATGTCGGGCGCAGCCGGGGCCAAGTCGCCGCACGAGGCGTTCTTCTACCACGGCAACTTGGGGGAGCTGGCCGCGGTCCGCTCCGGCCCGTGGAAACTGCACTTGAACCCCACGCCGATCCTTTACAATCTAGAGGGGGACGTCGCCGAGCAGAACGACGTGACTCGCCGTCATGCCGACGTGGTCCGCCGGCTGCGGGACCTGGCGATCGCGTTCCAGGAAGACCTGCGGAGAAACTCGCGGCCGGCCGGCGAGATCGAACCATCGTCGCAGGGGCCTTGAGAAGACTACCGGGCGAGCCCCGAGCGTAGGCTCGGGAGATACCGATACCGGAGGCTCACGCCCTCGCATCGCGGGGCCTATTGGCGCGCGTAGACAAGGGAACCAAGGAAACCGTTGACATGACTTCCAAGTGCCTTATGCCGGTCATCATGGCGACCGTGCTTGCCTTGGCCGGACATCCTGCTCCGGCGGCCCAGCCGGCGCAGAAGGCGGCCGCCCTGGGCCCCCGGAAAGACAAGCCCGACTTCGAAGCCGTGCGCTTGGCGATCGCCGACTTGACGGACACGTTCGGCGACCGGTATCCCCGCGGGGGGGAGTACCTGGCCCGGTGGGAGACGCTGGAAGAAGCCAGTCGCTCGGGCGACCGGTCCACGCAGGCGGACCTCAACATGCTCCGCTGGGAAGCGCTCCTGGACAACCCGCTTCTGGACTTCGACAAGCTGATCCTCCTCAAGCGGAAGCGGGGCCAACTGGGCCTGCCCACCAATCACCAGTGCAACGCGTGCCTGGATCAATCCGGCTATGAGAACGAGATCGCCGTCCTCTCGCCGGTCCGGCCCAAAGGGAAGCTCAGCACCCTCTTTCGACCGGAGCAGGGCTTCTACGTCGGGGAGATGGACCTCCACTTCGACGCCGACCGGCTGCTGTTCACGATGCCCAACGGGCGCACGTGGCAGATCCACGAGATCGGCGTCGACGGCTCCGGCCTGCGCCAGGTCTCCCGCGAACAGCCCGAGGTGGACAACTTCGACCCCTGCTACCTGCCCGACGGGCGGATCGTGTTCGCCTCGACGGCCTCGTTCACCGGCGTGCCTTGCTGGCACGGCAAGGAGCGGGCGTGCGCCATCTACTCGATGAACGCCGACGGCTCCGGCATGCGGCAGTTGTGCTTCGACCAGGATATCGACCTCCATCCGGCCGTCCTGTCGAGCGGCCAGGTGATCTTCAGCCGGTGGGACTACACCGGGATCATGCACATCTACCTGCGCCCCTTGATGGTGATGAACCCCGACGGGACGCTCCAGCGGGCCGTCTACGGGAGCAACTCCTACTATCCCAACTCGCTCTACTTTCCGCGGGCGATTCCCGGGTCGCCGACCAAGCTGGCGTGCATCCTGTCGGGCTACCACGGCCCGAATCGGATGGGCGAGCTGGTCGTTCTGGACACGACCCAAGGCTGGCACGGGGCCGACGGGATCGTTCACCGGATCGCGCACCGCGGCGAGCCGCCCGTGCCCGTCATCCGCGACAATCTCATCGGCGACTCGTGGCCGAAGTTCCTGCATCCCTACCCGCTGAGCGAGAAATACCTCATCGTCGCCGCGCAGCTCAGTAAGAAGTCTCCCTGGGGCATTTATCTGGTCGACGTGTTCGACAACATGCTCCCCCTGGCCGTCGACCCCCAGCTCGACTTCTTCGAGCCGATTCCCGTCAAGCCCACGCGCAAGCCGCCGGTCGTCCCGGACCGGGTCGATCCGAAGCGCGACGACGCCACCGTGTTTCTGCACGACGTCTACCGCGGCCCCGGGCTGGCCGGCGTGCCCCGCGGCTCGGTGAAGCGGCTGAGGCTCGTGGCCTACCATTACGGCTACCCCGGGATGGCCGGGCCCGACAAGATCGGCCGCGGCGGCCCGTGGGAGGTGATGCGGATCCTGGGCACCGTGCCCGTCTACGAGGACGGCTCGGCCTCGTTCCGCGTGCCGGCGAACACGCCGATCAGCGTGCAGCCGCTCGACGAGGAGGGCAAAGCGCTGGCGGTGATGCGGAGCTGGTACACGGCCATGCCGGGCGAGAAGGCGTCGTGCGTCGGCTGCCACGAGCAACCGAGGGACGTCCCCATCACCCGGTTCGAGCTGGCCGCCACGCGCCCGCCGGTGGACCTCGAACCCTGGTACGGCCCGGCGCGGGGCTTCGACTTCGAGCGCGAAGTGCAGCCCGTGCTGGACGAGTATTGCGTGGCGTGCCACAACGGCGAGCCCCGCGACGACGGCCGCACGATCCCCGACCTGCGATCCGAGCGGTTCGCCACGAATTACGAGGGCTTGCCGATCTCGAATCTGGGGGCGACCCGCCTGGACCCCGGGCTGCGGGAGCTCCGCGACCGGTTCGCCCCGTACAAGTCGGAGAACAAGCTCATCGGCGATCGCAAGACCCTCTACACGCCCGCCTACGAGGCACTCATCCCCTTCATCCGCCGGGTGAACATCGAGGACTACGTCGGGCTGCACGTGCCCGGCGAGTACTACGCCGATACGAGCGAGCTGGTCGAGATGCTCCAAAAGGGCCACCACAACGTCAAGCTCGGCCGGGAGGCCTGGGACCGGCTCTTCACCTGGATCGATCTGAACGGGCCGTGTCACGGCACGTGGGGCGAAGTGGCCCCGATCCCCCGCGGTGCCGATCGACGCCGGCGGGAGCTGGCCCAGATGTACGGCGGCCCGAAAGAGGACCCGGAGCACGTCCCCGACGTCCCCCGCCAGCCCCGCGACCCGATCCTGCCTGATCCGCTCCCCCAGCGCCAGCCGCAACGGGTGACGGCCTCCGGATGGCCGTTCGACGCCGACGAGGCCCGGCGGCGCCAGCAGGCCGGCGGTGCGTGGGAGAAGACGATCGACCTGGGCGACGGGCTCGGGCTCAAGCTGGTCCGCGTCCCCGCGGGCGAGTTCGTGATCGGCTCGTGCGACGGAGAGGCCGACGAGTATCCACCCGCGCCGGTCGTCATCCGGCGCGACTTCTGGATCGGCGCCTGCGAAATCACCAACGAGCAGTTCCGCCGGTTCGATCCTTCGCATTTCTCGGGCATGTTCATGAAGCGGTCCTTCGACGTCAACGGGCCGGGAATCGCCATGGACGAGCCGAACCAGCCGGTCGTCCGCGTATCGTGGGAGCGGGCGGTCGCGTTCTGCCGATGGCTGTCGGAGAAGAGCGGCCTGCGGGTTGCGCTGCCCACCGAGGCCCAGTGGGAGTACGCCTGTCGATCGGGAACGCCGGGCGATCTCAATTACGGCGACCTCGATACGGATTTCGCCCGGCACGCCAACGTGGCCGACAAGGCGATCGTTCCCCTTTACAACGTCACCGGGGGCGTCGTCGTCTTGCAGGACTTCCCCGCGGACACGCGATTCGAAGACGGCGGAATCGCCACCGCGCCCGTCGGAAGCTACCAGCCCAACGCCTGGTGCCTGTTCGACATGCACGGCAACGCCGCCGAATGGACGCTGTCGAGCTACCAGTCGTATCCCTACCGCGATGACGACGGCCGCAACCGGCTTACGAGCGAAGGCCGCAAGGTGGTCCGCGGCGGCTCCTACCACGATCGCCCCAAGCGGTGCCGCTCGGCCTTCCGGCTGAGCTACCCGGCGTGGCAGCGGGTGCACAACGTCGGCTTCCGCGTCGTCTGCGAAGACGCAGCGGCGTTGGCCGCCAGGTAGCCGTTCATGGCGTTCGATGAAAGTAGCAGGCACACGGCGCGTGGGCTGCTAAGAATTTGTTCGTATTTGGGGGACGTTTTTGTTCTGTCGAAGCGCGAGGGCTTGCTGGGCAGGGATGGTCATCCCCAACTTGTCGCGGAGCCATTGCGTAACGTGGTCGACGCGGACCGTGGCCAGG
>DATKZH010000462.1:0-4181 GCA_035528065.1 Thermoguttaceae bacterium | reverse complement strand
ACTTCAGTAGCAGGCACACGCCGTGTGCCGTCCGCCGGTTACGGCACACGGCGTGTGCCTACTACTCCGTAAACACGGCAGACACACCATCCAAACGCTAGGAGCACACCATGAGGCCCGCAGTCACGGCAGCGATCGTTTTGACGGCAATCGCTTGGGGATCGTGCGTGCAGCCGGGCGTCGCCGAACAGGTCAAGGGGGATGTCTACGTTGCCCTCGACGGGCGCGACGACGCACCCGGCACGGCCGAGCGACCGTTCGCCACGGTCGCCCGAGCACGCAACGCCGTGCGCGAGAAGACCGCCGCGGGCCTCGCCGGTGACCTCACCGTCCTCATCCGCGGCGGCACGTATTTCCTCGACGAGCCGTTGGTCTTCACGCCCGACGACTCCGGCACCGAACGGCACGCCGTCAGCTACGCCGCCTGGGGCGATGGGACCCCGATCCTCAGCGGCGGCAGACGCATCACCGGCTGGGCGCAGGGCGACGCCGACCTCTGGCAGGTCACCCTACCCGAAGTGAAGCGGGGCAAGTGGAACTTCCGCGACCTCTTCGTCGACGGCGCCCGGGCCGTGCGCGCCCGGACGCCCAACCGGAGCGCCGAGGAGTATTGCTTCCGCCTGGTCGACGCCGAGATCACCAAGGACCTGAAGACCCACACGCTCACCGTCGGGCCCGGCGTGCTCCAGCCGTGGAGCCATCTCGACGACGTCGAGGTCATCGTGCTCAAGAACTGGGCCACGCTGCACAAGCGCGTCGAGAGCGTCGACCCGGCCACGGGCAAGGTCGTGCTCCGCGGCCCGCACGTCGACTACTTCGGCGGCAACCGGCCCCGTAAGGGCGGCGGATGCTTCTTCGAGAACGCCCCGGAGATGCTCGACGAGCCGGGCGAGTGGTACCTCGACCGGCAGACCGGCGTGCTCCGCTATTGGCCGCTCGAAGGGCAGGACGTGACCCGATGTGATGTGAGCGCCCCTGTGCTCGGCCACGTGCTGGAGATCGCCGGCACGCCCGATCGCCCGGTGCGCAACCTCCACTTCCGTGGGCTGGCCGTGATGCACAACCACCTGCCCCTCCCGCCCGAAGGCCACCACGGGCGTCAGGCCGCGTTCCGCTACGGCGCCGACGGAATCACCGGCGGCCTGCCGTGCGTTGTCCGGTGGACGCACGCGACTGGGTGCAGCTTCACGGCCGGCCGCATCGCCCACACCGGCGGAAGCGGCATCGATCTCGGCGAAGGCTGCCGCGCGAATCGCATCGAGGGCAACGCCGTGTTCGACCTGGCCGGAAACGGGATCAACGTCGGCGGGCCGGACGACGAGAAGCTCGTCCCCAAGGAGAACCGCATCGCCAACAACTACGTGCACCGCTCGGGCGAGGTCTACTACGGGGCCTGTGCGATCTGGGCCGGCTTCGCCCAGCGGACGACCATCGAGCACAACCTCGTCTGCGACCATCCCTACACGGGCATCAGCATCGGGTGGCAGTGGAACGACTCGCCCACGGTCGCGCGGGAGTACCTCGTCCGCTACAACCACGTCTACGACGTGATGAAGCAGGTCTGCGACGGCGGGGCGATCTACTCGCTCGGCTATCAGCCCGGCACGGTGCTCCTGCGAAACCACCTGCACGACGTGCACCGTTCTCGCTACGCCATCGCCGCGCCCAACAACGGCATCTTCCTCGACCAGGGCTCCAAGGCCTACCTGATCGAAGAGAACGCCATCTACCGGACCGCCGGCCGGCCCGTGCGCCACAACCAGAACAAGCCCGAGTGGCACACCTGGAAGGACAACCTGCTAACCGACGGCGACCTGCCGCCCGACTCGGCCGAAGCGCTAAAGCGCGTGGAAGCGGCCGGACTGGAGCCGGCGTGGCGGGAGAAGCTGCTCGACGGACGCGGCGACTGACCACGCGGCGCCGAGCCCGAGGTCACTCCCGAAGTTCGCACGCGCGGCACATCAATCAAGAACGAGGAGCATCCCATCAGCCCGAAGTACAGACGAACCGCCATCCTTTTCTGCCTGGCCGCCGCGCTTTCGAGCGCGAACCTGCTCGCCGCCCCGCGTCAGGTCAACGAAGAGGCGATCCGCGACGTCCTCTCCGGCAAGTGCAAAGAGGCCAAGGCCGCCTGGTGGGGATACGACCCGGCCGACGCCACCAAGGCCCTCCAGTCGGCCATCAACTCGGGCGCCGAAAAGGTGATCGTCGAGAACCTCGGCACGCCCTGGATCGTCGGCAAGATCCAACTGGCCGGCGACCAAGAGGTGGTCTTTGAAAAGGGCGTCGTGGTGCTCGCCAAGCGCGGCGCGTTCCAGGGCAAGGGCGATAGCCTCTTCACGGCCGCGCTGAAGAAAAACGTCACGCTCACCGGCCACGGCGCCACCTTCCGCATGTGGAAGAAAGACTACCAAAGCGACGAGTACGAGAAGGCCGAGTGGCGCCACTGCCTGAGCATCCGCAGTTGCTCGCACGTCTGCATCGCGGGTCTCACGCTCGCCGAAAGCGGCGGCGACGGCATCTACCTCGGCGTGGCCAAGGCCGGCGTGACCAACAGCGACGTGTGGATCCTCGACGTCGTCTGCGACGCCAATCACCGCCAGGGGATCAGCGTGATCAGCGCCGAAGACCTCTGCATCGAGGACTGCGTGCTCAAGAACACGTCCGGCACGGCGCCGCAAGCCGGCATCGACTTCGAGCCCAACCACCCCAGCGAAAAGCTGGTCAACTGCGTGATGCGGAACTGCGTCACCCAGAACAACGCCGGCGACGGGTACGAGTTCTACCTCAAGAACCTCAATGGCTCGTCCGACCCGGTCTCTATCCGCATCGAAGATTGCCGATCCGTCGGCGACGCCAGGTGCGCCCTCCGCTGGGCGACGCGAAACACCCACCCCGACGGCCCGACCAAAGGATCCGCGCAGTTCACCGGCTGCACGTTCGAGAAGACCGGGCAGGGCGTCGTGATCGCCGAGAACGCCGCCCGGGCCTGCAAGCTCCGCTTCGTCGATTGCCAAATCGTCGACACGGCGCTCAAGACGCCCGACGCCTCCCCGATCACGTTCTCCGCCGGCAACGACAACCGCGCAAACGTCGGCGGCGTCACGTTCACCGAGTGCCTCGTCAACGACCCCCTCGACCGCACGCCGATGACCTTCCTCGACTGGAGCGGCACCCGGCGCGTGGTCGACGTCACCGGAACGCTCACGGTCGAGCGAGACGGCCACCGCACCGACTATTCGCTCGACGAGAAGACGCTGACCCAGTGGATGCCCTGGACCGCAATGGCCGACGTCCCCCGGTTCCCGACGGCGGGCGTCCGCTTCGAGCCGGTCTCCCCGGAACCGCCGAAGGCTGGCTACCGCGTTTGCCCTTGGCGTCAGCGGGAGCTGGCCGAGTACGTCCTCTTTGCGAAAGCGGGCGAGACGGCGTCGTTCACGGTGCGGGTCCTCCCGGTCCGCGATCGCACCAAGCCGGTGCCGGTCCAGGTGACGGCCCCGTCGGGCAAGGCGGTCGAAGTCCCCGACGCGCCCAGCGGAAAGGAAACGCCCTATTCCTTCCCGGCCGGCGAGACCGGCGCGCACAAGATCGTCTGCCGGCCCGAGAGCGACACGGTCGTCGTCGGCTCCACCACCCACCCGCTATGCACCTATTCCGACGAGGCCCAGACGCACTTCTTCGGCGCCCGCGGCGAGCTCTTCTTCTGGGTCCCGCGGGCGGTCCACACGTTCGGCGTCAAGGTGACCGGCTCCAACGTCGGCGAGCGCGTCAAGGCGGCCCTCTGCGGCGCCTCGGGCAGCGTGATCGAGGAGGTGGACAACATCACCCGGCCCCACCTCTTCGCCGTCGACGTGGAAGAGCGCCTCGGCGATCCCAAAGACGCCCCGCCGGGCGAGGTCTGGAGCCTTCGCATCAGCCGACCGACCGAGGGCGTGCTCGAGGACTTCTACGTCCAGCTCCTCGGCGTCCCCCCGCTCCTCTCCTGCTCGCCCGAAGCCCTCCTGAAACCGGCGCCCTAGCAGCCCATTGAAAGAGTAGTGCCTCGGCGACTTGGGTGCCACTTCCCTGAAAGAGTCTTCCGCGTCAAGTGGCTCCTGGCGTTTTTCGGGAGGCACCCCGATCCTGGAAGCTGGGGTCAGCTTCTTCAGACCGGGACGTATCGTTATGTCGGAGGATTCGGG
>DATKZH010000461.1:0-4037 GCA_035528065.1 Thermoguttaceae bacterium | reverse complement strand
CTCGACTACTACCTGGATGAGTACGCCTTCCGTTTCAACCGACGGCGATCCCACGCTCCTGCGATGCTGTTCTACCGTCTCCTGGAGCAAAGCGTGAGCGTCGATCCAGTGGCTTACAGCCACTTGGTCGGCGGCAAGGGTCGGCAAGAACGCAAGACACAGGGAGACCACAAGATATAGTCGCAACGAGAGCGAAGTGGATAGCCCGCTTGCGAAATAGGGGGATGTTTGACGCCCTCGGAGCCGTTTTCATCAGCTTTCGCGTCAACGTCGCGACTTTCGGAAACACCGGGATCTTTCGAGTTCTCTTTGTCTTCGTAGCGTACACCCGCCACATCATGCCGCGTTCGGTTTCGAGGACATCGTCGGCGGTCAGCCGAGCCAACTCCGAGAACGGCCGCAGACCGGTGTGGATTGCGGCAAGAATGAAGTTGCCGAACGCCTCGTCGGTGTTGGCGTAGATCGCAGCCTCGTCCTCTGGCGACAAGGAATGCAGGCGTGGCTTCGCCTTCGGCTTCTTGTAGCCTTTGATCGGGTTTGCCACGCCATACATCGTCTCGGCATAGTTGAAGGCGGCCGTCACCACCGAGATGACGTGGCGATGCGTTGCCGGGGAACGGCAACCGGGGTGACGCTCGATCCACGTCTTCAAGTGCCCCTTCCTCAACTCGGAGACAGGAAGCGCCCCGCAATACTCGCAGAAGTCATTCAAGTACGTTGAGGCCGAGTTGCGGTGACTCTCACTCCCCGTACCGCTCGCAAGCGCCTTCTCGCAGTGCTGAAGGTACAGTGAGCAGACCCTGGCGACCAGCCACGGGCCGTCGGTCTCGGGAGCCTGACCCATTTCCATCGCCCGCGACAGCTTGACCCGAGCAAGGGCAAGTTGCGCCGCCTCCTTGTTAGCCTCGCCACGAATCCGGTTGCCGTTGTCGTCGACCAATGGGATGCGCTTCTTCGTGCCCGGCTGGGTATAGTACCAACTGTCCATCTGCTTCCAATGCCAGGCCGATCCGCGGGGCTGCCTACGTTTGCGTCGAACGCCTTTCGGCGACTTGCGTTTTCGCTTCTTGGCCATAGTAGTTGCTCACGTGGGGGGCTTCCTGCTTTGATCTGGCGAATTGACGCTGCAATGGGGAAGCGTGATACTTGGGGGCGGTCCGCCACCGGGGTTGTCGCATTCTCCGCGAGTGCAACCCGGCGGCAGTTGAAAAACGCTTGCCGTACCGAAAGCGGTGCCGTCGCTAAAGGGATCGATGCCATGCCATATATGACGCCCATGAGGGGATATCAAGTCCCCTGCCATCAGCTACACGATTTAACTACACTAGCCCTTATCGCAAGCGCGGCACTATTGTCAATACCTTCGCAAATGGTGGGATTAGAACGCGATTCCGGGCGTGTACCTAACATTGTACTAATTGTCACCGACGACCAGGGCTGGTGGGATCTGGGCATCCACGGGAGCGAGAAGCTCGACACCCCGGTGATGGACCGGCTGGCCGGCGAAGGCGTGGAGCTGACCCGGTTCTACGTCGAGCCGGTCTGCGCCCCGACGCGCGCCGGGCTGATGACGGGCCGGTACTACCTCCGCACGGGGCTCTACAACACCCGATTCGGCGGCGACACGATGCGGGCCGAGGAGATCACCGTCGCGGAGATCCTTCGCGAGCACGGCTACCGCACGGGGGTCTTCGGCAAGTGGCACCTGGGCAGGTACGCTCCCTCGTCGCCCAACGCGCAGGGCTTCGACGACGCCCTGACGTTCTCGCACGGTCACATCGAGCGCTACGACCATCCCTCCCAGTTGACCCACAACGGCACGCCCGTCCAGATCCGCGGCTACATCACCGACGTGCTGACCGACGCGGCCATCCAGTTCGCCGAGTCCAACCGCGACCGCCCCTTCTTCTGCTACCTGCCCTACAACGTGCCGCACGAGCCGATGGTGCTCGGACACGCCGTGCACCTCCAAGAGCGGGGCCAGGCGCTCTTGAGCAAGTACATCGAGCGAGGGCTTCCGGTGCGCGAGGCCCACATCTACGGGATGATCGAGCGGTGCGACGAGAACATCGGCCGGCTGCTCGAAGCGATCGACCGGTTGGGGCTCCGCGAAGAGACGATCGTCTTCTTCATGAGCGACAACGGCGGCATCCACAAGTTCTACAAGGCGGGACTGCGGGGAGGCAAGGCCTCGGTGTACGAGGGGGGCGTGCGTTCGCCGTTCTTCGCCCGGTGGCCGGGACATTTCCCCGCCGGCGCGAAGGTCGACGCCATGGCCTCGCACGTCGACCTGCTTCCGACCATCTGCGAGCTCGCCGGCGCCTCCCCGCCAAGCGACCGCCCGATCGACGGCCAGAGCATCGTCGAGTTGCTCCAAACCGGCCACGGCGCAAGTCCGCACGATTACGTCTACCACACGTGGAACCGCTACGTGCCGCTGGACGACCAGAGGTGGGCCGTCGGCGGCCCGCGCTACAAACTGGCCGACGGCCGACTGTTCGACTTGCTCGACGACCCGGGCGAGACCAAGGACCTCGCCAAGGAGCAGCCTGAACGCGTCGAGCAGATGCGGGCGGAGTTCGTGCGTTGGTTCCGGGAGGTGACGGCCGGCCAGGTCTACGAGCCGGTGGCGATTCCCGTCGGCCGCCCCGAGGAAAACCCGGTCGAGCTCCAGGCGAGTTGGGCGGCGCTCGAAGGCGAGCACACGCACTACACCTTCCTCGGCTACGACTGGGACACGATCGACGGCTGGCAGAAGCCCGGCGAGTCGGCACGCTGGAAGATCGACGTGGACCGCGCCGGGTCGTACGAAGTGAGGGTCAGCTACGGGGCCGCGCCGGCCAGTGCGGGATCGCGGTTCCGGATCGCCGTGGGCGACCGCTCGCTGGAGGGCACGGTCGAGGCGACCGTCACGCCCGACGTGTTCATTCGCCGCACCGTCGGCACGCTCGACCTGGCCGCCGGCCCGGCGACGCTCGTCGTCCAACCCGCCCAGGTGAACGGCGAGGAGTTGATGCGGCTGAATCGGATCTGGCTCGAGCGGATGGGCGGGACGCCGAGGCATCGGTGACCATCGCGAGGGAGAGAGCCAAGCTCGCTTGCCTGCCAATCTCCGCTTCCGGCCTCGCCGTCCGCGAGAACGGAGTCCTTGACAATCGACGCGGGGGCACCTAGATAGAGGTGAGTCGTCTCGGGGATTCCCGGACCGCATGAAGTCATCTCGAAAGGGAGTGAAGTAGTGATTGCCGGTTGCCCGCTCCGTGTCGGTTTGTGCTTGGTTATGTGCGTTCTTGGTGCGATCCCGACTGCCTGGTGCGGGACGCCGCCGGCGTCGCATTTCGCCGATGCGCCCGCCGACGCCCTGATCCGACAGATGGAGCCAGGGCTTGGTTTCTCGGTGTGCCTGTCCGACGCGTCCGCCGACGCGCTGGCTGCCCGGTGGCAGGTCTCCTCCAGCGAGACGGCCAAGGTCACCGCCGCGGATCCCGTCAGTGGGTTGACCGTCGTTCGCCGGGAGCGTTGGCTCCCGGAATCGCAGCTCGTTCTGATCGAGACCGCATTGACCAACGGCGCCGACGAATCGCGGCAAGTCGAGCAGGTTTCCCTGGCCGACTGGACCTTCCGCCTGCGTGATGCGCAAGACGAAGGCTACCGGAAGCTGACCTATCGCGCGGACGTCTGGTACGGGTCCACGTATTGGACTGGGCCCGACTGGACCCGGGTGGGTAAGAACTGGCATCATCCCGGCGCCAACACGCCCAGCGTCCGCCGCTTCACCGCGCCCCGCGACGGGCACGTGCGGATCACCGGCCGCGCCTTCAAGCTGCACCTTGACGGCGACGGCGTGCGGCTCTGGATTCGCCACGGCCGGCGCACGGTCTGGGAAGCCGAGATCGACGGCAAGGACGCCGCAGGCGTGGAGCCGAACGTCGAGCTGGACGTCCGGGCCGGCGACGCGATTCGGTTCGCCGTCGACAAACGCGGCAAGATCTATTGCGACACGACCGGTTGGGACCCGGTGATCACTTACGACGACG
>DATKZH010000460.1:0-2031 GCA_035528065.1 Thermoguttaceae bacterium | reverse complement strand
CGCCGGCGGAAGTAACGACTCAGCCCGGCCACGGCGGCCCCCACGCCCAAGAGGGCAAGCGTCGCGGGTTCAGGCGTCGGCGCGAAGAACGTCGAGCCTCGCACACCATAGGCCTGGCCGGGAGCGACCGGCGTGAAGTCGAACCGCTTCTCGCCGGTGGCGTCCGACGGGTCGAAACCGATGCACTGCCCGGTCGCGTCGTCGTAGCCGTAAACGGCCACGAAGTGGTCGGGTGTGCCGTCGGCGTTCTTGTCCACGTACAACTCGACGGGCCGGTTGGCGTCGATCTCGGCGCACAAATCGTTCCAGTACGTGCCGTCGTCCCAGAGGTCGTTTTCGATATACGTGGTGTTGGCGGCCGTGGCCCACACGTAGCCGCTGTACACGCTGTACCCGACCAGGCCGTCGTCCTGCCGGCTGAACGGGCTGTCACCATCCGCGAACGGGTCGCGCGAGGTATGCATGAAATCGGCCACCGAGTTGTCGGTGTGAAGCGGGGGGTCCGCGTCGGTTCCCCAGTAGTCCGCGATGTGTTCGGCCGAGGCGATCATGGTCTCGATAGCCGTCTGGTTCGTGGCCCAGTCGTTGGAGCCGGGAACCAGGTTCCCGTAACCGTTGGCGTCCCAGTACCCGATGATCATGCCCCCGGCCGTCGGGCCGCAGCCGTAGTACCAGGGGTAGAACGGCACGCCGGGAATCGCGACGTCGCCTCGCGCCGCGGACAAAGAGAGTCCGCAGAGCAACGCGGCCACGCCAATGAGTCTGAATGTGCGCGTCATGACTGTCCCTTCCAGTCCGTTACCGGACGGATGCGCGCCCTCCGCGCTTTCGTGCGTAATGGGTCAGGCAACCAATCCCCGCCAAAAGGCCGAACATCGTGACCGGCTCAGGAACATCAGGCCCGGGCCCGACGCCGCCCGTCTCGATCAGGACGGCGAAGTCCTGCGTCGCCGAGCTGGTCAGGGCCCACATAATCGAGGTCTCCTGGCCACCGTAGTTGGTGGCGGTAATGACGTCGAGCCAGTCGTTGATCAGGTCAATGTCGACCTCATTGGTGCGAGTGGCGTAGAAAGACCCGTTCATGTTGGTCACGTTGTAGACGCTGGAGGTCTCGGCGAGGATCTCCCAGACGGCCACCTGGAACTCGGCGTTGTGCAAGTCGGTGTAGTAATTGGCCCAGAGCCGCTTCAGCAACTGCGCCCGGTCGGTCCCCATGCCCGGACCGGGAACGCTACCGACGGGTGCCTCCTCGAGCGTCTTCAGGTCCCAGGTCGTCGTGTAGCCGAACGTGATGCTCTGGTGCAGATCGATGCAGTACCCGCCGAACCAGTCGTCCAGGTAGTACGCCGGGTTGGACGGCAAGTTGGGGGAGATGCCGAGATTCTTGAACAGGGACTGCCCAGCCCAGACGTACAGCTCGTTGCCATTCTGGACGTGGACCGCCTTGCGGTTGACGATGTCGGTGAACGTGGCCTCCACCGTGTTCACCGTTTCCGCCGAGGCCGCGCCCGTCCACGCAACGAGAGCCACCACGACCATCCAAAGTGTCATGCGTTTCATGAGATCCAACCTTCCTTTCTTTTGACTGACCCTCGAATACCCCTTTTCCGGGGGCCGGACGGGCCTTCACTGGCCGCCGGCCGCCACGGAACCGTTACTTACCCATTCAAGAATCTTCGCCCAGCGCCCGTCTGGCCCGCGCCGCGGCGTCCAGGCCATTCCAGTTTCTCCGTACACGACGTCACTCCAAACCCTGCGAGGCGCTAACGGGACTGCTTGTCGTTGAACTTGCTGACCGTAGCCGCCATGATGAGCAGTTCGGTGCTCCAGTTGCGGCGTTCGATGTATTCCAGATCCGCCCGAAGTTTCCCGCGGAAGGCATCGACCGAGGTGTCGTACCCGTTTCGGACCTGGGCCAGGCCCGTGATGCCCGGCCGGACGGCCAGCCGCTTGCGGATGTCGGGGTACACGGACTCCAACTTCTCGATGATCTCGGGCCGCTCCGGCCGAGGACCCACCAGCGACATGTCG
>DATKZH010000459.1:0-17293 GCA_035528065.1 Thermoguttaceae bacterium | reverse complement strand
AATTGTCGCCCGACCGGAAAAGTAGTTGTCGCTCTACACTGGTGGCTACAAGGATATTCCCATGCCGGAAACCGAGCCCACCGCCGAGGAACTCTTGCGCTACAAGGCGGAAATGGACCCCTGGCAGGAGAGAGTGAAACGATATAACGGACTGACGCCCTACTGTGGACGATGCCTTTGTATCTGCCCCAGGCGGGCTAGCAGTCCATTGTAGAAGACGGAAATCCAGAACATTCCAGGCTGAGGGCTGAGGAGAAGAACATGACGCTTTGCGGCACAACCAGGTGGATGTCCACGATGCTGGCTCTCGTGTTTCTCCTGATTGGGGGAGCATCGCTGCTCGCTCAAGACGAGCCGACGCGTCCGCCGCGCTCGCTGGAGGAGAAGATGCAGCGATTCCACCGACGCGCGGAAAAGTGGCAGCGCATCGGCGGCATCATGAAAGATTTCCAACCGTTGGTGGAGCAAGGCCAGTTCGCCCGCGCCGAAGCGCTCCTCGACCGTGCTCTCGGCATACTCGAAGTGGGGCCCGGCGACCCAGCCAACATGGAGCATCTAGATCGATTCCGTCGGGAAGTTGACGAGACCCAATACCTGGTTTTGCCTCTCAAGGAGGTCGGACATCTCTACGGCGGCAGGGTGGCCGAGCTTGAAGAAGCCGTTGAAGAGATGAAGCGACGGCTTGGTCCCGTTTCCGATCCTGCTAAACGCAACTGGGGATTTCATCTGATTATCCCGGCGTGGCGACTGGACCCCGATCACTTCTTCAAGGAACAGGCCGATCCCCAGACGTTGGCTCGGGGGGTGAAAGCGGCCTTCGACGTGGCCTTGCGGCATGAGACGGCCGTCTATTTCACCGTGGAGAACCTCGAATGGACCAACAGGCCCGACCTTTGGAATTACGCTGACCGAGAGAAGCCGGGATACGATCCGGACAACGTGCGGAACGTGGAATGGATGGACTGGGACCGTACGCCCCATCCGCATCGCTATCGCGACTGGGGAACGCCGGAGCAAATGCCGCCGGTGATCTGCTACAACAGTCCGGAGGTGCTCAAAGAGGTGTCCCGGATAGCCAGAGCCGTGATTGCCCCGTCGATCGCGGCAGGATTGGACCGACTTGCGGAAGCCGGCAAGGCACATCTGTTTGCCGGCGTCACGGTGGGGGCCGAGCCGGTACTTCCCAATTACGAGGGCATCGACAAGTTCAACCCTCGGATTGCCCGGATGATGGATCGCGACGGCGTGCCTCGGAGCCGATTGGGCTACAACGCGCTGACCAACCTCGGCTACAGCCAAGCCGATCCGCCGGAGGATTTTGCCGCGGCACTGGCCAAAGTCAATCAGGATTACATTTCCTATTGGGCCACGGAGCTGGCCGAGGGAGGCATTCCCGCGGAGAAAATGTATACCCACGTGGCGGCCGGTGCCGGCCTGATCGGTTCGCCGGGCGTACAGTACACGAATGCACCCATCTCGATCGCGCTGGTCGACTCCTGTCGGCCGGGCTGGACCACCTACCCGGTAGGCCCCCTTCGAGACGACTTCCGGGTTCTTTACGAAGAACTGGCCGCACACGGCAATCCGCCCTGGGCAAGCACGGAGGCCTCTCCGCGAGGGTTAGGGCTTGGAGGTGTCTCGATGGGTAAATATCTGAGTCGGCATTTTGACTTCGGTGCAACCGTCGTCGTCTTCAATACCGGGGCGACCAGCCGCGAACTGGCCGGTCGACTCGACGACGCCGTCTGGGGCGAGGAGGCGATTCAGGCGTATCGAGACTACCTTGGTCTCCGCTTGTAGAAGATTTCCGTGTTGCCGTCACGGTCATCAGACCAGATCACGTGAACGGATTTGCGCGAGACGGCGATCGCCGCGTGTCGCGATTCTCCGTCCGCGTGGGTCAGTCGCGCGTCCTCGGAACAAGTGTCACCACCGTCTTGTGAGTCCTTGTAATAGACCTCCAGGTTCCCGTCTCGATTGTCAAACCAGACGATATGCAGCTCGATGCCGGCGGCGGCAATCATCGGCCGGCGGGACAAATTCGGAGCATCGGTCAATCGCACCGCCGGCTCCCACGTGGCCCCGCCGTGAGCATCCCGTCCGCTTCGCGAAGCTTCCGGATGATCTGCTCTGGCGTGTGTCGCTTCTCGTGCTTCTTCCTCATCGAGAGTCTCCTTCCGCCCCTCCGGGGCTCTGGATACTCTCACAACATCCGGATCAGCTTTTGGGTAGCAGGACACGATGAGTGCGATTCTACTTATTGTTCCAATCATCACCGTCTCCCGGGGTCCTCCGTTTCGTGAGCTGGGCGTCCGAGGCCTTCCGTCCCGCGGCTGAGAAGACAAGACTCGCGGCAACTTACCCGCTTGCCAGGTGGTCAGTTACTTCAAGCACCCGGAATCGTCTGGTCTCGCCAGACCATCGATAGATTACATATTCTGCATCCTTCTGTCACCCATTCTCCAACACTTCGCCGATTGACGTGAACGGACGTCGCTCGACGCCATCCGTAGCGGCTTCGACCAAGGCGGCCAGACCTGCGAAACCGCGATCAAACGCGCTGGACAATGCGGGCAGTTGTTGAGCTTCGGCCCCTGTCACTATAGACTTGGGGGCACGGTAGCGAATCGACGCTCGGTCATCTTTGATCGTTATCAGTCCGCTTGGATCGTGAAGGAAGAACAAATGAGACCTGTCCTCATCCTGCTGTCCATGATCGGGCCGATGTTGGCCAGCGGAGGCACCTGCGCCGAGATCATCTGGTGGGAAGCCGAAGACGTCGTCGACACCAACTTCCGCGAACACTCGTGGCTGGAGATGGGCGGGACGGCGCGCGACGGGCTATCGGGAGGTGACTGGCTGACGCTGATGCACAAGGTCGATCAAACGCCGCCGGAAGAGGGGCGATATTTCGCGCGGTATCGGGTCCGCGTGCCGGAGTCGTCGAAGTACCACCTTTGGGCGCGGGAGTGGCCACGCACGCTGGCGCTGGCCAACCGGTGGCGCTTCGACCAGCAGACTTGGCGCGACGCGGGGAAGGAGGTTCCCTTCGAGGACAGCACGGTCCTGGCAAGTAACCGAGCGGCCGGGTGGTCGAGATATGGAGTCGTGGATCTCGCTGCCGGGGAGCACACGTTCGAACTGGAGGTCGAGCCCCGCAATGGCAATGCCACGTTCGATTGCTTCCTGCTCTACCGCGGCAAGCTCCAGCCGTCGGGGAAGCAGAAGCCCCCGACCGACGCCGATCTGTTCCAGCCTTACGCTGGAAATCGGCGGGTCGAGGTCATCGTGCGGAAGGCTCGTGAGGCGGCCCACGCGAAGCGGCGTTTGGCGGAAGAGATTGCCGCCTCGAAGGTCGGAGAAGTCGATTTCACCCAGGTCGGACGTCAGGTCGACGTAGTTCGTTTCGGCGAAGACTACCTCGACGAGTTCAGAGCGCACGAGGGGGAAGCAAAGCTTGGCAAGGAGGGCATGGAGCCAGGGCATGTATCGACGGGGCGGAACCAAGTCATCGAATGGTCCTTCGCGGCGCCCCGCGCCGGCGAATACGTGCTCACGATCGGCGTCAACATCGCGCGAATCGAGCAAGAGCGCGTCGGCGAACTCAGCGTCGAACTCGAAGGCGCCTGGAAGGCTTACGGCACGCTTGCGCGGTCGGGCCAGTACCACTGCATGGTATCGTTGCCCCAGGGAAACACGCGATTCCGCATCGCGAAGACGCGCGGCGGACCGTTCTACGTCGCCGGCGCCCGGCTGTCCGCGCCGCGCGGTGATCCGTGGGAGAACTTCCGGCCGGGTGAACACCCGCGGCTGCAGTTCTCGCGAGTGGAAGTCGAGGCGGCCAACGACAAGATCAGCGGCAAAGCGAACCATCCCGTCCGCTACTACTACGATGGCTTGCTCGCGGCGGCCGACAGGCAGATCGCATCACCATCGCCGCTGAAGATTCCGCGCGGTTCGGCCCAGGCGCTCAACGAGGTGGCCGTCGCATACGCGCTGACCGGGGAGAAGGCGTATGGCGACCGCGGGGTCGACTACCTGTCTCGCTTGTCGGAGCGCGATTTCGGCCGCGACCCGACGAGTGTCCTGGGAAATGGGGAGTATCTCGACTGCATGGCGTGGGGATACGACGCGCTCTGCCAGCATCTGACGGACCAGCAGCGCAAGGCCGTCCGCCGTCGCCTTGACCTGGAGGCGCAATGGATTTGGGTTGCCGCGCGCACGCCGTGCAGGGACACAATTCATGGCTGGTGGGCGTCGGACCATGGAAACAACTGGCAGGCCGTGGCGGCGGCCGGATTGGGCATGGCGGCGTTGGCGCTGATGGGCGAGGACAGTCACGCCGAATCGTGGCTCGAGGAAGCCGTCGCCCAAGTCAAGATGCTGATGGACGGCGGGTTCGATGCAAACGGCGCTTACTTCGAGAGCCCGATGTACCACAAGTACGCCATGGAATACCTCACCACGTTCGCCTCGGCGTTGCTGCGAGCGGACGGTGAAAACCTGTTTGAGTATCGTGACCAACTGCTGCGCAAGTCGTGCCTCTACAACCTGTACATGATGGAACCGACTCGCGACCACTTCGCACCGTTCAACGACGGTCGGCGCCTCGCCGGCCGGCCGCCGGAAGCACTCCATCCCGCGGGTGCCTGCTTCGCGCGAATTGCCGCGATCCACAACGACGGCCTGATCCGCTGGCTGTTCGAAAATATGTATGGTCCGGGGCGAGGGTTTCCCGTCTGGAACTACCAGCACGGGCATCCTGACAGCGTTGTCTGGTACGACGACGACGTGCCGACCGAAGACCCCGACACCTCAGCCCGACTTGCGTTGACCGGTCACTGGCCCGAGGACGGACGCGTGTCTCTCCGCACCGGTTGGAACGACCCCAACGGCGTCCTTCTCGCGATGGAATGCGGAGAGTACGGGTCGCACGGCCATGCCGATCAAGGTGGCTTCGTACTCACGGCCTACGGCGAGCACCTCGTCGACGACACGGGTTACGGTGGGTGGGAGGCTGAGTCCGAATCACACAGCGTCGTGCTCATTGACGGCAAGGGGCAGCGCAGCAGCGGAATGCTCGGCGCGGTTCGGGACTTCCTCCACACCAACGCGATGGACTATTTCGAGGCGGACAGCACGGTCGCCTATGCGCCAGCCGAGTTCGTGAAACGCCATGTCGTCTTCATGCGACCCGGATATTTCATCGTCGCCGACGAAGTGAGGAAAGACGACGCGCCGCACGAGTACCAGTGGCTGCTGCACTCGCAAGTTGTGCCACCAACCACCGAGATCCAGGTTCGCGATTCCGGCGGCGCTACGTTCAAGGCACCGAAGGCGTCGCTTGAGGTGCGGCTCTTCTCGCCCGAGGACAGACAAATGGAGCCCGTCGAGAAGAACGGACATCGGTTTCTCAGAGTGACCCCGCGGATTAGGCGGCGGGAAGTCAGGTTCCTCGCGTTGCTGTACCCCACTTCGCGGCAGCACACGTTGCCGCGGGTATCGCCGATCCGAACGGATGATCTTGTCGGGTGCGACGTGGGCGACGATACGGTGGTCTGGGCAACATCGCCTGGCGAGTGGCAACACGGGCCGATGAAGACGGATGCTCGACTTGCCGCGTTCCGGCGGACACCACGCGCCGTCTTCGTGAAGTCGGCCCGAACGCTCGAAGCCGAGACGTTTGCGCTCACAGCCGATCAGGCGGTGACCGCCATCCTGACAGAGGCGGAGGCTCGCCTGACCGTTAGCCAGCCAACGGCCGTCGAGTTCGGCGACGGCTACTTGGCTGGCGGCATTGTCTACGAGACCGACCAGGATCGTGACCCGACCAATGACCGACGCATCGCCGCGGTGGACGGCAATGGCAGGATGTCGGTACCTGCCGGTGCGTTCACAATTCGCCAGTCGGCCGCGCCGTGACGCAGCGGTGTTCGTTTAGAGAGGCTAACATGAGACGTGTACCCACTTTGCTCGCAATCATCACTACGATTCCATACGCATCCAGTTGTGCTTGTGCTCGGAAACGACGCCAAGCAGATAGTATCGCATCAGATCACACTTGCCGGCCTTCACGTACCACGTTCCGCCTCGCGCATCGAGCGTTGCTGCTCGCGATTCTTGCGTGCTCGATTGTTCGATTTGCTTCCGCCGCGACTATTCAACTCACTTCCTCGGACGACGTCAGCCCGGCCTTGGATGTCGCCGGGCCCGACGATAGTTTCGAACTCGCGCCGAGAACCTATCGCCAAAACGTGGTCCTTGACAAGAGCGGCACACTCGATGCGCCGATCATCCTCCGCGCCCGAAAACCGGGCACCGTCGTGCTCAGCGGCACGCCGACCGAAACGCTCGTCTTCACTCATGTCTCGGACGATCTCTATCGCTCGCGGGTCGGTCATCGCGTTCGCTGGGTCCTGGTCGATGATCGAAACCTGGTCGCTTACGAGACACTCGGCGACCTGACACAGTTCCGCGACTCGGCCCGATCGCTTGGCGGCCCACCGGAAGGATTCGCCTGGGAAGACGGCTTTCTCTATCTGCGCTTGGCCAACTCTCAAGATCCCAACACGGCGACCGTGGAGAGCCATCGGGCATATGTGGGCAACGAGGCCGAGATGGGGCAAGCCGATTTCTGGCGCGATGTCGGCCGCGCCGGTGGCGTGGGCTTGAGGATCAACGGCAAATGCGTGGTCGTGCAAGGCATCCGCTTTCGGCTCGCGCCCGAGCTGGGAATCCGACTCGATGACGACGCACATCACATCACGGTAGAGGACTGCCACTTCCTTGGGGTTCATCGCGGTATCCTGGCCGGTGCCGCCGACTTGGTGACCGTCCGCCGCTGCGAGTTCAGCGGCTACCCCGGCTACGAATGGCTCCGTTGGTCCAAGTACGTAGAGAAGAATGCGGATATCTGGAACCTCCTTTCCCAACATCTGTCCTGTACTTTCCGCGAATTGCTCTCCCGGCCGGTCGGTCTGGTGCATGGCGGTCGGGAGCTTGAGCGAGGGACGGTGAGGCGGTCGCCGCCGGTTTCCCTGCATTCTTCGCGCGCCGCAACTTGCGGCAATGTCCACCTTTCCACACCGGGGCGATCTTTTCGATACTTTCGACAAATGCCTTTGATGTAAGCTGCTATCGCAAGCGTACTGTTCTCACCAAGCTCAAACAACTTCTGTTCGTAGTCAAAATGCTGATCAGACATGCCGGGAACTCGCATCGTCGAGGTACTGTCCGTTCCCGGCACAACCCCTTCAGAAGATACGTAACATGCGGCGATCGTCATTGCGGCACCCTCGCGGCACCTTCACCCAAGAGAGGGGTGACAGCCTACTCCAGCAGTCTGCCGTGGGCCGCAGTAGCGGTCAACCAAGGCGTCGTCCCAGTTTTTTCCTTGGCGCCGCGGGTTTCTGCACCACTACCCGCAATTCCTGGGCCTTGTCCCTGCCCCGGGTCGATGATATACTTCAAGATTCGCCGTCGAGGTGCTTCGTCTCCAACCTACCGCTTCCTCTTTCCCGCGTAGAGGCTCCCACGGGCATCCCATCGCAGGATCACAGGTTTGCCGGAGGAGCCAGGCAAGCCTGTTGACGCACCTCACCCCCGATCCATCCTTGACCTCGCGGCACGTGGCGTCGTTGAGGTCCGGGACACCGTACCATCCGTACAGTGGGGCAGGTACCCACCCGTTTGGACAGCCATCGAGCACCAATGGACCAAAGCAACCTACGAAACATCGGAATTTCGGCCCACATCGACTCGGGCAAGACGACGCTCAGCGAGCGGATTCTGTTCTACGCCGGGCGGATCCACTGCATGCAGGAGGTCCGTGGCCAGGGCGCGACCATGGACTACATGGACCTGGAGCGGGAACGGGGCATCACGATCACCAGCGCCGCCACTTCCGTCAAGTGGGACGTGACGACGATCAATCTGATCGATACGCCGGGCCACGTCGACTTCACCGTCGAGGTGGAGCGGAGCCTCCGCGTGCTCGACGGCGCGGTCCTCGTCCTCTGTGCCGTCGGAGGCGTCCAGGCCCAGTCGCTGACGATCCATCGCCAGATGCAGCGCTACCGTGTTCCTCGGGTGGCCTTCATCAACAAGATGGACCGCGTCGGCGCCGATCCCTGCGGGGTGACCGAGCAGTTGCGCGAGAAGCTCGGCTGCGACGCCGTGATGATGCAGATCCCGATCGGCCGCGAGGCGGGCTTCCGCGGGGTCGTGGACCTGATCTCGCGGAAGGCCCTCTATTTCGACGGCCTCTACGGCGAGCAGGTTCGCCGCGAGCCGATTCCCGCCGAGATGGCCGGCGAGGCCGCCGCGGCCCGCTTCCGAATGTTCGAAGCCCTGTCGATGTACAGCGACGAGCTGGCGCAGCTTCTGCTCTCGGAAGCAGTGGTGCCGGAGACGCTCATCCACGAGGTGATCGCCGCGGCGGTCGTCGAGTTGAAGCTCATGCCCGTCTTCCTCGGCTCGGCTTTTCGCAACAAGGGGGTTCAGCCGCTTTTGGACGCCGTGGTGCGCTACCTGCCCTCGCCGCTTCAAGCCCGGGCAACGGCTTTCGCGCAGAAAGACCCCGGGGGCCAGATCTCGCTGCGTTCCGATCCGAGCAAGCCGACGGTGGCCATGGCGTTCAAGATTGCCGAGGACCCGTTCGGGGCGTTGACCTTCATGCGGCTCTATCAGGGCACGTTCACGAAGGGTGGCACCTACTTCAACCAGCGGACCGGCCGCAAGGCGCGGTTCAGCCGCATCGTACGGATGCACGCCAATCAGCGCGAAGACGTTGACGAGGCAACGGCCGGCGACATCGTGGCCGTGCTGGGCGTCGATTGTGCCAGCGGCGACACCTACGCCTCGGAATACCCCTACTGCACGCTCGAAAGCATGTACGTGCCGGAGCCGGTGATCTCGATGGCCATCGCCCCCCTGGGCCGCGACGGGGCGGACCGGCTCGCCAAAGCCCTGCGGCGCTTCCGCCGCGAGGACCCCACCTTCCGCGTCACCAAGGACGCCGAGGCGGGCGAAACGCTGATCGCCGGAATGGGTGAATTGCACCTGGACATCTACGTGCAGCGGATCCGCCGCGAGTTCGGCGTCGAGGTGGAGGTCGGGCGCCCGAAGGTCAACTACCGCGAGGCGCCCACGCGGGCGGCCGAATTCAACGTGCGGCACCGGAAGCAGACCGGCGGCTCGGGCCAGTACGCCCACGTCATCGGCACGCTGGACGTGTTGCCCGAGGACGCCGAGGAGACGTTTCTGTTCGAGGATCGCGTCACCGGCGGGCGGATTCCCAAGGAGTACATCCCGGCGGTCGAGAAGGGATTTCGCCACGGGATTCTCAAGGGGCCGGTGGCCGGCTACCCGGTCGTCGGACTGCGCGTGACGCTGGCCGACGGCTCGTATCACGAGGTCGACAGCTCGGAGATGGCGTTCCGGACGTGCGCTCTGACGGCGATGCGCGAGACGTTTGCCAGCACCATGCCGGTGTTGCTGGAGCCGGCGATGAAGATCGAGATCGAGTGTCCCGGCTGGGCCCAGGGCACGGTGGTCGGCAACCTGACGGCCCGGCGCGGCATCGTCCTGGGCGCCAGAATGCTCGGCCCGTCCGCCCTGATCGAAGGCGAGGTCCCCCTGGCCGAGACTTTCGGCTATTCCACCGATCTGCGCAGCATGACGCAAGGCCAAGGCACGTTCACCATGGAGTTCGCCCGCTACAAACGCCTGCCCCGCAGCCTCGCCGAAGAAGTGATCGCCGAACGCAAGAAGATGGCATTGGCCGGGGCGGTCTGAAGGGGGGCTCGTGGCGAGTCGGCCGATGGCCGATAAGGATTGGCCGAAGAATAACTTCCGCGTTTCCGAAGGGGACGTTCCCTTTTTCGCTGCGCGAAGTCCGTTACAGTCCCCAAGTGGTTTTTCGGCCGACCCCAAGCCTTTCCGGCACCGCCTCGGCCTCGATTCGAACCGAGCATCGGCGCGTGGTCAATCAACTCGGCAGGGGTGCGACCACACCGGCAGGGATCGAACGAGGTCGCCGGGCACGCGGCGCGTGGAAACCAAACGAACAAGGCGCGCTTGTCACTCGGAACAGGGCCACGTGATCTGACACGTTTTCTTAGGGACGTGCCACCCAAAGAGGGCACGGCCCACGATTATGGCAGCCTATTCCGAAGCGGCAAACGCGCCTGAGAATCAGTCGCGAAAACGATGTTGAAGTTCACTCCCAAGCTTAGAGA
The DNA here is from genome assembly GCA_035528065.1 of Thermoguttaceae bacterium. GTDB lineage: Bacteria > Planctomycetota > Planctomycetia > Pirellulales > Thermoguttaceae > DATKZH01. The sequence continues at coordinate 7,055 of DATKZH010000459.1, read as the reverse complement.
CAAACGGTCGGGGAAAGCCGGTTGTTCGGCCCGGTGATCAGCCGCACCTCCTTTCCAGCCACCGGCGGCGCCGGATTTGAGCTCGCCGACCGGCTGCGCGCGCATGCTCCGGCAACCAGCGGCGATGGGAAAGAGTACCCGGCAGGCGAGCCAGGTACCCAATCAGAACGGACCGGAGCGGGCAAGCCTCATGATGCACTCCCCCTACGGTTTTCGAAGGCCGAAAGGAAGCGTCACGAAACTCGCCCTTGGTCGGGTGTTGCCGGCAACGAGACGAGACCCGCAACACCGCCCGGGCAGACACCACCCCCAGGCCAAACCGACTCTAACTCGCATTTCCATCTTATCACGGCAGGACGCCCAGTCAAGAGGAATTCCCGAATCGGAGCGGAGTGCCACACGAATCCGCCCCACCCGTTCGGGGTAATTTGAGCGGCGGAAATCGTGCGAAGAGCGTCGATCGGCATCGCCGTCAAGGAGACAGAATGTTACGCGGTCGACTGCTCATTGGACGACCGATCGACCCTTCCGTGAGGATCTCACGAAGCTCCTGAGTCTCCTCCGGGCTCGTAGCCCGGTCCAGGCGAAGGAAGAGATTGTGGAAAGGGTGGCTCGAGCGCGGACTTCCGGAACCTCCCAGTTGGGAGAGCCTCAGCACGATTTCGGGCGGTTGCCTGACCTTTCGGGCCTCAAGGAATCGACGGCCGTACCATCCGAGCGTAGCCCCCACGATGAGCACCCACACCAGGAACGTCCCAAGGCTGAACTGGCACCGAGGATGGCCTTTGGGCCGAGTGACGAGGAAGGCCGCGACGCACGCGACGATGGGTGTGAGCAGCAGGTCGAGCAACACGAGTGCCACGCCGGACTGGCCGCCTGGGCCAAGCTGGACAATATCTGCAGCGAGCAAGAGCTTCACAATTGGCCAGGGCAGCACGACGCCGAGCAGAGTGCCCAGAACGACCGGCACTTTCCAGCTCGATGGGGCCTTGCGCACAATCACGATGCGTCCAACCACCCCGAGCAACGCACCCACACAAGCCAGGAGGGCAAGGAAAACGACGGCTTGCGCGTAGAAGAACGCTCTGACCAGGGGGGCATCGGAAATCCTCTCCCGGGGCGAGGCCGCGGGAAGCTATCGGCGCGGCAAGGCGCGAGTGCTGCCTCGGCTTTGATCTTGGTACGCGCTTCTCCCATTGCAGCAGCGAGATTCGCGACCGGATATCACGCGTTGTTTCCGATTCCTCCCAGGGCCAACTTGCTGACTCGGCCGAGCGGCGGCGGCGTTCCCGCGGCTCGGTGCCGCCTCTCAGTGTCTGTCATTCCACTCCCGCCGGCCGTAGCGCTCGGCCACCAGGCGTGCCGTCTCCGCGCGAGGCCATTCGCCGTGTATCTGTTTGGCGTCCCAGGCCGCGACCAAGGCGCGCCGGATCTCCGCGGCCGTGACGGGCAGGTTGGCCACGAACTCGCGGTGCGCCCGGCCTTCGCGGTAGTCGGGCTGGCGGGGCGGGAGCTTCAGGCACTGGGCGATCAGCTCGAGCGGGAAGTCGTACAGCAGCGTGCCGTGGTAGAGGAGGTGGTCCCGCTTCGAGCGGACGCTGTTGCCGGAGAACTTTGTTTGGCCGATGGCGAGGTCACTGATTCCTCGACATCTCACCTCCGGCACGAGCGGTCGCAGGGCCGAGGCGATCCGGCCGAGCACGAACCGATGGGCGTGGTCGATCATGCGCAGCTCGGGTCGCCGCTCGTAGCTGAGCACCAGGGCGTACATCAGGCACCCCGGGCCGGTCACCACCGCGGCCCCGCCGCTTGGGCGACGCAGGATGGGGATGCCCCGCTGCCGGCACGCCTCGCGATCCACTTCCGCGTCGATCCGCGACGATCGGCCCACCACGACCATCGGCTCGGCCGGCTCCCAGAGTCGCAGCGTTTCCGTGGGACGTCCGGCCCGCTCGGCTTCTTCCAGCAGGGCCTCGTCCAGGGCGAGGTTCTCCGGCGGGATCGGGAGCGTCAGATCCAAGTATCGCATCGAGGCCATTGTGACATGCCGATAGCCTGCCGCGGTAGCCCTCTTCGGCCGAACGCCTTTGCTTGACGGACCGGCCGGCGGCCTTAGACTTGATTCGGAGACGAACCGCTCGCCAGCCACAAGCACCCTGCGCGCATGTCCCCGTCCTGCGAGAGCCTGCCAAACCGCGACGATCCACCCGTTGAGTCCCCTCCTCTCGGGATGCCGGGCAAGCTGATCCTGCTTCCCGCGCTGGTGGTGGTGTCCCTGGTGCTGACGGTCGTGGTCATCGGCTGGCTGACGCTCTCGCCCGGCGACGTCGATTCGATGGTCGATGCGCTGGAAAAGGGGGGCAACCGGCGGTGGCGGGCGGCCGTGAACCTGGCGGGCGTGCTCCGGGAGCCTGGCGGGGCCGGGCTGAAGCGTGACCCCGTGCTGGCCGCCCGGCTGATGGAGATCCTCGAGCGGGAGATCGAGTCGGGCGGCACGCGCGAGGACGAGATCACGCTGCGGATGTATCTGTGCCGGGCGCTGGGCGAGTTCCACCTCGTCGAGCCGCTGCCGGCGCTCATCGAGGCGGCGACGACCGAGCGCGATCCGCGGGAAGTCGACGTGCGCCGGTCGGCGATCGAGGCGATCGCCGTGCTCGCGTCGAACGTTGGCCCGAGCCGGCTGCGATCGCGCGCCGAGCTGATTTCCGCTCTCAGGGGGGCGGCCGAAGACGCGCGTCCGCCGCTCCGTTCGGCCGCCGCCTTCACGCTAGGGGTGATTGGGGGACCGGAGGCCGAGACCGAGCTGGCGGCGCTTCTCGCCGACGCCTACCCGGACGTCCGCTACAACGCGGCCACCGGACTGGCGCGGCACGGCAACGCGAAGGCGGTCGACGTGCTCCTGGAGATGCTCGATCCGAACGAGACGGCGGGCGTCGACGTGGAGAAGCAGGAGCCCGCTCGGGATTTCAAACGGGCGGTGATCCTGGTCAATGCCCTGCGGGCGGCCGGCCAGTTGGCCGCGGCGAACCCGAGCGCGGATTGGAGCCGGCTCGAGCGAGCGATCGAACGGTTGGCGGGGGCGGAGGTGGACGGCGCGGTCCGAGCTCAGGCCGTCGAGATTTTGCATCGGCTCCGAGGGCGCGGGCCGAAAGTGGACGTCGACGGTCGACAAGCTTTGCCGTGACGACGGGAAGTGTCCGGTTGGCACCGATGCCGCCAAAACGACCTGGCCGGTTGTAACGGTTGTAAGAGATCGCGTGATAAGTGGTTGCCTTCGTAAAGGTTACGCGATCGGGGACCAACGGGGCTTCGGAGAGAGGGACTCGCGACTTCAGAGTTTTTTGGTTTTTTTAACCCCTTACCCGGTCTACAGTAAGGGCGTTTTGACCTCTGCCTGTTAGACTTTTCCGTTTGCCCATTCGGCTTTTATTCGCCACACTCATTTGGAGAGGTGTATCGTGAACTTCTCGCGCAAGGTCTGCGCTTGAAGCGGCACCTCGAGGCTCCCCGTGACAACGAGCGGCCGGCTTCGGAGGCCGGCGAGGTGAATCAGGCATGACGACACAAGTGCGAATCTCCTTGGCGCTGCTCTGCGGTTTGCTCTGGGTCGGCCCGGCCGGAGCACAGGTCTGCTGTCCCACGTCGGCATGTATGCCGTGCGCGGACGGCCAGGTGTATCGGATCGTCTCTCAGACGGTGTACGACCAAGAGCAGGTGACCGCGTATCGGATCGAGTATGAGACGGTCTGCGAAGAGCGCAAGGTGACCACCTATCGGCCGGTGTGGGAAACGCAGACGCGCGAGCGGCGCTATCGGGTGCTTCGTCCGGTCGCGGAGACGAGCGAGCGCGAAGAACGCTACACGGTGTGCCGGCCGGTGTGGGAAACCCAGACGCGCGATTGCAGCTACAACCGGATCCGCTACGTGCAGGAAACCTGCGAGCGAGAAGAGCGGTACACCGTATGTCGGCCCGTTTCGGAGACGCGCGAGCGCCAGGAGTGTCAGACGGTGCTGCGGCCCGTTCAGCAGACGGTTTACCGCAACGAGTCCTGCACGGTGACCGAGCCGGTGACGACCTATCGGACCGAATATCGCGACCAGGGATGCTACGCCGACCAGACGGTGCTCAAGCCGGGATGGCCGAAGACTCGGCTCACGTGGCAGCAGCCCGGCTGGGTCACCAATCCGGCCACCGGCGAAGTGGATTGGCGGCGAATAGGATTGCACTGGGAACAGACGCCCCGGGGCCGCTACGAGGTCCAACGCACGTGGCAGTCGAGCCTGGTGCCGGTTCAGGTGGCACAAACCACGCTGATGCCCAGGGTGGTAACCCATCAGGTCCCCGTGCAGGTGACCAGCTACCAGCAGGAGCAGGTCTGCCGGATGGTGCCGTACCAGGTCCGCCGGATGGTCACCGAAGAGCACGTCCGCAAGGTGCCGTACACGGTCTGCCGCCCGATCGTCGAGCGGGTGGAACAGCAGGTGCCGGAGCGGGTCTGCCGGATGGTCACCGAAGAGCACGTCCGCAAGGTGCCGGTGACGACGTATCGGACGGTGTGTGAGGAGCGCGTCGAGCAGGAGCCGGTTCGCGTCTGCCGGATGATGCCCTTTGAGGAGACCGTCCGAGTGCCGCGGTGCGTCCAGAAGCGGGTGCCCGTGACTTACACGCGATACGTGCCGCGGACCGTCTGCTGCCGGGTGCCTTTGGATTCGTGTCTGGTGCCGGTCGCTTCCTGTGTCGTGTCGTCGGAGTGCGCCGTGTCGTCCGACGTTTCGACCGGCTCGACGACGTACGCGACGGAGCGTGCGCCGAGCCCCGTCGACCCGGGCGACGTGCGCCCGACCCTCTCGCCGGACGCGATGCCGGAGCCGGTCGACGCGGAAGAGCAACCGGCTCCCGGCGGCACGAGCGAGGGCGCGGGGCAACCCGGCCAGCCCCAGCCGTCAACGTCCCCCTCGGACGTCTACGGCCGCAGGAGCGAGCCGAGTCCGTGATCGCCGCTCTTCGAGCCCGTGTCGAGCGGGTCAACGACCGGGGCGCCGGACAACGAGTCGGTGCCCCGTTTTCGTGCGCTCTGCGGCCGGGTAATCTGCCTTGGTCCGGCACCCTTGCACCGCCGCATTGACAGCGTCGGGCCGCTCGGCGACATTGAAGCCTGGCCCGTCCTGGAAAGACTGCAACGAGTGCCGCCGGTCCATACGAAGGATCGGCCGAAAGGGAGCTTCGCGACTTCCGTAGCAGGCACACGGCGTGTGCCGTCCGCCGGTTACGGCACACGGCGTGTGCCTACTACTCCGCGAGCTTCGGCTGATCCTAGAGAAACCCTCACTCTGTCCCTCGGTCAGACGGCAAGGGGACCTGGGGCGAAAAACAATGTCTCTCGACTCGAACGACGAAACCGCGAAAACGAACGACGAAGCCGGAAAAACGCTTCAAGGCACCCGCATCGCCTTTGTCGGCAAGCTGGCGAGCATGTCGAAGCGGGAGGCGGCCCGGCTCGTGCGCGAGCAGGGGGCGGTGGTCGTCGAGCGGCCGGACGCGTCGGTCCACCTGGTGGTGGTGGGCGAAGAGGGATTGCCGCTGGGCGACGCCGGGGACCCGGACGAGCTGTTTGATGCCGAGACCCGGGAGGCCGCGGAGCAGGGGTCGTTGCGGGTGATTGCGGAGACGGAGCTTTGGCAGCGGCTCGGGCTGGTCGAGGCGGAGCAGGAGGTGCGCCGGCTCTACACCCCGGCGATGCTGGCCGAGCTGTTGGGCGTGCCCGTCGCGGTGATCCGCCGCTGGCACCGTCGCGGTCTGATCGTGCCGGTTCGCGAGGTGCGGAGGCTCCCCTACTTCGACTTTCAGGAGGTGGCCGCGGCCCGGCGGCTGGCCGAGCTGCTGGCGGCGGGGATGTCGCCGGGGGCGATCGAGAAGAAGCTGGAGTCGCTGGCCCGGTATCTGCCCGGCGTGAAGCGCCCGCTGGCCCAGCTTTCGGTGATCATCGAGGGCAAGGAGATTTTGCTTCGGCAGGGGGACGGGCTGATCGAGCCGGGCGGGCAGTTGCGGTTCGACTTCGAGGCCGCCGAGCAGCAGGAGGTTTTGAGCGAAGCGCCCTGCGATGCGCACGGCGTGCTCTCCCTGGCCACGCGGCACGATGGCGACCTTACGCCAACCTCGCCGGACGAGATGTGCCGGATGGCCGCCCGATTGGAGGACGAGGGGCAACTCGAGGCGGCCGTGGAGACGTACCGCGCCGCGATGGCCGCCGCGGGCCCCGTGCCGGAAATCTGCTTTCAAGTGGCCGAGCTGTTATATCGATTGGGCGATCTGGGCGGCGCACGGGAACGCTACTTCACGACGATCGAGCTGGACGAAGACTACGTGGAGGCCCGGGCGAACCTGGGCTGTGTGCTGGCCGAGACGGGCCAGCGAGAACTGGCGGTGGCTGCCTTTCAGGGGGCGTTGGCCTATCACGCCGACTACGCCGACGTCCACTACCATCTCGCCCGGACTCTCGACGAGCTGGCCCGCAGCGACGAGGCGGAAACGCATTGGCGGGCCTTCCTCGACTTGGCTCCCGACAGCCCTTGGGCGGATCAGGCCCGCAGCCGCCTGGCCGGCAGACTGCCCGAGTAGCGATCGCCGGACGTGGGCCCCACGAGCCGTCAGGATTCCGGGTGCGCCTCCTTGCACGGACGAGGGGGGCTTGCATCTGGGCACCGGCCTAGTATGTTGGAAGCGATAGGGAAATCGGGAAGTCGCCGCTTGTGGGCTGGGGCAGGGAAAACATCTCGCCGGAAGAATAGGCGGCAACGTGCGCGTCAGGGGGGCGCGCGACGACGGCCTCAGGTGCGCGGAAGGCGATGCAAGGCTACCTACCGGGATACGAGCTGGACCCCGCGACGTGGGTTTACCTCTCGTCGTTCTTGACGATCGGGGTCTTCTTCAAGTTCAACCGCTTCTGGTGCGTGCGGAATCTGGACCTGATCGCTTTGATCGGGTTGGCCCCCGGACTGTTGTGGGTGGTCCAGCGCGTTGGGCCCGGCGGTCACATTTGGCTGTTTACCGTGGG
>DATKZH010000458.1:0-6791 GCA_035528065.1 Thermoguttaceae bacterium | reverse complement strand
CAAGAAAAGCGGCGACAAGTCGCCGCACTCCAAAACGGCGCGTGCTCGCGTCTCACGGCGTCGAATCGATCACTTGAAGCTCTCCGTCCAGACGCAGTACTTGCCCGGGCCGCGTGGGTCGGTCGACGCTTTTCTCCTTGTGGCGGAGGGCACAGGGGCCGCCTTGCAGAGACTTGATCTTCACGTCGACGAGCCGTCCGTCGGCCCACGCCATGTCGACCTCGAAACCGCCGCGGGCGCGGAGGCCGGTGACCTTTCCGTTGGCCCAGGCCTGGGGGAGCGCGGGCAGCAGGTCGAGTTGGCCGGTCTGCGACTGGAGCAGCATCTCGGCAACGCCGGCCGTGCCGCCCAGGTTGCCGTCGATCTGGAAGATCCGGCCCGGGAAACACGCGTCCATCAGGTTGGGGAAGGCGTTTCGGCCGACGAGCCGGCTCAAGTACCAGTGGGCCTGCTCTCCGTCGCGCAGTCGGGCGAAGAAGCACGTCTTCCAGGCGTTGCTCCACCCGACGTCGCCGCCGAACCCGCGCCGCTCGATCGTCTTCCGCGCCGCCTGGAACAGGTCGGGGCGGCTCGCGTCGATCAGCGAAAACGGGTAGAGGCCGATCAAATGCGACATGTGCCGGTGGGTCGGCTCTTTCTCCTGGTAGTCCTCGATCCATTCCTGGATCGTTCCGTCGGCGCCGACCTTGACCGGCGGCAGCTTCGCAAGGGCCGCCTCAAGCTTCTCGCGGAATGCGGCGTCGCAGCCCAAGACGCGCGAGCTTTCGACCACCGCCTCGAACACCGCCCGAACAACGGCCATGTGGTACGTCGATCCGCGCGTAATCCGCACGGCCTGGCCGGTCTCGGGATGGACGTAGGCGTTTTCCGGGGAGGTCGACGGGACGATCACGAGGAAGCCGTCGCGGTCGTCGACCAGGAAGTCGAGGATGAACTCCGCGGCCCCCTTGAGCACCGGGTAGGCTCGCGTTTCCAGAAACGCCCGGTCGCCCGAGAACTCGAAGTGGCGCCACAAGGCGATCGACGTCCACGCCCCGGCCAGCGGATCGAGCACGCCGTTTTGGAACTGCGAAGGCCGGGTGGAAGCGCTGGGCGTGGTTCGTCCGAAGGGGTTCGTCGCCAGGAAGCAGACCCAGCCCCGGGTGCCGTAGAGCCGCTTGGCGGAGACCTCGCCTTTCTCGGCCAGGCGCGTGAGCCAGTCGACGAGCGGATCGAGCGTTTCGGGCAGGTTGCACGGATCGGCCGGCCAGTAGTTCATCTGCAAGTTGATGTTGAGGTGATAGTCGGCCTCCCACGGCGCCCACATCTGCTCGCTCCAGATGCCCTGGAGATTGGCCGGCAGGCGACCCGGCCGCCGGGAGCTGGACATCAACAGATAGCGGCCGAACTGGAAATAGAGGGACGCCAGCCCGGGATCCGCCTCGCCGCGCCGAAACGCCGCCAACCGTTCGTCCGTCGGAAGATCGCGCCGGTTCGGTCCTCCAAGGTCCAGCGACACCCGGTTGAAGCGGGAGCGGTGCTCCGCGGCGTGGTCCCGCAACAGGTCCGACCACGTCTTTTTCGCGGCGCTGTCCAGAATCCGATCCGCCTCCCGGCCGGGGTCGATCGTGCGATCGAAGCTCATCTTGTCGAGGCGGTAGTCGGTCGCGGCGGTGAAGAGCACGACGGCCTCGTCGGCCCCGTCGATGACCAACGTGTCTCCGTCCGAGGTGACCGCTCCTCGCTCGGTCCGCACCACGAGCCGCCCGGCGAACTTCATGTGCGCTCCCGCGGGTCCCGATCCGCCCGGGTTGTCGTCGAAGCCCTCGGGGGCAGCCACGTCGATGATCTGACCGTCCATGTGAAGTCGGTCTTCCGCCGCGGCCGTCACGGTCGCGTCCTCCGGACGCGCGAGGCGGACCTTGGCACGTAGCCGCCCCGGCTTGTCGACGCTCAGCCGGATCGCCAGGACGTCGTCGACGGCGGAGACCAGGACCGCTCGCTCAAAGCGGACCCCTCCGGCGCGATAAGTGACTCGGGCGAGCCCGGTTTCCAGGTCCAGCTCCCGCCGGTAATCGCCGATCTCGCCCGTGTGCTCGGTTGCGATCCCTAGGTCGGCCAAGGGCTCATAGGACCGGAAGGAAGTGGGGGACTTGGTGAGCGTCTCCAGCCCGAGGGCGCGCGCCTCGGCGATCTTGCCGTCCAGAACGAGCGCTTGCACTTTGCGCAAGTTCTCGGTGAAGTGCTCGGGGTAGACGTCCAACGGCTCCCCGGCCCAGAGGCTCTCCTCGTTGAGTTGGAGCCGCTCCTCGTCGACGCCCCCAAACACCATGGCCCCCAGCCGACCGTTGCCCAGCGGCAGGGCTTCGACCCACTTGCTCGCTGGCTGCCGATACCAGAGCGTCGTTTCGCACTCGGCCGCAACGCACGGGACGTCCCACCCGGCGAACAGCATGACGCACGCGAGCAGGTAGATCCGGGGTCGCTGAATCATCGTGGAGCCTCCATTCGTTGGGCGAGCGGTTCGAGGTTGGAGGGGTGCGCCGACCAGGGCAAGTCCCATGATAGCGACTCTCGCTGCGGCCTGGTAGAATCGGGCGCAGTTGCTCGCGGCTTCCCGCGCGAACGCGACTCCTGCGGAGCGCTCGGGTACGGTCGATTGCCAAGCCCTCCTTCAGTACCCGCGGAATGGGGGGACGTTTCGGCAAACGGAGACTATCTTGCGTGTGCCCCAGGGCGAGCGCATACTGTCTCGTACTCTGGGGATCGTCAGGACCGTCGTCTTGTTGATCCTTGCACGGCCAACCGGCGGAGCGCTTCCATCGGAAGCCCGGGGCGCCCGGGTCCGGCCCATGTCGGGCGATCCTTGGCCAGGCAAAGATCCATCGAGGGATTCCGGCACACACGGACGGGTGTCAAATGGAAGGATACCAGTTCTACGCCGACTTGCACGTCCATTCCAAGTATTCTCGGGCGACCAGCCGCAACTGCGATCTGGAGCACATGGCCTTCTGGGCCCGCAAGAAGGGCGTCTCCGTCCTCGCCACCGGCGACTTCACCCATCCCGCGTGGTTCGACGAGATCCAAGCGAAGCTCGTTCCGGCCGAGCCCGGCCTGTATCGGCTCCGTCCCGATCTGGAGAGGCAGGTCGACGAGTGGCTCGGCGGCGCGGGCGGCACGCCCGTCCGCTTCATGCTCCAGGTCGAGATCTCCACCATCTACAAGAAGGACGACCGCACGCGAAAGGTCCATCACCTGATCTACGTCCCCGATCTCGCGAAGGCCCAGAAGGTGCGGGAGAGCCTGGATCGGATCGGCAACATCGGCTCCGACGGCCGTCCCATCCTGGGGCTCGATTCGCGCGACCTCTTGGAGATCACGCTCGAGGCGGGCGAGGGCTGCTACCTGATCCCCGCCCACATCTGGACGCCCTGGTTCGCCGTGCTCGGCTCCAAGTCGGGCTTCGACGAGGTGGACCACTGCTACGGCGACCTGACGCCGCACATCTTCGCCCTGGAGACCGGGCTCTCGTCCGATCCGCCGATGAACTGGCGCCTCTCACGCCTCGACCGGTACTCGCTCGTCTCCAATTCCGACGCCCATTCGCCCCCCAAGATCGGCCGCGAGGCCTGCGTGTTCGACACCGAGATGGACTACTTCGCCATGCGTCGGGCCTTGGAGACGGGCGAAGGCTACGCGGGCACGGTGGAGTTTTTCCCCGAGGAGGGCAAATACCACTACGACGGACATCGCAAGTGCGGCGTCTGCCTCGCGCCCGAGCAGTCGCGGGAGCACGACGGGCGCTGCCCCGTCTGCGGCAAGCCGATGACGCTCGGGGTGATGCACCGCGTCGCCGAGCTGGCCGACCGGCCCGACGCGCGCCACGAGCGTCCTCCCCGGGCGGCCCCGTTTCGCAGCCTGATCCCGCTCAGCGAGGTGCTCTCCGAGATTCAAGGCGTGGGGCCGCAGAGCAAGGCCGTCCAGCGGCGGTACGAAGACCTGCTGGCCGACCTCGGCTCCGAGCTGTTCATCCTCGAGCGCGTCCCGCTGGAAGACGTGCGCCGGGCCGGATCGCCGGTCCTGGCCGAAGCCCTCGCCCGCATGCGCGAGGGCCGCGTGATTCGCGACGCCGGCTTCGATGGGCAGTACGGCACGATCCGGCTGTTCACCAAGGAGGAGCTTCGCCGCGGGGCGTCGGTGGGGCTGCTGTTCGACCTGGCCGAGGAAGAGACGCATTCGCCCCAGACGCCGGCTGCGCAGCGCGAGGAGGAGCCGACGAGCCGAGTCGAGAGCGCGCCCGCGGCTTCCGATAGTGTCCCAGTGAATTGCCCATCTCAACTTCGCACGTCGGGTGCCACTGCTGGCTTGCCCAGCAGTGCCGGAAGCACGGTTGGACAAGCCAACCGTGGCACCCGTAGATGCAACCTGGAGAGCCCACCGGCCGACCTCGACCCGGAGCAACGGGCCGCCGCCGAGATCACGCACGGTCCGCTGCTGATCATCGCCGGCCCGGGCACCGGCAAGACGCGGACGCTGACCCATCGCCTCTCGCGTCTGGTGGCCGATCACGGCGTCCCGCCGCACGAGTGCCTGGCCATCACCTTCACCCGACGGGCGGCCGGGGAGATGCGGGAGCGGCTCGAAGCGCTCTTGGGCGACCGGGCCGAGCGCGTGCCCGTGATGACGTTCCATGCCCTGGGCCTGAGCATCTTGCAGGAGCACGGCTCGCGTCTCGGGCTGGCCGAGCCGCTGCGCGTGGCGTCTCGGGGCGAGTGCGTCCGACTGCTTCAAGATGCCCTGGCGGCGAGTCAATCCTCGTCTTGTGAGTTGGGTGCCACTGGCGTCTCGCCAGTGCCTCGACAAAAGCACGGGCAAGATGCCCGTGCCACCCAAAATCCAACGGTTGACACACCACAACGCGCAAGTGAGCGAAAAGCGACGCGGCTGCTGGCGCGTTTCTCCCAGCATAAACGTCGAGCCACGGCGGCCGACGCGGACGCGCCCGGTTCCCCGCCGGCGGACGAAGCGGAGACGATCGCGGCGCTTGCGGCGTACGATGAGCGGCTCCGTGCTCGAGGGGCAGTCGACTTCGACGATCTGGTGGCCCTGCCCGTTCGGCTGCTGGAGAGCCACGCCGACCTGGTCGACCACTATCAAGCCCGCTACCGGTGGATCTCGGTCGACGAGTACCAGGACGTCGACCGGCTCCAGTACCGCTTGATCCGGCTTTTGGCCCCGCCGGACGGCAACCTCTGCGTGATCGGCGACCCGGACCAGGCGATCTACGGGTTCCGCGGGTCCGACGTCTCCTGCTTCCAGCGGTTTGGGGAAGACTACCCGTCGGCCCGTACGATCTCGCTCGCGCGCAACTACCGCTCCACGCGGACCATCGTCGACGCGTCGCTCCAGGTCATGGAGCCAGCCAGCTTGATCGCCGACCGAACGCTGGAGGCCCTCACCGAAGGCCCCGAGCGGATCGAGATCCACGAGTGCGCGACCGACCGGGCGGAAGCCGAGCTGGTCGTCCACACGATCGAGCGGATGATCGGCGGGCACACGTTCTTTTCGATGGACAGCGGGCGCGTCGACGGGCAGGAAGGCGAGGCATTCTCCTTCGGCGATTTCGCCGTCCTCTATCGCACCGATGCCCAGGCCGAGCCGCTCGTCGAGGCCTTCGCCCGCTCCGGAATCCCCTTCCAGAAGCGATCGCACGATGTCCTGGCCGACCAGCCGGGCGTGCAGGCGGTGATCCAGGCAATGGAAGACGGGCCGGCGGGCCCATCCGTGCTCGATCGCCTGAACCGGGCCGCCGAGAAGGTCCGAGAGGACGATCCACAAGTCGACCAGGCACTCCCGGCGTTGCGCCTGCTCGCCAAGCGACACGCCGACGACGTGAGCCAGTTCCTCTCCGAGCTGGCGTTGGGCGTCGACGTCGATTTTTGGGACCCCCGGGCGGACCGCGTGGCCCTGCTGACGCTCCACGCGGCCAAGGGGCTCGAGTTCCCCGTCGTGTTCATCGTCGGCTGCGAGGACGGCCTGATCCCGCTCCACTGGGGCTCGCTCGACCAGGCCGACCTGGCCGAGGAGCGCCGCCTTCTCTTCGTCGGCATGACCCGCGCCCAAGACCGCCTGCTTCTCACCCATGCCCGCAAGCGCCGCCGCCACGGCAAGGTGCAGACATCCCAGCCCTCCCCCTTCCTCCGCGACGTCGAGCAGCAGCTACTGGATCGCCGGAAGCACCGCGCCAAGAAGAAGCCCGCCCCGCAACACCAGCAGCGGACGTTGTTCGAGCTGTGAGCCGAGCGCGCTCACGACTTGCCGAACGGCGGAACGTCCGAAGCACGTCGGCGGCAACGGGCTCCACGGCACCGTCATTCGCCAGGCGTCGCAGATTCCTTGGCGACCTCGATCCGCTTGGCGGGGCGAGACACAGTCTTGCGGCCCCCCTGTTCCTGCCGCTTCCGAATGTCCGCCAGCATCGCGGTCACGTCACCCGCGAACTTCTCGGCGTAGGCTTCGCGCGTTTTCCGGATTTCCGCGAGCACGGGGTCGAGCTTCATGGTCGTTCCTTGAGAAGTTCTTCCGGCGTGCAAATCACGGGCACTTGATAGCCCAGCGATCTGCATGCCGATTCAATTGTAGGCCGGAAAGCCGCGTTGGCAATGTGCGTACAGTGGCTTTTCCGCACTTCTGGCTCGAATTTTCTCCGATTTTCTATACCACATGTTGTGCAAGCACGGACATGCTAGCACAAGATGGACGATCCCCAAAAAAGCTGCGTCTAATTAGCTGCCATGTGAACACACCTATCA
>DATKZH010000457.1:0-5920 GCA_035528065.1 Thermoguttaceae bacterium | reverse complement strand
GGGACAAGGCACCTTGACCAGCCGGGAATCGTCTATCTCCCGGATAGTAGCGGCGTCCAGGCACTCCCAGTCGTCTTCCAATATCACGTCCTCAAAATCCTCGGCGTCGAGGTTGGCTTCCCTCGCCACGCGGGTGTCTTCAGGGCGCGTGCTTTGAACCGCGCCGACGGGCTTCTGTTGTTCTTCGGTCATTGGTCTCTCTATTGGATTGGGGGTTATGCCTACGTCCAGGCCGGGGCACCGGTAGCCTTGAAGGTCAGGCTCTCAATCAACTTGTCACCAAGAGAGCCGCCAATTTCCCCCTTCTTCGACAAATTGGCGGTCACCGTCAGAGTCCCGGCACCGGTTGGAAAAGTCACTACCAAACTGCTCTGCGTGCCCAATGCGGGCACCGTGCCTCCCATGTGTATCGTCAGGGACACTTCTCCGCCGTCCTTCAGGCCCGACAGGAACTCACGCCATTCGTCGGTGCTACCCTGATGGGTTACGTCCACCTGGTCGGCTGATTCACCTCCGGGGTTCACGTCCAACAGTTCGCCGGACAGCGTGGAAAAGCTAACGGTAACACCGGTGGAAATGTAAGCTGTCATTTCTAGAGCTCCTTATGGGTTGGGGGCGGTCGGCCTCCACCAAAAAAACACATCGATACTCGCTGAAAACAGACCGCTACCGCTAGCGTCTTGAGGTGGGTCGTAAAATTCAGCATCGGTTTCCAAGTGTGATCGCATGACTACCACGCTTTCTGCGCCGGAGGTGATCGTGCCCGAGTAGTTTTGCAGCACGTCGCGGATCACGTCCCGTATTGCTTCCGCTTGGCTGGGATCGGCGGCCCAGCAGGTGAACCCGATGCGAGTCTGGCCGAGGGTGGATGTGCCGGATTGATAGAGTTCATCGCTGCCGGAAACCTTGCGATAAGCGAGGGCGGGAAGCTCCGATCCCTGCGGACGAATGACGCGATAAATCCGCGTACTCACCAAGGCGGTCAACGCCGTCTTGCTGCTGAGGTAGACGTGAATTGCTTCCAACAGGGTCACTTACTCATCCTCTAATCGGCTGCGAATCCACCGCACGTCGGCCGCCATTTCCGGCAATTGTCGTTCGATCGCACGCAGACGGACTTCATGATCAACACCAGCCATGAGATTGGCTTCGACGGCGTTTTCGAGTGTGGCTCGATATTCACCAGCCGACCACACGCCGCAAAAAGCCATGGCCAGCCACGTCACCACAACACCAGCAGCGGCAAAAGGCCAGCCTTTTTTGAGCTTGTCCATCCGATCTCCTACATTATCTTGCGTGCTTCCCGCTCGATCCCCGCAGCCATTGTGGTGTTGAGCACCTGCTTCACCGCGCCCAACTGCTCATCCCACGCCGGAGCCAGAAACGGATAGGGCGGAACCTGTTCACCGGTGACCCGCCCCCACAACACCTTGGCGTGTCCGGCTTCGACCAGGTGGCCAATGTTGCCTTTGTATCCATATCTGGATCCGGCAATTGGTCCGGCCACGGCAAGGATCGTTCCGCTGGCCGGATAGGTTCGCACCACAACACCGATCGTCTCCGACAGGTGATAGAGATCCTCGGTCCTGCGTTGTTTCTTTTCTTCTCTGCTCTCCTTGAATCCTCCGGCCTTTTTTCGTGCCCGGGCTATCTGCTTGGCTCGATTCACCACCGGCCGCATAGCCGCACGGATGGCGGACCGCGTAACGTTCTTTTGGATTCGCACGGGCAACGAATTCAACTGCGTTACCAGCGACTGATGCCCGGACAGCAGCATTCCCGTTTGCATGCCTATTCCTTCACTCGAAACTCGAATTCGATGTGTCGCTCATCGACGTCGACTACCGACAGAATCTCAAATGTCCGACTATCGTAGGTCAGCCGCATTTTGGAGGTGGGAGTCACGTCGGCCCGCCACCAGGTTCGCACTACGTGGGTCACTTCCGAGTTGACTGACTGGGCCAGGAAATACTCCCGGCCAGCCAATGGCGTGAGCGAGCACCACATCTCGGCGACGTTGGCCCAGGCTTCGGTAACCGTACCCTGGGTGTTGGTTTCGGTTGCCTCTTGCAGTCGCATCGGCTTGTCGTAATTTCCCGCGTCGGCCTTAGCCATTGCATCATCACTGATAAATCGTTGCCAGTTTTTCGGGCGACAAGTACGGTGAAAGCAAATCGTAAAACACAGGGGGCACCTGGCCGCCTTCTCGATTGCGGTAGCAATGCCCCACGTAGACTTCGATGGCCCGCCTGATTGGTCCGGGCACGGTAGCCGCTGTGGCCCAACCACAAACGAATCGAATTACGATATCGTCGATGTGCCCCCGAAAACCGGAGGGCCACGTCTGGTCGTGTTGGAGCCGCACGGTACCCACGCCGTAGCGATCGCCCAACTCGTAGACGCTGGTGCTGAGCGTCTGCTGAACGTCGCTATTGTCGTAATATTTCACCGAGGTAACCGAACTGGCCGGCGGATACGGCAAGACAATCGGATCAGAAAACCGATCGACGTAATGGTCCCAGGTCTGCGCACAAAGCCGCCGCCAGGTGAAGGATTCCGCCTCCTCCACAGCCTCGTCGCGAAGCCGCCGCAAATAGTCGTAGTCCCGGGCACAGTCGCCCAGCCGGCAATGTTCCGTCAACTCCAGGACGGATACCGGCTTAAACGTCGGGGCTGTGGCTAGAACAGTCTTCATGCTGTGGTGGTCTTGCGGGGGCGTTTGCGTTGTGGCTCAGGTTGCGGCTCGGGACGTTCGCGAGCCGTTTCCTCAACCTCGACCTCGACAGTTTGGTCGGGGACCAGGCGGATGGCCTTGCCGGTACGTATCCAGTATTCGGCAACACCATCCGTCTGTTCGAGGATATGCCCTACCGGGATGGCCCGATGTTGCTTGAGCATCTGAATCCGAATCATGTTCGCCTCGACGGCTTGGGGTCAGACTCGCAAAATATCCGAGCAGCCGGCTTTGGTTGCCGAGTTGGGCGATTCCTTGGCGCGGGACAAGATAGCGATTATCGCTATGTACGTTCCTGCCGAACCGTCCCCGATCGTGGCCGTTAGGTCGAGGAATCGCTTACGGCCGCGCAAGTCGATCTCGAACTTGAAAATGCCGTTGTCGTCAGTGTCGGAGGGCAAGGCGGACGTCGTGCCGGCAATGTTGGTTGACGTGCCGTAGATCAGCCCCGTCACGTTGGCGTGACTCGAGCCGGTAGTGTCCGACTCGGTTACCGCCAGCGCGGTCATGGCGATATCGGTGGCGCCCAGGATCACCAGAATTTCGCAGTAATCAAAGCCGAGCGTGTCGATCTCGGTTACTGCCGCCGAAGCATCATCGATAATCGCCGCCGGGGGCGTCAAGTTGAGATACTTTCGTTCTTGTGCCGCAATCATGTTTTTACTCCTTGGACCCGGTAAGTGGGTCCGATCAAGTTACACTCGCAAAATATCCGAACATCCCGCCTTGGCTGCCGTGTCGGGCGATCTTCTGGGCCGCGACAACACGGCGAAAATGGCAAGAAACGTTCCGGCCAGGGCACCGCTGGATAGGCTATCGCCCACCGTGGCAGTCACGTCGAGATATCGCTTGCGGTTGCGCAAGTCGATCTCGAACTTGTAAATGCCGTCGTCCTTCAACGCGCTCGGCAAGGCGGACGTGGAACCGGCAATATTCGTCGACGTGCCGTAGATCAAACCCGTCACATTGGCGTGGCCGGTGCCGGTAGTGTCCGATTCGGTCACTGCCAGCGCGGTCATGGCGATATCGGTGGCACCCAATACCACCACGATTTCGCAATAGTCCCAGCCGAGCGTATCGATCTCGGTCACGGTAGCCGAAGCGTTCTCGATGATCGCCGCCGGCGGCGTCAAGTTGAGGTACTTCAATTCTTGGTCGTCGACCATGATGTATCCCCTTTGTTGAGTATGGTCAGGGGAAACTCATGATCCCGGCGTGGCCAACATGATCATCGCACCAGGATTCGAGGTATCGCCAACGTCGTGAACGTTGATGTCGAATCGCTCGGTCACCTGGACGGCGAGCTGATCAAGCTCGATGTATCGCTGATCGCTGCTCTTGACGGTCACGCCTCGACGGTTGCCGAAGCTGGCAGCCAGCGTGAGATCGCCGAAGTAGCAGAAGCCCTTGGTCGTGGTCTGATCGGTCAGGGTCGAATTCATAACCTGACTAAGAACCACTGGATAACCCAAAAACATCAGGGTCGCCTTGCCTTCAAGCATGTCGCGGGTGTTTCCGCCAGCGGCATCGAGAAGTCGCAGCATGGATGCCGCCCAGCCGGCGCGGCTGATATACCACTTGGCTCGCGGCTCGGCGTAATCAGGCAGCTTGCCGACCATGCTCTCGAAGTCACCAAAAGTGAAGTCGCTGAACTGCAAGTGCGTTGCCAGCGCCGTCACCGTGGTAGCGGTGGCTGTGGTGCATTCGGTGATCAATCCTGACATTCCGCCATAGGTTGAAGTTCCGGTGCCCAAGAATCCGCACTGGTCTTCTTTGACCGCGAACGCATACGAGGCCTCGTCAGCCAGGTCATCGGCCATCGAGATTACCGAATCCTCGTCGACCTCCGAGGAGAATTTTGCCAGCACGGCGATCTTGCGCGCGGTCAAACGTACGTTGTCCCACGTCTTATCGCTTTCAGTGATTTCGGTGTTGTCGCCGACGAAATAAGCGGTCAGGCCGCCAGTACGTCGGGGAACAATCTTTGTGTCCGAGGTCATCTGAACCTGCTTGCAATTGGGCCTAAATCGCCCGTATTGCTCACGCAGATCGATTACCGCATTCTCGAAGGCCTCCGGTACGGTCGCCCCGCCCTTGGCGTTGTCGGCCCCGGATGCGGCCAGGTTCTCGCGACACCAGATGGCCGCCTTGGCACCGGCCTCGGTGTTGGGTGCGATCGTGGCGAGCAAGAATTGCCCGGACTCAAAAGCGTCCTGGTGGGCATTCTCGCCCCTGAATGATCGCAGCCCGCCGGTTCGCCGAATACGACGGCGAATGTTTTCGCGGTCCTTCTTGTCGCTGAGGTCGTCTAGTTGATCGATCGGCTCCGGCAACGGTGCCTGCCGGCCGCGGCTGGTAGTAGAGAGGGTCGATCGCCGGGCCGTGTTCCGCCGGCGGGCCTCTTGGTCGGCCGTGTGCTGTTCGATCTTCCGCTTGAGATCGTCGGCTTCGGTTTCGAGTTTTTTGTGATCCTCCCGCTCCTGGTCGCTGAGTTGTTCAGTGCGGGGGTTTTCCTCGCTGCCCAACAGGGCGTCAATCTCGGAGGTAACGGTTGTGAGCCGTTCGCACATCTGATCGATAGACATTGTCGTGCTCCTGTCCGGCCGAAGCCCAGTCAGGAACGCGAAAACGCCGTTGCGGTTTGCTGGCTCCGGCACTCTACAAATGAGAGAGTTGCCAGATAGCCGGCGAATCGCAACGGCGCTCGCTTCTGCTATCGTCCCGCCCGAGGGTAGCACGCTACAGCGTGGACGCAGCCCGGACGGCTGTTAAGTGATTTCCAATAGTTTACGAGATGCCCGGGGGTCTGTCAAGGTATTTTCCAACCCCAGCGCGGGCAAATATCGCCCACGTTTCGATTGCTCTAACCAGCGTACGGGTAGCCCGTTGCTCCCGCCGTACTCGCTCGGCAGCGGCCGATTCCCACGGCGGCCCCATCCAGGGGCGGCTGGTGTAGCGGTAGGACTCTTCTTCGGCAATGGATTGATCAAGATCACTTAGCGGATATCGCTTGCAATGATCGACCTCAAACTTGTACACGTAATCTAGTTCGTCGCCGAACCGCCGGCTACGAATCCACCGCACGTCGGCCGCCATTTCCGGCAATTGTCGTTCGATTGCACACAGACGGACTACGGCGTTTTCGAGTGTGGCTCGATATTCGCCGGCCCGCCGTACTCGCTCGGC
>DATKZH010000456.1:0-2448 GCA_035528065.1 Thermoguttaceae bacterium | reverse complement strand
AAGCACGGCGTGTTCCGGCACTCCGCCGGGATGCAGATCCCGCAACTGCCGGCCATGGCGCACAAGTTCAAACCGAACGGCGCGGCCGGGGAATGGGTGAAGGTCACGATGAAAGGTCCGTACCGATGAGGACGAAGTTCGAGCAAAATTGGTGGATCGGCGTCCTGCCGGAGTTCGGCGGCTCGGGGGCGGAGCACGTCGCGGAGTTCGGCCGGACGAAGATGGGGCCGAAGTGGCTCCGGGACGGACGCCGACAGCGGATCGAATCGCAGATCCGTTGGCTGATGCCGGAACTGCTCGACGGTCGACGGCGGCGCGTGCTGGACGTGGGCTGCGGCACGGGCGGGCACCTGGCCGCGATCCGCTGGCTGGGTCACGACGTCGCCGGGGTCGACCGGGCGGGCTCGCACTTCCGCACGTTGAACGAACACATCGGCGTCGAGATCCCCGAGTTCACAATCGGCACCGATGAACGTCTGCCATTCGCCGATGCCGAGTTCGATCTGGTCTACGCGATCGAGGTCCTGATTCGTCGGTCGTTCACGCAGTCTGTGATTCGTTCCACGATGGAGGAGATTGGCAGGGTCATAAGGCCTGGTGGCGCGATCCTGACTGGCTGGTGGGATCGCGACATCCGCGCCCCGTGGCGAGGCGAGTACGTGCCGGCCGGGTTCACGGCCGAGCGGATCGAATGGGAGTACAACGGCACGACGCCGTATTTTTTCATGCGTTGCACGAAGGATTACTGATGTCGGTCGTCACCGAACTGCGAATGCGATTCATACGGCAAGCCGCCGCCGGCACGATCGGCTCCGTTCAGAGCCTGCCTACGCAGTCGCTGCTCGGGCGCGAAGTCTGCCGCATCCGGCGCGAACTGCTGACGATGGCGGACGAGGCGGCAACCGATGAGGAGTTCGCGGAGAAGGTCTGCGAGTCCGAATACTACAAGGCAAAGGCCGGCCGCATTGGCGAATCCAGCGCCCGGCACAGCGCGACGAAGTATCGCAAGTTGCTTCAGAGTTTCCGGGACCACGGGCAGTGGCAGGCGCGGCACAAGCTGCCGATCATCATCTGGAAAGACGGCAAGCTCGTAAAGCGGCTCGACGGCACGCACCGTCTATCGTGCATGGAGTTCCTGGGTCAGACAGAGGCGGCGTGTCTGGTGATCGAGCCGGAGGAATACGTTGCGTTCTTCATCGGCAACGGCCTGCCGCGATTCGAGAAATGGTATCAGAGCATCGAGGTGGTTCCGGGCCTCTGGACGCATCCCCGTCGCGAGCACAAAGAGGACGCGGTCGTCGGGATGATGCCGGATGTTCGGGGCCTGCGTGTGCTGGACCTCGGCTGCAACGACGGGCTCTATTCGCTGGAGGCCGCAAGGCGCGGCGCGGAGCATGTCACCGGGATCGACAAGCGGGCGGAGTCCATCGAGCAGGCCGAACTCGTAAAGCATATCTGGAGCATCACGAAGCCGTGCGACTGCGGCGTCATGTTCATTGTCGGGGACATCTATGACTACCTCCGGCTCGTCGGCCGGTCGGATGTGCTGCTGGCCTGCTGCGTCGTCTATCACCTCGGCGCGGCCCTGCATCCGTTCTGGCGGGCGGTTCGGAAGTCCCCGATCCAAATGATACTGATTCAGGGGAACAAGAACCGGGTCAAGAAACTGGACGCCGCCAAGTGCGGGCGGCCCGTGACCGGGAACACCCCGGCGCAGTACATTTATGATCTGCCGCAGTTCAAAGCGTTGCTGGGGATGTACGGATTCCGGTGCGTGGCGGAAAAGGACGGGCCGTATCCCGTTGGCATCTTTGAGAGGGCTTGACGGTGCAGAGGCGAGAATATCCCGATTATGAGGCGTACCTCACGCACCAGAGGAAAAAGACGTCGAACCCCGCCGTGATCGAGAAGCTCCGCGCCCGTGCGGACGAGCGGATGCGGCACTTCCGCGGCGAGTTCAAGGTCGTCACGAAGCACGTCCCCGCCGGCACGCGGGCGATCTGCCTCGGCGCCCGGCTCGGCGAAGAGGTCGCGGTCCTGCGCGAGTTGGGCTATGACGCGATCGGCATCGACCTTGTACCGTGCCCGCCGCTGGTCGAACAGGGGGACTTCCATCACATCCCGTTTGTGGATGGTGCCTTCGGCTTGGTCTACTGCAACTCGGTGGACCACGTTTTCGATCTGACGCAGTTCGCGGCCGAGGTCCGCCGCGTTCTGGAGCCCGGTGGCTGGGCGTATTTCGTGCTCCGGGTGAACCACTGGGGCAGCTACGAATCACTGAAGCTGGAGGACCCGCTGACGTTCGTCGGTATGTTCGACGACTTCCGGACGGAGTATTACTTCGACAACGGCCTGCTGGATAAAGCGAGGATCGCCACTGTGCTGCTGAGGAAAGTGGCTGAATGAACGTGACCGCATCCATCCTGTGCCCTGGCCCGTCGCTGGCAA
>DATKZH010000455.1:0-4144 GCA_035528065.1 Thermoguttaceae bacterium | reverse complement strand
GTGCCGCCCGCGTTGAGGTTCGTCTCGATGTTGATGACCCCGGCCTGCACGTTCAGGACCGCGAAGTCCGTGTAGCTGTCGATCAGCGCGTTGAATGCCTCGGCCTTGCGGAAGCCGACCGCGCACTCACCGGAGTTGGCGACCGTGCCGAGGTTGACCGCCAGACTGACGAGCTTGCCCTGGCCCGGCCCACCAGCGACCGTCGCCATTGGGTTGTCCGCGGCCACCAAGCCGCGGCCGAACAGATACTCGACGCCGTCGGCGAGCGTCTCATCCAGGCCCATGACGAGGCGACCGTTGCCGGGCACCGGAGCCAAGATCGTCTGGGTTCCGATCATGTGGTAGGCCACCTCCGCACCGCCGAAGACAGCGACGTTCTCGTCGCCGCCCGTCCCGGTGGGAGCGGAGAACCCGTCCCCGCTGTGGCAGACGGGAGCCGGTGCGGGCCCAACCGTCCTCAGATAGCCGTTGGCGACCTGATTGTCGTGTAGAACCGCGCCCACTACGGAGCTGTCCCCCTGCGAAACGAACGAAACGCCACCTCTGCTCATAACGTCCTCCTCTCATCCCTCTTTGGGAAACTCCCGGGGGGCGAGCTAGCCCCCCGGGGGCACTGACAAATGCCTCAGCTACCGACTACCGGCTAGGTGCCGTTGATCGGGTCGTTGAGGCCCTGGAGACGCGAACTGCAACGCGGCATGGTGTTGATCTGGTTCTCGACGCAGCCCACATAGGCCAGGAACCCGGCCTTGTGACCCCCGGCGGTGGGGATCATCTTCAGCAGAGCATCGTCGTCGATCCAGTCGACCTCCATCGCGGTGTACCGCCCGAAGACCTCCCAGCACAAAAAGTAGATCCGGCCGGGCGCGATGTCGAAGTCGACCTCGAGCTTCATGTTGACGCCCGGGTACACGATCTGGAGCGAATCCTCGTCGTAACCCACCGTGTACTTCGGTGCGCTTCCGGTCGGTCCGGGGTAGCGCCGCTCGGCCTGGATGAACTCGACGTACTTGCGAGCCTGGCCGGTGTTGGTGAGAGCTCGGCTCACGCGCTTCCCCGTCTCCCTGCGCGGCAGGTCGATGGTTTCGAGCATGAGCTGTTCCGTCACGTCAATTCCCCCCGCGTCCACGATGAACGCATTGAGCTCCGGGAACGTCGCACGGGACTGGCCGAAGATCGACGCAGCGTCCGAGGCGTCACCGACGATCTGCGGGAGGGTCCAGATGGACCGCCCGGAGGTGCCGGTGATGTAGACCTCGTCGCCCGCGGCGATGGTCGCGTCGTCCGCGCCGTCGTACACGAGTGTGGAGGTTTCCCTGGTCAGAACCGTGATCTTCCTGTTGACCGCGGGCCGCAGAGCGCCGCCCGGGATCTTGAAGTCGATCCGCATGTTCTTGTTCAGGAGGATGGTGCGGAGGTTGTCGGCCAGCGTGACGCTGTTGGCCGGCGTGAGGTTCGTGGCGACGTAGGCCAGGATCGCAGCGATGGACCCCGCGTACACCTTGTTGATGTACTTGCCCAACTCGGCCACGGTGTTCTCGACGCGGTCGGCCATGATGCCGCCCTGGTTGAAGGTTCCGACCGTGGACTTGGCCGCGACCTTCGTCTTCACGCCGATTTGAAACGAGCCAGTGAACAGCTCGGGGGTGACCTCTCCCTGCACGCGGGTCGGGTCGATGGGCACCGGGAAGTCCCCGATATCGGGGATCAGGCCGACGTTCCACGCGGAAGCGATGCCCAGCGGGAACTTTGCGATCCCGTCGTTCATCACCAGATCGACTCGCTGAAGGTCGCGCCTGTACTTCGTCTCCTTGTTGACCGGCTCCTCGAAGGTGCCGGGCGGATAGGCGTTCTTCAGTTCTGTCGTGATGTC
Source organism: Thermoguttaceae bacterium (assembly GCA_035528065.1). Taxonomy (GTDB): domain Bacteria; phylum Planctomycetota; class Planctomycetia; order Pirellulales; family Thermoguttaceae; genus DATKZH01. The sequence goes on along the minus strand of DATKZH010000455.1, from coordinate 2,271 downwards.
TTCGAACGCGCCAACTGTGGACATGACTACTCTAATCGGGTGGTCAGAGCCCTCTGCCGTTGAGGTACTTTCTCGCCCTCAACATGCCGGGAGTGGTGTCACCCTGGGACATGAGCGAAGGAGGAACCGGAGGCCTTTTTGCCGCCGGAGCCGGCTTGGCCGGAGCCTTGCCTGTGACCGATCGCTTCTCTGCCGACTTCTTCTCGAAACGTGTCCGCGACACGAGATCCCGGTCGCTGAGGTACTCCTGGACGTAGTCATTCACCATCCCGGGGACATCCAAGTCCGCGAGATCCTTCTGGCCTACGCCGATGAGATCCACCATCATCGAACGGTTTACGTGCGTCCAAAGAGACTTCCGAAGCCTCGCTTCCGCGGGGGCGTCGTGAGCCGTGGCCGCCTTCTCGATGAGTCCGTCCACGTACTGAGGGAACTCGACGTTGAACTTCTCGGTATCTGCCTTCGCGCTTTTGGCGTCTGTGGCCTGTTGCTGTGCGACCTTGGTGAGCCAGTCCTTGTCGGTCAGCAGCTTCTCCATCTCGAAGCCGTAAGACTCTCGCTTTTCGTTGAGAGTCTGCCAGCGGTCGAGAACCGACTGCCTCTTCGCCTGTGCGGCCTCGAGACGGGCCTCAAACGTCGAGACTGCGCTGAGAGCTCGATCCCGAATGTGATCCTCGGCATCGCGGTCTTTGGCGCGTTCCTCGGCGTCTTCCTTCCGTGCTTCGATCTTGGCGATGTTCTTGTCGGCCTCAGATAGGCTGAGGAGAGCGGCGTTCTGCTGCTTCGTGGTGGCCTGGTCTTTGGCGTACAGGCCCTGGATTCGCTTATCGAGTGCCTCGACTTGGGGGTGCGTCTGAGGTTCGTCTGTCTCGGTTTCGGATTCACCACGCTCTGCGAGCATGGCACGGAGCTCCTCGGATTCTCTGGCTGTGCGGGAGGCGAAATTCATCGACTCCCACATCTTGTCGGCTACCTTGGCACGAAGCTCCCGACCGTGGAGGTTGGGATACTTCTTCTCCAGCGCGATCCACGCTTCCGATTCCTCGAGCGACTCCTCGCCGGACCCTTCAGGCAGACCTTCTCCGTCTGCTCCCGGCACTTCAACGGCATCCAACTCGTCTGTGGGGGGCGACCCCGTCATGTCCTCGGCAGAGGGCGTCTCTGGCGCGAGAGAAACATCTTCGTCTGGCATTATCAAACCTCCGCGGGGCGTCCGCGTTTGTCCGAGTGTAGCTGTTAAGTCAACAGCTTGCGTCTTGTGCTACGATCCGTCACGGGCAGGGCTACTGCACAGGGAGCCGACGTCCGGTGCCCAACCGGGGACTGTCGGCCCCTGCCCCTTCTTCTCTCAGGCCATCCTCAGACTGGCCGCTGCCTGCGGTGTTCGATACGCGAGAATCTCGTCCTCCCGCAGGATGATGATGTCGTCGTTGTCGGGCTCGAGTGGCACCCCGGCGTGTTCGTGGAAGAGAACCTCGTGGCCGGGAATGACAACGAGAGGAACGGTGTAGGTGTTCCCTGGGATCAGCCGGCCGCTGCCGACCGACAGCACGGTCCCGGTGTTCTTCCGCCTCTCGTGGGTTTCGGCCACGGCGAGCCCTCGGACCATCTTGTCGGCCGCGTGGCGCTCCACGATGATCTTGTCGTAGAGGGTGTTCCAGTCGCTCATGGGTTTCCTTTCTTCTTCTTGTTCGCCTCGGACGCGCCGCCCAGGCCCTCGCCCTCCTCGATGATGTCCTCGGCCTTCGGGCCACCCTGGAGATCCTCCTTGCCGAGAGCCTCTGCCGCGGCCTTGTCGGCTGCGGCTCGCGCCCTGCGGGACGCCGTGTCCTGGCCCGTCGTGTCCCCGCTCGTCGTGAGCCCGGTCGCGGTGCTTTTGCGGCGCAGGGCCTCGGCGGCATCCCCGGCCGTCTTGTCGGCCGCCGACTTCGGCGGGTCCGGGGTGGGGCTTGGCTTCGGAGTCGGCTTCGGAGCCGGCCCCGTGACCTCAACGTCCTGGGCGCTCCTGGGGCCGCCGTACTGCTTGTAGGTCGATCCGTCGGGCTTGCGATACGTCTTGGATCCCGACGCCTTCGGCTTCTCCGCTGCCTCCGGCCTCTTTCGATTCTTCCAGGCCTTCCAGGCCTGCTCGCCGGCGGGAGAACTAGCCCAGGCCTGGTAGGCCCCCTTCTCGTACTTCTTCCCGGTGGTCTTCTCGTAGAGCGCCTTGGCGTCACTCAGATCGTCTGGCATGTCTTCCTCCTAGTACCCGCCGCGCATCTTGAGGGCCCC
>DATKZH010000454.1:0-16759 GCA_035528065.1 Thermoguttaceae bacterium | reverse complement strand
GCGGAACACGGTCCCGCGACCATGTCGAAAATACGCGAACCAGCCCCGCAGCGTTGCCGACAGCGAGGCGCATGTGAATTCCATGCTGTGCCCGTGCGCCCGTCGCGTTTTCGCGCGTACCGTGTCCTTGAGTTTCTTCAGACTCTTTTTCCTCGGCAGCCGCAGGGCTCCGCGGAAGTGATAACTGGACTCTTGCAAACTTCAAATTGGCCTTGTGGAGATGGCGAGGAGTTCTTCGACCACACCAAGCTGTTCCGTCAGTTGGTCGATTGGGTTTGCGAGCGTGAGATTCCCGGCGACTTCACCTTCGACAGCTACTTCACCAACGCCGAGACCCTCAACCACATTCACGGCAGACGAGACCGGTTCGGCCGTCCGCGAGGTTACGTGGGCGACCTGAAGTTCAATCGGAAGATCGGGTGGAAGGGCCGCGAGTTGAAGGCCGAGGAAATGGCCGGGGAAATCGATCCCGACAGTCGCAAGGCGTGTCATCGCGGTCGAAAGCAGCAATGGTATTTTACGACGACGATTCACATCCCCGAAGTCAATCACAAGGTGCGGATCGTGATCATCTGGGACAAGAAGCGGGATCGCGAGCCGCGTAAGATTTTGGCAACCAACCGCGCAGGATGGGAAGTGGTTCGGATTCTGCTGTAACGTGATTCTACAGCCTGTGTGTCAGTGGAATGCTGCCGACCGCCGGCGCATGCCATGCAGGAGGAATTGTCGCGCAGAGCCGGTCCGACGTGTACCTATTGGCGAGACGCCATGGTAAGATGGTGCCGTTTCTGCCCAGGGTCGGTCCCAAACTGCCGGTAGATTCAGTTGTAGCCTGATAAGGATCGCGCAAGAAACAACTGTCGCGATATGGCCGTGGGGCACGTTTCCAACGTGCCTGGCACGATGGAATCGTGCCCCACATATTGTTTCTGCGATCCCAAGTGACGGCCCCGTTGTACGACGAATCGGGGGCCGTGGCGAAGCGCGGCCCGGCAGACCGGGAAGTCAACCATCCGTCGGTCCCAACACGTCTTGCGAATCGGCCATGAGAAGTCCGTGGATCGTGTTGCTTGGCATGAGTCTGTCGCTCTCGGCGGAAGTGGAATGCGTGGAGGCCGCGGACGGAAGGGTAAGCGTGCGATTCCTGGGTGTCAACGGGTTCGAGTTTACCCGGCACGGCGAGACCCTGTTGATCGACCCTTACGTGAGCAGAGACCCTGCGCGAGTCTGCGTTCCCCAGACGACGCGAAAGCACATCGAAAAGGCCGACTATATTCTTCTCACCCACTCTCATTGGGATCATGCCGGAGACGTGGCGGAAATCGCCGCGTATACCGATGCGGTGATCGTCGGCTCCGAGACGATGCTCAACATCTGCCGCCATTTCAAGATCGCGGAAACGCGTCTGCGCCGATTCGAGAACCGCCGAACCATCCCACTGGGCGCGTTCTCGGTGACTCCGCTGAAATCCAAGCACAAAGAGCCGGTGGGGTATCCCGGGTATTATCATCAACCGCCGACGAAACTCGACGGCGCGCCCGACTACCTCGAAGGCGGGACCTGGGCTCTGTTGGTGAAATGCGGCGGACACTCCTTCTTGAACCTCGGCAGCGCCAATCTGATCGACGAGGAGCTGCGGGCAGTTCGCTGTGACTACCTGCTGGCGGGAATCGCCGGGCGCGCTCCGGACTATCTGCCGCGGTTGCTCGAGTGCGTGAACGCGGGGATTCTGATCCCCACGCATTGGGACGACTTCTTCGGGCATCCGGTCGAAGCGCCTGCGGAGCGAATCAGCCTGGCCGATTTTTACGAGGAAATGAAGAGAATCGCGCCGCACCAGAAAGTCAAGGTGCTCAAGGTCCTTGAGACCATCGAGTTGCGGTGAAGTGACGGCCAACGGAACGAGCGGCGATCCCTCGCTTCTTCAGGAAGACTACAATATGCGGAAGCCACCACCACGGCCGTGGCTGCCAAGATCTCCGGATGGACCGACACGAACGACGGTTTCCACTACACCGACCGAGGCCGAACCGAGATCAACGCGGAGAAACACAGTCTTACCCGGTGCCGTGCGCGAGAGGTTCTTGACCCTGGACGACTCTCGCGTTAGACTCGGGACGCCCGGCTGGAGATCAGGCCTCCCCTCCGTCTTCGTCGCGTGGGATGCCAGCTTCCCAAAGTCGACAACCACACGACGACTTCCAACCACCCAGCTTCTTTCCCTTTCCAACAGGAGCCAGACGCATGCGTCACTTGCTTCGAGCCTTTATTCTTCTGGCGGTCTCCTTTCTCGCGGCGGTCTGCGGTGCCGCCGAACCGGTCCTCCAATCGATCGAGCTCGATTCGGGAGATACGTTGGTCTTCTGCGGCGACTCGATCACGCATCAATGCCTTTACACCCAATACGTCGAGGACTTCTTCTACACGCGTTATCCCGAGCGGAAGATTCGGTTCCACAACGCGGGAATCGGCGGGGACAGGGCCTTCGACGCGCTCAAGCGGTTCGATCGCGATATCGCGGCGTATGAGCCGAAATACGTCACCATCCTGCTCGGCATGAATGACGGAAGCTACGTCGACTTCGACCGGGCGATATTCGACAAGTACGAGCAGGACATGACTGAGCTTCTCGACAAGCTGCAAGGGATCGGGGCCACGGCGATCGTCATGACGCCCACGATGTTCGACCAGGTCAATCACCGCGTCCGCATGGAAGACCCCAACTCCCGTGGTCGCATTCCCGAACGATCCCCCTACTACAACGCCGTCCTGGCCTTCTACGGAACGTGGCTCCGGGAAGTCGCGTTTCAGCGCGGCCTGGGATTCGTCAACATGTGGGGCCCCCTGAACGACATCAGCTTGATCGAGCGCAAAACCGACCCCACGTTTACGCTCATCCCGGATTCCATCCACCCGGCCGAAGCCGGGCAGGCCGTGATGGCCGTGGCGATCGTGAACGACCTGACCCCGGAGCGAAGGTCGGTCAGCCGGATCGCGGCCAACCGCAGCGGCGACCAGTGGAACGTCACGGCCCGAGGCGGCAGCATCGAGAACGTCGAAGGAGACTCTGAGGGCCTTTCGTTTGTCTTCACCGCGGAGTCGCTTCCCTGGGTTCTGCCGCCGGAAGCAAGCCTGGGATTCGACTTGACCAAGGCGCCCCATCGCCTGAGCAATGAGCAGTTGCAGGTGGCCGGTCTGAAGCCGGGCAAGTACGAGGTTCGCATCGACGGGACCAGCATCGGCCCTGCCGCCAGCCACGTGAAGCTGGGCTTCAAGCTGGAGCTTCAATCCAATCCCGGCACGCCCCAATACCAGCAAGCCCTGGAAGTCGCCCTGTTGAACAAAGACCGCAATGACAAGGCGGTCCATCCGCTCCGGGATCTTTGGCGAAAGCCCAAGTCCGTTTGGCGCGCTGAAACGATCGACCAGGAGAAGCTGAAGGCAACGCTCGCGGAGATCGAGCCGACAATCCAAGAGCTCGAGGCGCTGGCCGCGGAGTATGAAGCCAAGATCTACGCAACGGCCAAACCCGTGCCCCGCAAGTACGAGATCGTCCGGGTCTCCGATTAGGCCGTAACCAAGCGAAGCTGACCTTGGAGTGCGGCGACAAGTCGCCGCTTTCTTGCCTTTTTCCCGGAAGCCGCGAGCGGTACGAGAGTTCACCTGGAGTTCATCTCGGTGCGTTGTGCAGCCGCTCAAAAAGCGGCGACAAGTCGCCGCACTCCAAGAGGCCGTTAGGATCGTCTGTGGGCCCAACGCCGATAACGCGAGGAGGCAAGCTCGTGTCGAAATCGAATGCTGCCATGCGAAAACCGGCCGCCGTCATCTGTCTGGCGTTGCTGACGGCAGCGACACTCTCCCACCCACTCCTCGGTGCGGAATCGGCTCCGAAGTTCGCTCCAGTGAAGGCCGAGCTGCTTCGTCCGCGCGACGGGCTGGGCAACGTGATCGCGAAACTGCGAGCAGGACCGACGGTCAAGATCGCCTATCTCGGCGGCTCGATCACGGCCGCTGCCGGGTGGCGCGTGCAGACCCGCGAGTGGTTCAGCCAGGCGTTCCCCCAAGCCCGGGTGGAGGAAATCGACGCGGCGATCGGCGGCACGGGCAGCGACCTGGGCGTCTTCCGGTTGCAGTGGGACGCCCTGCGCCACCGGCCCGACCTCCTGTTCGTCGAGTTTGCGGTGAACGACGGCGGGGCGTCGCCCGAGCGAATCTGGCAGGCGATGGAGGGCATCGTCCGCCAGACCTGGGCCGCCAATCCGCGCACCGATATCTGCTTCGTCTATACCTACCGCGTGGGCTACGAGGAAGACCTGCGCAAGGGACTCTGCCCCCGGGCTGCCTCGGCGATGGAAATGCTGGCCGACCACTATGGCATCCCGTCGATCAACTTCGCGCTGGAGGTCGTCGAGCGGGAGCAGGCGGGCAAGCTGGTGTTCAAGACCGACGAACCGACCGAGGCCGGCGTCATACAGTTCTCCAAAGACGGCGTTCATCCGCTCACCGAAGGACACCGGATCTACACCAACCTCGTCGCTCAGGCCGTGCAGCAGATGGCCAAGGACTCCCGGCCGATCGACCACGGGCCCAAGCTGAAGACGGCCTTCGTCGACGACCATTGGCAGGCGGCGAAGATGGTCCCCGTCACGTCGGCGATGCTCTCGGGCGAGTGGAAGGAGCTTCCGCCGGACTCGCCGCTGACCAAGCGATTTGGCGATCGAATGGGGACGCTCTGGGAATCGACGCAGCCGGGAAGCCGATTGACCTTCAAGTTCCGGGGATCCACGGCGAGGCTCTACGACCTGCTCGGCCCCGACGGCGGACAGGTGATCATCACGGTCGACGGCCAGACGCGCGACACGCCCGTGCCGCGGTTCGACAGCTACTGCACCTACCACCGCATCGCCACGTTGTCGGTCGCCGAAGGGCTGGACCCCAACCAGGTCCACACCGTCACCGTGGAGATCCACCCGGAACAGCCCGACCGCTCGCCGGTCGCCTTTCGTCTGAAGGACCCGGCCGTCGAGCTCAAGTCGCCCAAGTACCAAGGGACAAACGTCCGCCTCAGCCAGATCCTGGTGCTGGGCGACGTCGTGGAGTGACGATCGGCCTTCGGCGTCGATCTTTGCGTAGGGGCAGCCAAGGGCGTCGTAGAGGGTGGTGTCAGATGGCCCTCAGGATCGAGTGCGCCGGCCTGCCGTCGTCAAGTGTCAAGAGTTGACCCCGTCCCCCGTCCCCTATCCGTTTGACACATCCCCATGCGGAAAGTTCGCGGAATTCCGGGGACAAATTCCGGGGACACAATACCCAACTCTTGCCTTTTCCTGGATCGGCTTCTGGCGGCGACCCCAGGCGATTGACCAGCGCGACGGGCTGGGCTACTTCTGCTTCCAAAGCTCCTGGATCGCTTCGACCGTCCGGTCGACGAGCACCTGTCCGCCTTCGGGGCCGACTGTGTTGCTCATGACCGTGGCGCTGTAGTTGGTGAAGGGCTTGTCGTCCAAGGCGCCGCCCGCCATCGCACGCGGCGTGGGCAAGTAGTAGCCGTGCTGTTGCGGACTGGTGGCCAACTGGATCAGGAACGTCTGCACGGCCGGGCTGCGGGCCTCGATCTGGACGCCGTAGTCGAGGAACAGCTCGAAGGGATTGGTGGCGATCGCCACGTCGCCCAGCCGCAACACGTGCAGCTCCACCGGGAAGACCTTCCACTCGCCCTTTTGCTGGGAAAGGTAACGCTCGGCCACGAGTCCGTAGAGGCTTCGGGTCCAATGATCCGACTTCGTACGCGTCTTCTTGGCGTCGATCTCTTCACACACTTTCTTGGCGACGGCGTATTCGGCGTCGGTGACGACCCGCGCGGGCAGCTCAATCTGCTCAACCCGGTGTACGAACGGCACGTCCGTGCGAATGTCCTTGGCGATGACGCCAGCCACGTCGTCGAACGTGTTGGCGATCCGGCGGCCGATCTCCTGGTTGTAGGTCAGGCCGCGGAGGTCGCACATGCGATCCTCGCTCTTCCGGTGCACCTGCGGCCTGGGCGTCTGATCGCCCGCCGGAGCACAGAATCCCAGTACGCACACGTCCTCATCGTGGCGCTGGTGGATCAATCGGCGGACGTCGTGCCAGAAGTCGGCGCTGACCTTGCTGCCACCCATGCTTTGGGCCGTGGTCGCCAGGGTGAAGGCCGTCGCCTTGAGCCGCTTCTCGGAGTCGTAGAAGCAGAGGATATGGACGGCGTGGTCCTCGTAGCCCTCGATGCCGCGGAAGGTGGGGTCGCTCGTGCTGCCGTGCATCTTGGCCGTGCCGTCGCTGTACACCACGCGGCGATTGTGACCTGCGACCGCATGGCCCAGCCCCCAGGCGACGGCCCCCGCCGCCCGGCCCTCCCAAGCCTTCACGACCGCCCGGGCCATCTGCTCGTACAGCCAGGGCACGTACTCCTTGGGCTGCATGGCGTCGGCGTAGTCCTTCACGTCGTACCGGTCCTGAAGGAGCACGGGCGAGGCGTGCGTGTGCGTGGCGGCCAGGAAGAGCTTGTCGAGATCGAAGCCGGGCAGCCGGCCGGCCAGGTGCTTGCGGAATCCCTCTTGAATCCCCGGCCGGATGACGCACAGGTCGCAGGAGACCAGGATCGCCTGATCCAACGTCCGCCGGCCGTCCCGCGACTCCAGGGCCAGGACGTTGGCGGTGCAGGGGTTGAGGACCTCGCGGGCGATCCGGACGGAGGTGCCGCCGGTCAACGGAACGGGCCGGTCGGGCGTGATGTCGGCCGTGGCGGCGCCGATCCACAGTTCGGCCGCGTGGGCCGGCAGGGGGGCTGCTCCCCACGACAAGCCCCAAACGGCCGCCGCGGCGCACCAGGCAGCGGTCACAACGCGACGTAAGGCAAGATGGCGTCGATGGCAGGCAGTTTTCATGGTTCACTCCTCCACGCTGGGACGTTGCCGGAATGGAAATGAGGGGTTGCAGGCGGACGATCATCCGTGCGATCCGGTTCCGCCAATCGTCATACTTCTCCGCCGCCGACATCGCCTCGGCCGATCCCTTCGCCGGGGTCTCCGCGATCGCGCGCTCGAGCGTACGTGCCCAAGCATTGCAGAAATCCAGCGGTTTTTCAATGGTGTGGCGGGCCGGCGTCTTGGCGGTTGGGGAATTCAGCCGGCCGTGTAGAGTTCGAATTGTTCGCGAAGCTTCTCGCCGGCGGGTATATTGGTCCTTAATCAAGCGACCTTTTGGAGTGCGGTGACTTGTCGCCGCTTTTTTGGGCGGCTGGAAGGCGTAGCAGGCAAACTCTCAGGTGTACTCTGGGATCGCTCGGCAGTTGCGGAATCGCCCACGAAAGCGGCGACAAGTCGCCGCACTCCAAGTACAGTACGACTGGATGGTTCCACGCGTTCGCCAAGCCCAAGTCCCGCTGCGCCGCCAACGGCTCGACGGACTGCCGGGCGGCTCAGATGGAAAGGAAGAAGGCCGGATGAAGAACGTGACTCGCCGCAGTTTTGTGCTCGCCGCCGCCGGCGGACTCGGTGCCATGGTAACCTCGCGCACGCACGCCGCACAACCACGCGAGCGCGCCGAGAAGACCGGCGCCGCGACAACCGATCCACCGGGGAGAGAGGCAACCGCGCCCATCAAGGCAGCGTCGGCATCCGTGAAACTGACCGACGACAACATGACGGAGCTGCGGGCCGAGACCGAGGTTTTCGATCGACCCTGGGAAGGAGAGTTTCGGGCCAATGCGCTGGTCCTCGACGCGGAACCGCGAATCTGCCTGGTGTCGCTCGACTCGCAGAACGTCCTGTCGCCGATGACGCGTTCCGCAGCCGGGCGAATCGCCGCTGCCACGGGCATACCTGAAGACAATATCCTCATCTGCGCCACGCACACCCACCGTGGTCCCCGCATGACGGACGCCTTCGGAGTAACGCCGAACGCGGAGTACGTTCGGCGGTTGGAGGAGGGCAGCGTCCGAGCCGCGGTTCAGGCGGTTGCGGCGATTGACGACGGGAAGTCCGGCGCCCAGGCCACCGTGCTGTTCGGCCAGAGCCAGGAGGCCACCGTCGGCCGCAACAGCCGGCTGCTGCTCGAGGACGGCTCGGTCGGCTGGTACGGCTACGAGGAGAACGACGTGGTCCGGCCCACGGGACCGTACGACCCGGATTTGTACGTCCTGGCGATGCAACGTCCGGACGGCAAGTACGCCGGCCTGGCGTTCAACCATTCCGTGCACAATATCGGCCATATCCGTGAAGACTGCATGTCGCCCTGCTTCTACGGTTTGGCAGCGGGAGAGATCGAGCGACGGCACGGCGCCACGACCCTGTTTTTCCCCGGCGCATTCGGCTCCACGCACAACGCCACGCACAATAACAGCGGTGTTCCCGCGGCGGAATGCGTGCATCGCGTCGTGGAGGCGATCGAAGAGGCGCTCGGCCGCCTACAGCCGGCCCTTCCCGGCCCGGTCCGGGTCCTCAACCGGCAGTTCACCTACTACTTGCGTCGCTTCGACGAGGCGAAAGAGGCCGCGGCGGTGAAGTCCTATCTGGAAAAATACGTGCCCCAGAGCGCCGCCCGCCAAATCGAGGTGTTCCGCAAGATGCGCGAGGAGATGGCGCCGCGCCAGGGCGAGCAGCGCCGAGCGCGCCTTCAGGTGATCCGGCTGGGCGACGTCGTGTTCGTAGGCGTTCCCGGCGAGGTGTTCGCCCGCCTGGGACTGGAGCTTCGCCGCCGGTCGCCCTTCCGGCATACCTGCATTATCGGACTGGCCAACGAGAAGATTGGCTACATTCCGGACCGCAAGGCGTATGCCGATGGCGGTTACCAGACGTGGGCGGGCTGGCACAGCATGCTGGAGGTTGGCACCGGGGAAGCGATGGTCGATCAGGCGGTGGCCATGCTCGATGAGCTCCACGACGCGGCGCCGCCGCAACGACGGGGCGCGTCGTAACTGCCGCCAGGCAACCGGCCAGCCGCGTTTGGGCCGGGGTGTTGGGCTGCTCGAAGCTGCCCGGAGCGGCAACGGGCGGTCGAGGTTGACGGCCGCCCGCCGGCGCCGCAAGATAGAGGCGTTTCACGATGTCCCCGCAAGATGGAGAGAGATCATGCCCCGTGGTGCCATTCCTTCTTCCCGCGCCCGTTTCCTGGTCTGGTCGATGGGCGTTGTGCTCTTGGGAGTCGTCGGCGCGCCGCTTCTCTCGGAGGCCGCCGCGCCGGAAACGAAGCAATTTCGGGCCGGAGTCGCCGCCGGCAACATCACGCCGTGGCTCGGCGGCGGGCTGGTGGGCAACTTCGGCACGCCGCCGCCCGCCGAATACGTCCACGACGAATTGTTCGCCCGCTGCTTCGTCCTCGACGACGGTTCGACGCGGATTGCGCTGGTCGTCATCGACAGTATCTACATCAGCCGCGAAGTGTTGGACGAGGCGAAGCGGCAGGTGAACGAGGCAATCGGCCTGCCGACGGACCGGATGCTCATGTCTTGCACCCACACGCATTCGTCGGTCAGCGCGCGTTGGGGCAATCCATTCCGGCCCGAGAAGGAATTCACGGAGTACCAGCAGTTTGTGGCGCATCGCATCGCCGACGGGATTCGCTGCGCCGTCTACAACCTCCAGCCGGCGCGGATTGCCTGGGGCGTGGTGGACCAACCCGACCTCTTGTTCAACCGGCGCTGGCTGTTGAAGCCGGGCACGGAGCTGTTCAATCCGTTCGGCGAGCCGGACCGAGCGAAGATGAATCCCGGCCCCCGCCCCACGCTGCTTCGGCCGGCCGGGCCGATCGACCCGCAGATAGCCTTTCTCGCCCTGGAGACGGCCGACGGCCGCCCGTTGGGCCTGCTGGCCAACTATTCGCTGCACTACGTGGGTGGGACCGGCGGGAAACAAATCTCGGCCGACTACTTCGGCGTGTTTTCCGATCGCATCCAGCAGTTGCTCCAGGCCGATCGGCTGGATCCGCCCTACGTGGCGGCGATGAGCAACGGCACGAGCGGCGACGTCACCAACGTCAACCACGCGTTTGCCCGTGTCAGGAAGAAGCCGTACGAGCAGATGCGCTTCGTGGCCCATCAATGCGCCGAGGCGGTCCACGAACAGTACCAGAATCTCACCTGGCACGACCGGCTGCCGCTGGGAATGCGGCAACGCGAATTGGAGCTGGCCGTTCGCAAGCCCACCGCCGAGCAGCTCGCTCGTTCGCAGAAGTTGCTCGACGAACCGGAGAGACCCGACAAATTCCCCCACGAGCGGGCGTACGCCAACAAGGCGATCCAGCAACAGGAGTCGCCCGACACGGTCGGCGTCGTCCTCCAGGCGGTCCGGATCGGCGACCTGGGCATCGCGACGATTCCCTTTGAAACGTTCGTGGAGACGGGTCTGGAATTGAAGGCCCGCGGTCCCTTCAAACCCACGTTTACGATGGAACTGGCCAACGGCGGCTATGGCTACCTGCCCACGCCCGAACAGCACGAGCTGGGCGGCTACGAGACCTGGCTTGGCACGAACAAGGTGGAGGTGCAGGCCTCGACGAAAATCGTCAACGCCCTGTTGGAGATGTTTTCGGAGCTGAAATGAGCGGTTGCAGGCGGACGATCATCCGTGCAATCCGCCCCCGCCAATCGTCGTACTTCTCCGTCGGCCAGATACTGTCGGTATGGAAGTCCAGCCCCCGCCGCTCGTACTCTTCCAGATCCGACACCACGTCGTCGCGCAGCTCGTCGAGCAGGCGCCCGGCCTCCTCCGCGACCGAGGCCGCCTCGGCCGATCCCTTCGCCCGGGCCTCCGCGATCGCGCGCTCGAGTGTATAGACGTACCGGAAATCATCGATCCCTTCGCGCAGCGCTTCCCACTCGATGGTCGGAATGCGCAGGCCGTCGCCCGGATAGGCCACGCACCAATCGATGCCGTCGAGATCGTCGTACGGATTGCCTTCCGGATAGTAGTACGCCCAATAGAACTGCCCCGTGGCGCCCGTCTTCCAGAAGAAGAATCCGGCCTTGAATCGCACGACGTCCGGGTATTCGCGGCACGCGTTCGTATACCACCAGAACCGATCGCCGGCCGTCTGCGCCGCCGCGAGCAGCTCCCGGTCGTCGAATCCTCCGTTGAGCGATACGGTGTGGCAGCGGACGTCGAGCCAGGAATCCAGGTACTCCGCCGTATCGCGCCGCACGGTACCGTACGTCCGCGCGCCCGGGACCTGTTTGATCGCCTCGTAGAGCACGCGGGCCTCTTCCTTGCGGGGATCGCTCCACGCTTCGTCGCGCGGGTACCAGAGGATTTCGGGCAGGTTCCGCGCGGCGCACTCGCCCCGGGCATGCTTCACGAGCGCCTTCACCTGCCGGAGATGCTCGTCACTCCCGAAGTCGGTGCCGACGGGCGGAAAACCGTGCGCCCAGGGAATGGGGTGCGACAGTCCTTCCTGCTCGAGCAACTCCAACGTACGGGTCACGGTTTCGAGATCGAATTCGTACTCCGCCCCGTCTCCTCGCGACATGGAAGCCGGCGCCGAGAGGGCCACCGAGTTCATCCCGTGCTCCCGCATGTCCCGAAGCTGCGCGAGAATCCGTTCCTCACTCACCGGATCCTCGCCCGGCCGCCACGGTCCCCAGTACATGCCGAATTGGTGATCCTCGGGCAGCTCGAGCCGAACGGGCAGGACGCGCAGGCGCAATCCCAGCCGCCGGACCGGGCCTTTCGCCGACTCGACCAGGACGTCGCCCGCATACTCGCCCGGCGTCGCGTCGCGCGGCACGCGGACGGTGATCCACCACTGCTTTGTCGTTTGGGCCTTGACTTCGGCGGTCGCCGTGGCCTCCAGGAGTTCCGGGACGACCATGTACTGTTTTGCATACTCGGAGCCCTTTTGGCCCGGGATCTGCCGCAAGTGCCGCACGGTGCGGACGTCCACGCGATCGCCGCCGATCCGCGCGTCGCCCGGACCCGCGAGATCGGTAACGCGGACCCGGCACCGAGCGAGATCCTCGAGCGGGTAGACCGCCACGGTCAGAGGCTCGTATTCTCCCGGCGACGCCGCGAGGGAGACGCTCTGGCCGCGCTCGTGCGCCAGGGCCACCGAATTCGGAAAGACCCTTCGGAGGTAGTTCGGCGCGAACAACACGTATCCCGCCTCCCGATCCTCCGCGGTCGCCACCGGCGGCGGCCCCTCCGGGACGTGCAACACCTCCTGGAACTTCGCCGCGATCGCGTAGGAAACGTCGGGGTGGTCCTTGGAATAGACCGCGATCTCACTCACCGCGAGGCGGACCGGCTCATCGTTCTGCACGCCGACGCGGAAGCGCCGCACCGGCGTCGACGGCATCGCGAAGACGAAGTCGCGAATTCCCTGCTTGTCGGCCACTTGGTAGCCCTGCTGCTCGCCGAGAAGCTTGCCGGGCTTCTCTTCCGTCCCGTCCGCGAGGTAAAGACGAACGCGATCGAGCTGGAAATCGCGCCCCGTGTAGTGCTTGTAGCTCTGGACCACGACACGATCCAGCACCACGGCGCTGCCCAGATCCGCGTCGATGAACCGCTCGTCCGTCGTCGCGGCCCATATCACCGAGTGACGGGCGTTGCCGCCCGCGACGCCGTCGACGAGCTTCGTCCCCTTGGGATCCTGGAACGCGCCGTCCCAGCCCGGCTCGTCGGGCGCGTGGGGATAGGAGTAGGTCACCGTCGGCGTGCCGGCCGGGGGCTTTAGGGCGAGGGCGCGCGGAGCCGCCGTTGCGCAGAGCAACAGCGGCAAGGCGATCTGGAGTGCCGCGTCGACCATTTTGGAATTCATGGATCTCACTTCCTCTCCCGAATGATTGGCGCGAGGAACTTCGCCGTCTCATCGGCGATGACGCGATAGCCGGCGAGGTTCGGATGGCGGTCGCTGAACCAACCTTCGAGGTTGCCGAAGTGCGCGTCCAGGCGGTTGTCGAGGACCACGACGCGCGGGTCCCTGCCTTCTTGCCCCATCACGTAGGGCTTGGCAACCTCGCGGAGCTTCTCCGGGACCTTCGCCAGGGGGAAGCGGCGGTAATTGAGCATATTGGGGCCTTTGGCCTGCTCGGCGGCGTAGCGTGGGTAGACGTCGAAACAGGTGAGATCCTCCTCGGCGGCCACCTGCCGAACGAGGTCGTTGATGCGCTTCGCCCGGGGCGCGTCGGCCTCCAGATCGGCGGCCATGGGGATGACCGTCATGGGGATGAGCATGGCTGCCGGATGGTCTTTGCGCAGCCGGCCGATGAGTTCGTGAAAATCCTTCGGAAAGGCGGAGTCGAAGTCCTCGATCTTGGCGACGTCGTTCAGTCCGTACCGGATGAAGATGTAGTCGAGGCCGGGCAGCTTCGCCACTTCCTTGTCGTAGCGTCCGGAATCGAGCAGGCGGCGGATGAACTCGCCACTGAGGCCGAGATTGACGACGTCGGTCGGCGGCAGGTCTCCCTCGGCGGCAAGCAGGACGCGGATCACGTCCTCCAATTGTGCCTCCTCCGGTGCGAGTTTGCGCGGGATGCTGGACTCGGTGGTGCTATCACCAAGGAGCAGGATCTGGATCTTGCCCTCGTGCTCGGCATGCAACGCCGCAGGCATCCCCAGCGCAAACGTGAGGAGAAACAAGGGGGCGATCATCTTGGTCATCGAAGCACACTCCTGAAGGTCGAGGGTGGGGACTCTCACGATGCGATGCCGCCGCAAACCGAAGCAGCGGGCCGGGGGCTTTCCGGCTCGCGCACCAACACGACACGCCCGTGCCGACCGGCCCGGCGCCGGTCGATGGATAGTATACCCGACGGTTGACCGCGTTGCAGGGGATGAACGTGGCTGCTTCGGCCTTCGAGACGATCTGTTCGAGATTCTGCGGTTTTGGGCTTCCGAAGGAGGTCAGACCGGAGGCAACTCGTAGCCTTTCCGGCGCGGGCGGGTTCGCAACGCGTTGGCTTCCTCGTCGCCTACGAACTCCTCCTTGACGGGATCCCAGTGCAGCTTGCGCCCCAGTTCGCGGCAGATGTTGACCAAGTGGCAGACGGTCGTGCTGCGGTGCCCGATCGCCGCCGAAGCGACCGGCTTCTCCCGCGTCCGCATGCAGTGCACCCAGTTGCGGATATGCTCGTGCGACACGCTGGCGTATTCCGATTTGTCCGCCGCCGGCGGGGCATTCTCGATCAGCTCCGGCGGATTGGCGGCCAGCCGATTGCGGTTGATCTCGATTTTCCCCTTCTCTCCAACGAAGATTCCGCCCATGCGAGGGCCTTTGTCCTCCGGCATGTCCAGCTTCAGAAGAGTCCCGCGGGCGTAGCGCAGCGTGACTCGGCCATCCGGCCCCGGCTCTTCCGGCCAGACTTCCACGGGCCCCGTCTCGTCCGTTCCCAGCGCCCGCTGTATCTGATCGAAAGCGTGTACCCAGCCGGTCACAAGCCAGCCGCAGTATTCCCGGTAGCGGGCCCACCGGCCGAGACCGGGGTGCAATTCGGGGCTGAACGGGGTCAGTGCGGTCTGGTTGCACCACAAGTCCCAGTCCATTTCGGCAGGCGTCGGCTCGGTTGGCAGTTGCGGACGGGGACGCGGTCCCGGGAAGTTCGGGCACGTCACCGTCAGCACCTTGCCGATCGCTCCGTTTCGGATGAGATCGCTGCCGAAGTTGTTGATGGCGATCGATCGCTGCTGGGTTCCCACCTGGAAAACGGTTCGATACGCCTGCTCCGCGCGGACAAGACGCTGCCCTTCTTCGATCGTCAGCGTCAGCGGCTTCTCCGCGTAGACGTCGAGCCCGGCTTGCATGGCATGGATACAGGCCAGAACCCGGGCGTGGGTGGTGGTCGCCACGAAGACGCCGTCGAGCTTCTCCTTGGAGAGCATCTGCCGGTAGTCCTGATACGGCGAACACTTCTCGGCGACAATCGATCCCTGAAGCTGCCGGAACGTCGCCAGAAAGTCGGCGATCGCCCGCAGATCGCAATCCGCCACGGCCACGAGCTTCAGGTCGGGAGCGCTCTCTCTGGTCAAGTCCTTGGAGCGGTGGCCGGCGCCGATCAGGCCGACGCAAATGCGATCGTTGGCGCCGGGCCTGCCCGGGGCCGCCAGCACCGTGGCCGGGATCCAAGAGGGAACCGCCAGAGCGGCTGCCGCTGTCTTGATGAAGTGTCGCCGGTTGGTCGGCCTGTTTCGCATCGTCATTCCCTTTGGGAGTGCCTGGCGGGAATTCTATCGCGTCCGAGTTGGTTGAAATTGCACTGCGGCCGGCACGGGCGACGAGTTTCACGCGTCCGAGAGGCATCCCCCAAGATACCGGATTTCCTTGGCGAGCGTCGCCGTGCGCTCGGTTTCCGGCAGCTTGCCCAGCGACTCATCTTCGATGCACAGGTCGTTCGCGTAACCGGCGTCCCGGAGGATCTTGACGACGCGGTGGAAATCGACGTCGCCTCGATCGATCGGGCAGTTGAATTCGCCGTACTTCCAACCCATAGGCCGCTGCGTGTTGCGCTGGTCGGCCGGATACCGGATGCTCTTGCAGTGCGTGTGAAACACCCGAGGGGCAAACTTCGCGTACAACTCATAGACCTTCGATAGGGGGTGCCCGAACCAGTAGAAATTGCCCGTATCGAGGGTCAACCCGAGGCGATCGGACCCGACCCCGGCGAACAGGGCTTCGAGAAATTCCGGATCATTCGTGGTCTTGCCGTGGTTCTCCACGCCGAACACCATCCCGGTCGAATCACTCGCCGCCAGGACCTTCTTGAGCGTCTCGATGCTGAACCGGAGGAAGTTGGGCAGGTCGGCCTTGCGGGTCACGACGTCGATGCGGATGGCCGGCACGCCGAGCGCCCGTGCGGCTTGAGCGGCCCTGGTCGTCCACTCAATCTCTTTTTCCGGCCGGACGTCGAACTGGTTGTGCATGGCCAGCGCGGTGATCTTGCAGCCCGCGGCCTGCATGTCGGCCCGGAGCGTTGCCAGGTCTTCCGGCGTGGCGGCCGAGTATTGTCGGGTAGGATGGAACAACCGCGGGAACGACAGGTCCTCGGCAATCGTCGCCTCGACGCCCTCGGCGCCGATGGCCTTCATGGCCGCCCAGCAGTCGACGTCCTTGACGTGTCGTAAGGTAGCGTCGCCGCAAGCCAGCGTGAGCTTGGCGCTCTTCTCGGCGGCAAAGCCTTCGCGGCCAAGCATGCCCGCGGCGGCCGCGCCGGCCAGCAAGCAGCTCGAATGACGGAGGAAATCTCGACGGGGGAGGGCGGAAGTCATGGGGAGGGTTCCTGTCGTTGGGTGGGGTGTTGGTGCGTGGGTTTGAGTTCCGGGAGTAGACGGACAGACGGCAGTCCCGCCAAGGCCGCCTCGTCGTTCAGACTCGTGGAAGGGACCGCGGAAGTGTCCGGAACAGGCCAATTCTACTCCGGAAGAAACCGGACATCAAATCTGGCGGTACCTCGGGCAACAAGGCCGGTCGCATCCGAAGCCCCGTCGTCTGCCCGGAATCCCCAATATGCGCCAAACGCAGCACGAATCATCGTCCGTTGTATCCTTCGGGGCATTGCATAGAATGAGCGTCGCGGAACGCCGCCGACCGGATCCCGTCGTTCTTGGGAACACCATCTCTCACGGGGGCAATCACCATGAACTGCGCTTGTCCAGCGAGTTTCGGCCCCCACTGCGGCCGGAACCTTTGACGGCGAAATCGACGCGCAAGAGAGCAGAGAACAGGGCGACGCCCAAGTGTGTGCCTGGAGAGGCGCGATTGTCAACCGCCGGCCTCTGCCGGCCGGCGACCGGCTGTCTTGGCA
>DATKZH010000453.1:0-6396 GCA_035528065.1 Thermoguttaceae bacterium | reverse complement strand
TCTGGCAACGAGTCGTCGGTGGCGTCTCGGAGACGAATATCGGGCAGGGGGTCTACACCGCCGATTTCTGGGAGTCGCAGGGGATCTATTCCACCACCAGTCGTCCCTGCATCGTGGACTTCCGCGGGGACTACTACATCGTTGGGGCCTACACGCGCCCGGTCTACCGCTCGCTGGTGACAAAGCTGTTCTACCCGGCCGGAATCGTGCCTCCCTTCTTCGAGGTTGCCGGAACCCTGACCGGAACCGGAACCGGAGTCAGCGGTGCGGCGCTGGGGTTCATCACGTTCCTTCAGAAGCTGGGCGACCGCGTGTTGCAGGAGTCGAATCCGTCGAACGTGGTGGACTTCGGAACGATGGCCGGAGAGTTCAGGTCGTGGTCGAACATCCAGAACACAGGCCAGGAGAGTCACGTCACTCACGTCCGCGGCTACGTCTCGATGGACGGCGCGGACTATCGCATGGCGTGGGAGGCCCCCTTCGGCCTCACCACGATGGTCGAGGCCGTGGCGACAACACGGCTCTCCCACAACGGACCAGACTTCGACCACAACATCCCTCCGTCCGGGCTCCAGTTCGCCCACCCGTTCGCGGGGCGGATGTTCTACGCCAACAACTCGAAGCATCCCTATCGCGTGTGGCGGTCCAAGCCAGGCAACCCACAGTACGTCCCTACCGACGCCTTCCTCGACACCTACGCCCGGGAGCCGGTCACGGGGATCTGGCAGGGGCGCAACGAGCTCGTGGTCTTCTGCCAGCGCAACAGCTACCTCATTCGCCAGTTCGGCACCGGTGAAAACGACTTCGTGCTCGAGCGGCTCGACTCCAACGTGGGAGCCATCACCCACTTCGGCATCCGGGAGATTCACAACCGACTCTGGTTCCCGGCCGAGGATGGGATATGGATCTACGACGGCGCATTCCACTACCTGATGCCCGATCTCAGGAAGCTCTGGCAGGACGACTACGCCGCGAACAGGGAGCAATTCCGGTTGGGATTCGGGGCAGAGGACAGGATCAACAAGGTCTACGTCTTCTTCACCACCAGGCCCGATAGGCTGGAGTGGGAGAACACGCTTCTCTACCCGGGGACGATCCGTTACGTTGCCTACTACGCCAACTTCGAGCCGTCGATGCTGGGGGAGCAGCGTTACCCGGACTGGTCACTCGACTTCCTCGACAGATTCGACTCGGCCGCGCTCTACACGATAGACGGAGAGATGCTGATCGCCTCCTGTGACGGAATCGTCCGCAAGCAGGACGAGACGGATGGGGACGACGACGGGGACGTGATCGGCAAGGAGCTCATCATCAGGACCGGCCACCGCCTGATGTATGACCCGGGCGGAGACATTCAGAGCGCGAAGACGCTGAAGCAGCTCTGGTGCCACCTCGAGAGCGAGCAGACCGCATGGACCGTCCGGTGCCTCGGGGGCGACGCGGACGCCTGGCGGCAAATCTTCCCCGACAACGTGAACCAGTTCTGGAAGAACGACGTGGCCGCCTCGGGGCTCACCCAGGCCCTGACCATCTCCGGCAGTACCTACCTCTACAGCTACTGCGCCAAGAGCGTCCACTATATGGAGCCAGAGAAGGTCAGCGGCCGCGGGTTCACCTTCGAGATCAGAGGGACGACTCCGATCAACCTCAAGCACCGCGGATTCGGTGGATTCTGGGCCCCCGGTCCCGCGGCCCGCCCGCCCATGAGCCGCGAGGCCTGCACCTACGGCGTCCTCAGCGTCGAGGACCAGTACATCGTGAGCGTTGGGCCACCGCTCCTTGCGGAGAACCAGATCGTAGACGCGCCCATCGACGTGGGGGTCGGTGGGGTGACCCAACTGGGGCAATCGTTCAATGTCCAGACGGCCGCCAGCATCGGCGTCATCGCGGGCTCAATGTGGAACCTGTCGAATCCGCCAGGGGCGGTTCGCTGCCACATCTACGCCCACGCTGGAGCTTTCGGCGTGACGAGTCAGCCTACCGGGCCGGCCCTCGCGACATCGGAGGACGTGCCGACCTCGGCCATTCCCAACTTTGGCCCGCAGCCAGTAGCACAATGGACGCGGTTCGTCTTCGCGAGCCCTCCCGCGCTCGCTCCGGGAAACTACTGCTTTGCGTTTGAGTATCTCGACGCAACCCCCGGGAACAATGTGCGCCTGTCGAGAGAAGTGGCTGGCACGGGGGCCGGAAACAACTCGAGCTACAACGGGATCTGGACGAGTCTCACCAGCGACCTCAACTTCCAGGTATTCGGGGATGGCGTGATCGGAACGGTCAGCGTCGCCGATCTCGATGACGGGAGCTCCGGCATCACCTACTGGCGGCTGGAGCTCATCAATGAGTTTGG
The DNA here is from genome assembly GCA_035528065.1 of Thermoguttaceae bacterium. GTDB lineage: Bacteria > Planctomycetota > Planctomycetia > Pirellulales > Thermoguttaceae > DATKZH01. The sequence continues at coordinate 4,049 of DATKZH010000453.1, read as the reverse complement.
GACGGTCGTTCAGACGGCAGAGGGGACGAACCCGGCCTCGGTTCTCCTCACGCTGGGGATCTCCGACGTAGGCGTGCCGTACACCGTCAGAACGACGGGATGGAACATCAGCATCATCATCAACCCAGAATGGGAGCCGTGCGCGATCTCACAGGACACCGATCTCACGGTCGTCTCCGAGTAAAATAGGCAGGGGACTCTGATGCAGAGACAAGGCGAGGACTTCCGGGGCGGAGAGGGCTACAACGCTCCGTCGGGGGCCGCGGGGTTCACCGCGCCACAGCCGCAGGCTCAGGCGCAGCCCCCGAGCACGCCAGGAGCCTCCGGCAACTGGGACGCCGCATGGGAGAAGCGGGTTCGCAAGCTGCTCCCTGGAGAGACTGGCGACCTGAACGACCCGGAGTACCGCAACTATCTGAACAAGAAGCTCAAGAAACTGCGCGGCGGCCAGGCCGAGAAGCCCAAGCCTCTCCCCGCCGGGACCAAGCCGACGGAGCCCACACAGACCGGAGGCCCCGATCCGCCCCCGACCGAGCCCATGCAGACCGGCGGCCCGGAGCCACTCCCCGGCGGCGGCGCGGGTGGCCCGGTGAACCCGGAGGGCGGCTGGATGCCGAATCGCACCCCGCTGCCGTGGGGCGGCGGGGGGCGCGAGAACTGGGGGCAGGGCCCGGCCCCGAGCCAGGGCTATCCGAGTGGTGGCGCTGGCTACCCCAACGCTCCGAACTACCCCGGTCCCGGCCAGAGCTCGCCGCTCCCCGGCTATCCGGGCGGACCGGTCCAGACGAACCCCGGCGAACCGAACCCGATGACGCCCGGGGGCTACCCGGAGATGCCGCCGGCCGGCCGCGGCTACCCGCGCTGGCCGGGCGGCCCGGGCGGCGAGGACCCGTACAGCGGATCAGGCCCGATCGACCCCTACGGGTCCGGGGGGCCGTTCGAGGGCCAGGAGAGAGGCACCACGGGGCCCACCGGTGCCGAGTCGCGCACCACGGCAGCTCCGGTGCGGTACGGGCCCGGCGAGACTCCCCCTCCGGGCCGAGGCTATCCTCGGTGGCCCGGGGGCCGGGCCCCGGAATGGGGTCCACGGCGACCCTGGGGCCCCCAGGCTCGACAGGTGGACCCGATGGCGGCGTACCAGGCGCAATCCGGGAGGACGGTCTGATGCCAGCGAAGCCGGTCACTCCGATGGGCCAGGCCGGGAGCGGGCTCTGCCCGGCGGGCACCGAAAGCAAGACGATCCCGAATCCGAAGGCGGGCGGTCCCGGCGAGCCGCCCTACATCTCCGAGTGTGTGCCTCTGGGGATGACAACCGCGGACCAGTTTGGATCGACTGGGCCGCGCTCCGGGATGGCGTTTCCGCAGGCTCCTCCCGACCGGGCCTTCAACGCGATGAATGAGAGCCAGGTCAGAAAGGCGAGGATGTGATGGTGAGCAACTTCACGAGGTCTGCCGGAGGGATCTCAACTCCGGCTCCGACCTTCAGATCGGGGGGAGCCTCGAGCGGCGGGAGCACAGCGCCGCAGCCGACAGATCCCGCAGGTACGATTCGCACGGGGAACTTCCGCAGCCAGCCTTGCCCGGAAGGCACCTACAAGCAGCCCAATGGCGGCTGCGCGGGCGGCCGAGACGCTCAGGCCGGAGCCGGCCAGATCCCGTGGAACGAGCCGTGTCCACAGCGGGTCAGCTCGGGGGGCAACATCATCGACCCAGACTGGTGCCACCGCAACGCCGGAGGGGGCCCGAGCGGCGGGATCAGCCTCGGCGGGATGGGCGGCGGGGCCGGAGGCTTCCCGTCAGGAGGGGGCGGAGTGCCGGCTGGAAACGTACCGCGGCCGAAGCTCCCACCGATTGACCCGCAGGCCCCATTCGACCCCGAGCTCGAGGCGTATCGAGAGCGGTACAAGGGCCACCTCGGCAACCTGGAGCAGGGCACGGGCTACGCAATGGACGTGATGAGGAGCGGTCAGCAGGATGCGCTCGAGGCCGACGTAGAGAGGGCCCGGCAATCGGCTGCCGCATCCGGCATTCCGTTCAACGAGGCCGAATTCAGGTCCGAGGCGTCCCGGGGAATCAATGCCGCGATGGCCCAGGAGAAGCTCGGCCGGGAAGCGATGATGACCCAGGCGTACACGCAGGGTCTTCCGATCATCGGAGAGCCGGCCTCAGAGCGGTTCAACCGCCTCGAGCTCGACCTTCGCCGCGACGTGGCAGACTCCGAGTCGATCCTCGACCTCTACGGCCGGGACATCCAGAAGTACGGAGTGGACATGGCCGCGGCTACCGCTGCGAACAACGCACTTATGTCGTTCTACTCCCAACTGATGGGCGGGATGATGGGCAGCGTCGGGAACGTCGGCGGCAATCTCAGCTACAGCAACACCTACACTTAGGAGGCTCGAAATGGCAACTCAGGTTCCTGCGGGCCCCGGCCGCGGCGAGTACCGAAACAGGAGGGGCGAAATGGGCGGTGCCTGGGAGTTCATGAGTGGCATCACGCCGATGCTCGAGGCGATGTTCAATCGCTACGATCGGATGGCCCAGATCGTGGAGCGGGACGCCGCGCTTTCGCCCGGTCGGAACCAGGCGGCGTTCCGACAGCAGCAGGAGAGATGGGACACCGAGAATGAGCAGGCCCGAATGGCGAAGGACCAGTTCAAGGTGGACCAGGGCCGCCAGCGCACGGCAGACGCGAACGCGAAGTACGACCGCCAGAAGCGCATCAACGAGGCCTACTACGACAGGAATCTTGCCGCAGCGACGGGTGTCACCGCGGGACCGGGTTCCGGCATGACAACCCCCCACCAGTCCGAGGCCCAGCTTGCCGGATGGGGTATCGAGGGCGACTACCAACTCACAAAGGACGGGATGACCGGAACGCCCACGTCCTCCCAGCTTGCCTCCCTCGGGGTTGGGCCAGACGTTCGTTCGGGCGGCTCTGGGGGCATCTACGTCAGCCAGAACGCGAATCCCCAACTGGCGACCGCTTCCCCGTCTGCGGCCTACGGCGCGATGATGTCCCCGGCGAGGGGCGGCGGAATGAGCTATGCCCCATTCGCGACGGACTTCACGCCCGACTTCGAGTCCGCCAGCATCGACAAGGAGAAGAAGAGGGGCGAGTGACGTGTCCACGAAGAACTGGCAGAACTTCAAGTGGCCCTACGAGCGGCTGGAACGCTTCACTCGCTCCGAGCCATTCCCCTCTTCCGAGATGAAGGACACCTACATCACCGGCATGGGCAAGCCGCGGAAGAAGAACACGAAGATGATGTACAACGCCCTACAGAAGCGGTGGGTGAGGAAGAGGCCGTCATGAGTCCGAGAACGAACTACGATTCCCGAGACACGGCCGGAAGCGAGGACTACCGCAGCCGGCGAGATGCCAAGATCGCCCGAAACCCAGACCGGCTCCGCCGCGGACGCCGGCGGTGGCGGTCGAAGGATGCCCACCGGGAGGGCGACTACTACACGCCGGAGGAGACGGCCGAACAGGACGACTGGAGCTTCATGGAGGGCCCGAAGATGCGTCGGGAGTTCGAGCTCAATCGCCGGGCGGCTGGACCCATCAAGAGCGGAAAGACTACCTTCACTACCGAGGACGCTGCCGCCGCCCTCGTTGATCGCAAGAAGCGGAGGAAGTGATGGCTCAGACGTTTCAGGAGTGGCTCGCTTCGGAAGAGACGAAGCAGCGATACCCCGGCCAGCCCGGCCTGACCACCGAGGCTCTCTTGGGGAAGGCGGCATTCGGTCCCACCGGCAAGCCGCCGGTTGGCCGGAGCGACGAGGCCGCGCTGCGGTCGATGCGGCGTGAGGGATTTCGGGGGAGCGGAGCGACGGCATCGTGGGACATCCCGTCCCGAGCCACCGTCCGCGACATGGCCGCCGCGTCGAGCCCGGAGCCCAGGGATGTGGAGAAGAAGGTCCGGGAGGACTACGCCAAGAACGAAGCGGCCAGCGTTGCGGCGGGGGAGGCCCCGCGGAACACTACTGACCCGAAGGCTCCACCGACCGATCCCCCCGAGGCGAAGGTGGGAACGGGAGCCCCCCTG
>DATKZH010000452.1:0-6168 GCA_035528065.1 Thermoguttaceae bacterium | reverse complement strand
CCGTAGCGGCGATCCCGAATAGATGGTTGAGCCCTCGCCCTTGAGGCCTCGTGGACAGCCCCGCACGCTCACCAGTTCGCAACAAGCAAATAACAACAAACTACCTGGTTGACAAAAGCGTTCCCATAGATGGGTCGAGCGCAGCGAGACCCACGACACAACCTGTAGGGTGGGTCAAGCGCAGCGAGACCCACGAGGCAACCCACCTGACGGAAGGAATACTACGATGCCCGACCCGACCCGCCGTGACTTCCTCAAACAGTCTTTCGCCGCCGGCGCCGCCGCGTTGGCCGCCGGCCCGCTCGCGCAAACGCTTCTCCTCGGCGCCGAGAAGCCCGGCTCCAGGATGAAGCTGGGGTTGGTCACCTACCTGTGGGGTCAGGACTGGGACCTGCCGACCTTGATCGCCAACTGCGAGAAGTCCGAGGTGCTGGGCGTGGAACTGCGGACCACGCACCCCCACGGCGTGGAGCCGTCGCTGAACCTGGGCGAGCGCATGGAAGTGAAGAAGCGGTTCGCCGACAGCCCGGTCGCCTTCGTCGGCCCGGGCAGCAACGAGTGCTTCGACCACCCGGACCCCGAAGCCCTCCAAGCGGCCATCGAGGCGACCAAGGCCTTCGTCAAGCTCAGCCACGACTGCGGCGCAAGCGGCGTGAAGGTCAAGCCGAACAGCTTCCACAAGGACGTGCCGCGCGAGAAGACGATCGAGCAGATCGGCAAGTCGCTGAATATCGTCGCCGCGTTCGCCGCCGACTACGGACAACAGATCCGCCTGGAGGTCCACGGCCAGTGCGCGCCCCTGCCGATCATGAAGCAAATCATGGACGTGGCCGATCACCCCAACGTGGGTGTCTGCTGGAACTCGAACGCCCAGGACCTGGACGGCGAGGGCCTGGAGCACAACTTCAACCTTGTCAAGCGCCGCTTCGGCGCCACCGCCCACGTCCGCGAGATGAACCTCGACGACTACCCGTACCGGCAGTTGATGGGTCTCTTCGTCAAGATGAACTACGACGGCTGGATCCTCCTGGAATGCCGCACCAGCCCGGAAGACCGCGTCGCGGCCCTGATCGAGCAGCGAAAGGTGTGGGAGGACATGGTCGCCATGGCGATGGCGCGGCTGTGAGGACGCGACGGACCTTGCTGGGGTCCGGCCCGGCCCCTCGGACCGGGCCCGCGGATGCCGCGAGGAAACGGAAACGATGGGGTTTCTCTCTCGACTTCTCCGGCGCCTGCTGGGAGGAAGTTGCCCGGCTTCCGTCGGATCACTGCGCCGCGTCGATGAATCGGCAGAGGCCGGCGACTACATCGATGAGTCGACGGCGCTCGCCTTCCCGTCGGTCCTCGGCGGAATGGTGCGACGCAAAGTCTGGCCCTATGAGGCTAGCGACACGCAAGGCATCGCAGTTGCCTACAGTTGCGAAAACGGCGAGGCGACCGTCTTCGTCGCCAGACGCGTGGCCAGTGACGTGCCGGATGGGGGCGACTCGGACGTTGCCGCCCGCGAGGTCGAACGGGCCTTGAGCGTGCTGGACCACATGGAAGCGACGGGCAGATACTCGTCGGTCAAGAAGTACCAAGGCTCCGTGATCCGGCTGGGCACGGCGCCCGACAATCTCACCTGGGCCAGGGCCGCCTTCACCGCGAGGTATAAGGGAGCACCGCTCATCTCGATGATCTATGTCACGGGATTGAGGAACCACGTCGTCAAGCTCCGCATCACGTCCAACGACCCGCGTGCGGATTGCCTCCAAAGTCTTCCGAGTGCGCTGGGGGATCTGCTCACCCGGCAGCGATGAGTTGGTAGCGTCGCTGCGATGCCGATAGGGGCGATTGGGAGGAGGCCGGTCGTGTGCGTCGGTAGGAACGGCACGGAACAACCGGCGACTCAAGCCGCGTTGCAGCCACCCTTGCGAGACCGGACCGCGGCACCAAGGACCCTGGACGGAAGACTGCGTCACCGCCGCATCAGCGCTCCCGGATCACGATCGCGCCCGCCATCGCCCAGACGGCAAAGAACGCGAGGCACAGTATCACCTGAATGAACTCGACGGGCATGATCGGTATCGCCGCGGGAAGTAGCTTCCGGCCAGATGGTTCGCAGTCTCTGGCCGTGTCATCGGCCTGCCCGGAGGCCCGGCTGGAGACTCTCGGCCGCGGCTGGCCCAACCCAACCGACCGTGTGCCGGACCGCAGAACACAAGCTTCGCGCGATCCGCGGGACCGCCATTGCCGGCCGGTACACCCTCAAGAGGGGTGGCCGGGGACGGAGTGCGAAAATGCCGCTAATAATGGACAAAACAAATGCTATTTTATGTCTAAAATCGAGGCCCCTGAAGCCGTGCATCTCCTGCCCAGACTCCCCGACGATCCGGCTCACTCTGAGGCCGCCAACGCCCGGCGACGGGCGCGGGCTTCGATGATCCTCATCTCCAGTTCCGCCTGAGCCTTCCGGACCCACCGCTCCAGATTGTGAAACCATTCCTGCGGCTTCTTGTCGTGCATGGAGAAGCCCTCGATCTCGCATTCCCGGCTCCGGTTGGCCATCTCCCGCACGATCGCGGCCAAATCCAGCAGCCGGAGCGCAAATTGGTCCAGCGTGTCGGGGTCATACGGTTGGAGCGTCATGCAGCCTCCCAGAGTCTGAGCCACGCAAGCCCGATTACTTGACTGGTATTCTAGCCAAATGGGGCCCCCACGTCGAGCGGTGCGGTCATGGATGCACACGCATTTCTGCGTAAAGGACGGGGCCTGAGGAACACGAAATGCACATTTTATGTCCAAAAAGAGGGTTGAAATTATGTACCTTTCGTGCTAGCTTGCCCGTGGTCAGTGCCGGCCGGGCAGCCTCCAGCCTTGGCCCGAGATGGGACGGAAGCCCTCTTGTGCTGGATATGCACACCCGCCGCACGAGGCATTTTCGTGGCAAATGTGGCGAAGGAGCAGAGCCCATGGTCGATACGGGAAATCCCAATCCGCTGACGCCACCGGGCGGCGCAGCTCTGGAAGCGTCGCTGGAGGCGATCGCCCGAGCCGTCGCCGGGTGGCGCGAGTCGGAGGTGGTGGCCGCCAAGGCCCGGGGCGTAATCATCGGCTACCACGCTCGTTGGGCCCGCAGCGGATGGAAAGCCGTGCTCGTCCGGCCGGTGTTCCACCTGCCGATCGTCAACCCGCCGACCGGCTATCGCTCCAAGACGTTCACCCAGGCGGGACGATGCGATGGCGTGGTCGTCCGAGATCGCCGGGAGTGGCTCTTGGAGTCAAAAACCGTCGGGGAGGAGATCGATCGCAGGGACGCCCCGTTCTGGCGCCGGCTGGCGGTCGACACCCAGACCGACACGTACGCCCAAGCCCGGCTCCAGCAGGGCCGGCCGGTGGCCGGCATTCTGTACGACGTGCTCCGCCGGCCCCAAGTCAAGCCCCGGGTCGTCCCCAAAGGGAATCCCAAGAGGACCGATCCGGAGAACGTGGGCACGCGTCTGGAGCTACAGAGGCGGAAGACGTACTTCGGTTGGCCGGTTGACCCGCGGGAGCGAGAGGGGGTTTTTCAGGGAGACGGGCGGGAGACGCCCGCACTCTACTCCGCGCGGATTGCGGCCGACACGATCCGACGCCCCGGCTGGTACTTCCAGCGGCGGGCCGTCCAGCGGAGCGAGGAGCAACTGGCCCGTCACCGGCGAGACCTGTGGCAGACGGCGGTGGAGATCCGTCTTGCGCGGCGAGCCGGCCGACACTACGCCAATAGCGACGCGTGCATGGCCTACGGCCGACCCTGCCCCTACCTGGCGATCTGCTCCGGACGAGACACGCCCGACTCCGACCGTTGGGAACCGGCAGAATCGCTTCACCCGGAGCTGGCCGACGAGCTGGGCGACGCGGACCCACAGAGCGTGTTGACGCACACCCGCATGCAGTGCTTCAAGCTCTGTCGCCGGAGACATTACTACCGATACGATCTGGGGATCGTTCCGGTCGAGCATCCGCTGGGGGAGACGCTCCGCTTCGCCCGCGTGATTCGGCAGGCGCTGGCGGCCTGGTGGAGAAACCTGGAACCGACTGGATAGGGGGCCGTGGACGGTGAGCGAGCAGTCGCATTGGGCGTTCGACGGACCGGACGAGTCGTCGTGCTCGGGTGGCGGAAGCGACGGCCCCTGGGATGAGTGGGACGAGCTTGCCCTGGGATTGCCCGACGAGCACGTCTGGGACGCCTTCGAGCTGGATGACGCCTTGGAAGAGCCCGAGCCGGAGTACGGCGACTTCTGGCCCGAGACGGACGACGAAGAGGAGGTGGCCGAATGATTTCCTTTGCCGTGGTCGACGAGATCGAGCGCCTGCTGCACGAAGGCGGCTTCTCGCAGCGAAAGATCGCCCGGCGGGTCAACGTGAGCCGGGGCACCGTCAACGCAATCGCCCGGGGCCAACGGCCCGACTATCGCGCCCGACGGCGGGAGCGGGCGGACGACTTCGTCGCGCCCAGCGGTCCGGTGTGCCGGTGTCCGACCTGCGGTGCCCGGGTGCAGATGCCCTGCCTCGCATGCCGGGTGCGCGCGATCCAGGAGAGCCGGCGGCGGTCGCAGAAGCAATCTCCCGTCGAGCGGCGCCGGGAGGCTGCCGTTTGGTAGCTTCGGGGGACTGGGAGGGCACGTCAGGGCGTTCTGCGTGCGTGCAAGTACGTATCCTACGGCTTCCGCCTGGTTCCGCTGTGGAGCAAGCTTGAGCGAAGCTCCAGAATCTTCACCCAGCCCCCTCGCCAGCGGGCATTGTGTGTCGTCTGAAGCCGAAGGTCTCATTACTTGAGCACCCCGCCTGATGGGGAGACAGGCTTCTCCGAAGCCGGGCCCGAAGCGTGTCTCATTTACTTCGCCCGCGACGGGTATTCGCCACGTGGTTGTTCGAGACGGCTTTTTGCGACTCGCATCCCGGCGGGGGCCATCGTTTTGGCTTGCTCCCGGTCGCGCTCTGCAATAGGAAGGTTTTGCAGGTCGGCGACTTGGGCAGGTGAGCCTCTGGGCCGCCTTGATCCGGCGCGTGTAACAGTCGGTGCTGCTCCGGAGTTTGTCGGCACAGCCCGCTCATTGTCGGCCGAAACCTACGGCTCTTTTCGAAGTGACTTGTGTTCTGGGAGATACCTCACCGGAAAGGCGGGATTCTGCAAAACTCATGTCCAAGGGATCCCTCTGGCGAACCCATGTCCGCTGGCGCCACGAAACGACAAGACTCGGGCGGGCAACCGACGCAGGCCCTGCGCCAAAGAGGGCAGCCCTTTCAGGCTGTGACCAGAACTGAAGCGGACGTCACATTGCGGCAACCAGCAAGAACCATCAACCATTGGAGGAAGCGGCAAATCGCGCTCTCACGCGGTTACTTGTGCTGCGCCCTCTGGACGGATGCCAGAAGCCATAGTCCTCGATAAGCCATGGACGACGAATTCAACTATCGCACCTTCTCGACGGATTCAGTGCTGGAACGGCTCTTGATGCGGTACGAGCATAGCCAGCGACCGATTTCCGTTGATTTTCGTAGACTTTTCCATTGCCTCTCAACGGCGGACCGCGTCACTCATTTGCTCCACCCCTATCCTGCGAAATTGTTGATGCACATACCGTTCTTCTTTCTCGCCAATAGGGTTTTCTCGGATCCCGCCGATGTGATACTCGACCCATTCTGTGGCTCTGGTACGGTGTTGCTGGAGTCCCAGTTGGCGGGACGCACCTCTGTCGGCCTGGACTCAAATCCCCTTGCCCGACTAGTTGCGCGTGTGAAGACCACCTCGATCGCAGTGCGTCCATTGCGCCGCGCAGTACAAGGGCTACTGGCCAAGTATCACAACATTAAGGTCACTGAAGTATCAGTACATCAAGGTCACTTATGAGGTAAATCGAGGGTTTGGGATGGGCGGGCGGAACGGAAGGAGGGCGTAGCCCGACTGGAGTTCCGCCCACCACCCCCGCCGGCGCGGCCGGGGGGGCCGAGCCGCTGGCGTCGGCGGGCGGGGGGATCCCCGATCCGGCCGTTTCGGAGAAGCCCGTGCGGCGGCGGTTCACGGCGGAGTACAAGATCCGCATGCTCCGCGAGGCCGATCGGGCCCAGAGGGCCGTGTCGCAGCGGTCGCAGCGGGCGCGGCGGGCGCCGCAACGGAGCGAAGCGCAGAACATCGCCGAGCGGTTC
>DATKZH010000451.1:0-14917 GCA_035528065.1 Thermoguttaceae bacterium | reverse complement strand
GACGGCGCGACGGAGGATCTCAGGTCGGCCCAAGGCCACCGGGCGGCACCAACGGTGCACTTCCGGCCGCGCCCACGCCCCGACCACGATCTCCGGCCCCACACCCGCCGGATCGCCCATCGTGATTCCGATTCGTGGTCTTGCCTCGTCCATTGGTCAAGTGGACCTCCCGGTGATCTCGGCGACATGCAACCGTTCGGGCGTTCGATGAAAGTAGCAGGCACACGCCGTGTGCCGTCCGCGGATGTCATGTTTGGGTCAGAGCAACGAGGCGTCCAAGCGACCCCGCGGCGTACTGGTCGCACCGCAGGCGGCACACGGCGTGTGCCTGCTACGGAAACGCCCTGGCGATCCTTATTGTACGGCGCCGGGGGAACGCACGCACGGGGTGCTTGCGTCCACCATGTGGAACGGCTATTGTGGGTGCCTCTTCCTACGAGTGCAGAATGCTCGCCAAGCGGCTCCTCAACGTTCCGCCGTCATGAAAGCCTGCATCCAACGCGTCCGTCGTGCCAAGGTCACGGTCGCCGGGGAGACCTCGGGCGAGATCGGCACCGGGCTCTTGGTACTCTTGGGCGTGGCGGAGGACGACACGGAGGACGACGCCCGGCGCATGGCCGAGAAGATCGCGGCCTTGCGGATTTTTGAGGACGACCAGGAGAAGATGAATCTCGCCCTGTCCGACGTGGGCGGGGCGATGCTCGTCGTGAGCCAGTTCACGCTCTTGGCCGACTGCCGCAAAGGGCGCCGCCCCAGCTTCGTGGCCGCCGCCCGGCCCGAGCTGGCAGAAGAGCTCTACCAGGTGTTTGTCGACACGGTCGCCGAGCAGGGAATCGCCGTGGCCACCGGGCGCTTCCGCGAGCACATGGACGTGGAGCTGGTGAACGACGGGCCGGTGACGCTCATCCTGGAAAGCGCCGACTTGGCGCGGCCTCGCAAGCGGTAGCAGTTCGCACTCCATCACCGCAGGAAGCGAAATCCGCCTTCCGCCGTTCTCGGTTCGACCGGATCGCGTGGCGGCTCGCGCGGCTGGTCGTCGCGTGAATCGCGATGGAGCCCCGGAAGCAGCTCGCCGAGCGGGGCGCGATTGCCATCGTCGGCTGCCGTTTCGGCCGCTTCCCGCGCCGGATTGCGGGGCGCGTTTTGCGTTTTCTCTTGAACCCAATTCTGGGCCCAATCCAACGGCTGGTGCCGGCGGACCTGGTCCATCCAGCCCGGCTCGCAGAGGACGATGTAGGTGAGCACGCCCAGCTTCAGGTAGGCGGAGACGTTGGGCCACCACTTGTGGCTGAACATCTTCAGCGCCGTCCCGAACGATTTCTTCAGTCGCAACCGGCCCCGGTGCCAGTCGATGCTGTAGAGCTCGTCCAGCACGAGGTGCGTCACGTAGCCGACCACCACGGCGCCCGCCTTGTAGACCCGCAGGCGCAGATCGGTGCCCGAGGTGAGCAAGAATGCCATCTCGCCGAAGATCACCGCCGCCGGCAGGCTGTGGAACATGCCGCGATGGACCGTGTAGCGTTTGAGCAGCTCGCCCAACGCAAAGCGGACCAACACGTAGAGCGCCGCGCCGGCCAGCACGATCGACTCGGGCGTCCAGCCCAACTGCTGGAACCGGTCGACCATCATCATCGGCACGACGGCCGCGGCGAACGCCAGGCCCTCGTGGAGCGGCCTGCCGGAGTTGCTGTCGACGTCGGGCAACATCCCCGACACGGCGCAGAGCCCTCCGGCCAGGACCGACGTCGATAGCGGCACGTCGAAAAACGCGTGGGCTGCCCCGCCATAGGCAACCCCGAGCACGCTGCTCGCGGTGATGTGCGTTCGGAAGTCGGCCATTGTCGGAATGAGGGGCTCGGGGTGAGGGGCTAAGCGGGGCAAGGACGCCGCCGGCGAGGTTTCCCTTCTCATGTGTACGGCGCCGGGTGCCACTGGCGTGTCGCCAGTGCACGGGCAAGATGCCCGTGCCACCCAACCTCACGCGGTACGGCGTTTTGCGCGCGTGTTGTAGCCAAACGCGGTGGTCGAACCAAGAGCAATTCGCCGGCGTACTGGATTTGGGGCCCCGAACGTCTCGCAGGACGCCCCTTGACGCCCCGTTGCCGGTCCCTGCCCTGTTCTCCCAGACTGGCTAGCCTACTGCTCTTCGCACCGTGGTGGCTTCCCGATATACTCAGCCCGGACTTCGGCCCCGTTGACGAGCTGCAAGGAGACGTGCCATGGAGAGCTTCCCGATCCAGGGCTACGACCTGTTGATGCTGGTGATCCTGGTGCTGGCCACGGTGTTCGGGGCCTGGAAGGGGATGGCCTGGCAGATCGCCTCGCTGGCGTCGCTGGTGGTCAGCTACGTGGTGGCGATGCGGTTCAGCGGCACGTTGGCGCCGTACATCAGCTCGAGCGAGCCGTGGAACCGGTTCTTGGCCATCCTGATCCTTTTCCTGGTCACGTCGCTGGCCATCTGGATCATCTTCCGGATGGTGGCCGGCGCGATCGACCGGGTGAAGCTCAAGGAGTTCGACCGTCAGATGGGGGCCCTGTTTGGGCTGGCCAAAGGGATCGTTTTCTGCCTGTTGATCACCTTTTTCGCAGTAACCCTTTCGGAGGGGTCGCGACAGGCGGTCCTCAACTCCCACTCGGGCAAGTTCACGGCCCGGCTCCTCCAAAAGGCCGGCCCCGCCATGCCCGAGGAGGTCCGCGACAAGCTCGGCAAATACATCGACGAGTTCGGGCGAAAACTCGACCCCGCCACTCCGCCCGACAGCCCGATTCCGGAGGCGGTCGACGAGCTTCTGGAACGCGCCGAAGATCGGCTGGAAGATCGGCTGACGGACCCCACGGCGGCGACCGACGAGCCGAGCTTCTGAGCCAGCGGGGCGGGGAACTGTGACGTGCGGCTCCCAAAGCCCGAATCTCAAAAAGCCCGTGTTTCCCGGGCATTTTCGGGCATATGACCGAACATAAGAAAGATTATCGGACGTTGGGGAGAGGCTTTCCGGGGCCTGAAACCGGCCTCCGGCTGGCCAATGGGCTGGTCAAACGAGCATCTCCAGTTTGCACGTTGCCTTCCCACGCGCGACGCCGCAGTCGATCGCAACCGGAGTACGCCAGCCTGCGCCTCCTGCCCCACTCGCTCGGCCGAAATCTGGCAAGTCGGAGCGGGAACCGGCGCGGCTGAATGCGCCCGCTGATGGCCGACCGGCGTGGCCTCCAAGCGACGGGATCAGCGCGGCGAGGCGGGGGCAGCGTTCTGAAACGTCGCGTCGTCTGCGTCCTGCTCAGCAGGGGCCCCTTCCCTCATGCTCCCGTGGTCGGGCGGGAGGATCACGTCGCGGAAGTCTATGCGGCATGATTCGAGTTGAGGGAACGTCTTCAGTCGCTTGACGCCCGCGGAGGAGATCTTCGCCTTGTGGAGTTCGAGGCTCCTCAGGTTCGGCAGTTTTGCCAAGTGAAGCAGCCCGGCGTCCGTGATGTTTGGGCTGTGGATGAGCAATCGCCTCAGGTTCGTCATCCGCGTCAAATGGGCCAGGCCCGCGTCGGTGAGCTGGTCACACCAAAGCTCCAGCTCTTCGAGTCGGCCGAGGGCCCCCACCTGCTCGAGTGCGGCGTCGGTGAGCTGACTGCCGTGCAGTTCCAGGGACTTGAGGTTTGTCAGAGTGCTCAGCCGTTGGAGACCTCCGTCGCTGAGTTGTGCTCCTTCCAGCCCAAGGGCTTTGAGCTGCGGCAGCGCCGCGATATGGGCCAAGCCGCGATCGGTGATTTGCGTGCCCCGCAGGTCGAGATCTTCCAGGTTGACGAGGTTCGTGATGAGCGCGATCTGATCGTCGTCGAGGGGCACGTCACGGATGACCAAGCTGCGCAAACGCGTTGGCAGTTCGCTCCGGCCGGCTCGGGCTTCCGTGTCCAACGAGCCTGGGCGCCGGCACCCCATGATTCGCGCCCAATGCTCGTCTTCGATCGGCATGAACGCGAGCATAAGCTTCGTCATCGCTTCGAAGCCTTCCATGATCTCGATCTGTGCGTCGTCCAAACCATCCTGATACGACATCAAACAGTAGGCTGAGTCGGTCCCATCGATCTTGCGTTGTGCCGACACTCTCGCACCGCGGCGTTCCAAGGCGGCGGCGGTCCGTCGATCCTTCTCCGACGGCGCACGTGCCCAAGTCCACCGACTGTTGCCGACCGACGCTTTGACGCCCAGGAGGCGTTGTGCCTCGCCGTAGCTCACGTGCGTGCCTTCCAGCCGGACGCGTTGAAGGCGTGGCAGCTCAGCCAACGTGGCCAGCGCTTTGTGGGTGACCGCCGTGTGGGCGAGATCCAGCGACTCGAGTCGTCGCAACGCGCCAAGATGGACCAGGTCGGCGTCGGTGACATCCGTGGAGCGCAGCGACAGGGACTCGATATTCTCGTGCTTCTTCACCTGCGCAAGGGCTGCTCCGCTGACGCCGGTTCCGCCCAGGTCGATCTGCGTCAGGTAGGGCAGATGGTCGAGGTATCCCAGCATGTCGTCGCCAGCGCCCGGGGGATAGTGGACCGAAGCGACGCGGGCGAAGAAGTCTTCGCCGAGGAGAGAGTGCAGCCACTTGGTACCGGGCGGCTGCGGTGGCCGATAGCCGGGGCCTGGAATCACGAACGCTTCCCTTAGCTGGTGCTTGTACATCACGAAGCCGCCGGCCGCTGTGATGGCCTTTGCCGCTTCTTGCTGCTCGCGAGCCGCTTTGATCTTCCCGCCAAGCCACGCGCAGACGAGCGCGAAGACGAGGACGCCCAGCAGCATCGTGCGCAGGCTGAACTGGAGCCGCCGGCGGCGTTTGGGTTTGGCCGGGGTGGATGGGGCGGACGACATGAGTGGGTTGGGAGACGTTAGGCGGCTCGTGCTGGAGGGGCCACGTGTTCTGCCCCATTGCATCTTACCAGCCCGAGGCCGCCGGGTCGACCCGCCCTGCGAGTTGTGTGCGGCAAGATTTCCTGGCAGCCGAGGGTGTGCCACTGCTTGCCCGAGAACCGCGTAGGAGCCCGGCACTGCTTGCGGATCCCAGCGCTACCAACGCTCTCGGGCAAGCAGTGCCGTCCGGTGACGCCAAGTGACGTGGACTCACCGCAAGCAGTGGCACACCCGCACGGTTGTCCGGTGCGAGGAAATCTCGCCACACACTGCCAATTGGGATGCTGGCGCGCGAAGGCCACTGCGCTTGGACACGCGGCCGCGTGGGTGACGAGCACCCAGCCTACGCGCCGGGCTACGAGGCCGGGGCTTTGGCGGGCGTGGGGGTGGGTCCCGGCCCCGCTTCGGCGGTCTCGGTCCGCTCGATGAAAACGCCCATGCGGCGGAAGCGTTGGTAGCGGGCTTCGAGGAGCTGGTCGATGGGCATGCCGACGAGCTCGCGGAGCTGGCTGCGGAGATAGATCTTGAGCGTGGCGGCCATGGCGTGGTGGTCGCGATGGGCGCCGCCGAGGGGCTCGCGGACTACGGCGTCGACGATCTTGAGCTTGACGAGGTCCTTCGACGTCATCTTCAGCGCTTCGGCCGCCTGCTCCTTGAACTCGTGGCTCTTCCAGAGGATGCCGGCGCAGCCTTCCGGGCTGATGACGGAGTAGTAGGCGTGTTCGAGCATGGCCACGCGGTCGCCCACGCCGATGCCCAATGCCCCGCCCGAGCCGCCCTCCCCGATCACCACGCAGACGATCGGCGTGGGCAAGCGGGACATCTGGAACATCGCGTCGGCGATGGCCTGGTGCTGTCCTCGCTCTTCGGCCGCGATTCCGGGAAAAGCCCCCTTCGTGTCGATCAGGCAGATCACCGGCAGGTGGAACTTGGCGGCCAGGTGCATTTTGGCGATGGCCTTGCGGTATCCTTCCGGGTGGGGCATCCCGAAGTTGCACGCGGTGTTTTCGTGGGTGGTTCTCCCCTTCTGGTGTCCGACGACCATCACCTTGTGGGCGTCGAGCTTGGCCCAGCCGGTGCGGATCGCACGGTCGTCGCCAAAGAGCTTGTCGCCGTGCAGTTCGATGAACTCATCGAACACGAGCTCGAGGTAGTCGGCGGTTTTCGGGCGGTCGGGATGCCGGGCGACCTCGACCGTCTCCCACGGTTTGAGCGAGGCGTAGATCCTCCGCTTCGTGTCGGTCAGGTCGCGGCGGAGTTGGCGGAGCTCGTTGAGGGCCTCGGGGTTCTCTTGCGCGAGCCGTTCCAGCTTGTCGAGCCGGGCCTCCAGCTCGTAGATCGGTCGTTCAAAGGAGAGCCTGCGTTCGCCTGCCATTTTCCTGTTGTGCCTCGGTTTCGATCGGTGGGCTCGAAGGGCGGTGGAACACCTTGCCGCGTTGGGCGGGGTGAGCGGAGCTTACGCAAAAGCCGCGTGCGGTTGTAGTCCGAATCGGACGGCCCGGCCGCGTTCCATTATAGTTAGTCGGCTGGAAAGGTGCCGGCCCAGTAGTCCGCGAGTTTCAGACAGGACGGGCAGGGTCAGGCCCGAGACTTCTTGGCCCGGATGGCGGGGGGGCTGGGGGGCTTGGGGTGTCTAGGAAAAGCGGGATCTGGCGGAGCTGGTTGAGCAGCTTCCGCACCGAGGCCGGCCGATCCGAGGCCTTCTTGGCCATGGCGGCCCGGATCAAGCTGGAGAAGGCCGGCGTGACGTCAGGGTTGGCGGCTTCCAGGGACGGGGGCGGCGTTTTGAGGTGCTTTCTGAACAGGTCGTTTGTGCTTACCCCCGTAAAGGGTGGATTGCCGCCGACCAGATGGAAGAGCGTGCACGCGAGGCTATACAGGTCGGCCCGCTCGTCCAGGGCCCAGTTGCGGATCTGCTCGGGCGACATGTAGCTCTGGGTGCCCTGCACTCGGGACCTCTGGCCGAAGAGCCTTCCCAGCGGGCCTCGTTTGCGTCGGGCCAGGGCAAAGTCGAGCAGCTTGACCTCGCCCGAATCGGCGATGAGGAAGTTCTCGGGCTTGATGTCGCGATGGATCCATCCTTGCTCGTTGAAGTACGCCAGGGCCTCGGTCGCCTGGAGGATGACCTTCGGGAGCACCTGGGCGATCTTGTCGATTCCCTGGTGGATCCGCAGCTTCATGTTCGGGGCGGGAAACCACTCCATGACCAGGTAGGGCATGCCCCGGTCGGTGCCGAACTGGTGGATCCGGAGGATGCAGGGATGCACGAGCTTGGACCCGACGGCGTACTCCCGCTTCAACAGCCCGATCCGCTCCCGGCTCCGCTTGTACTTCTCGGTGAGCGTCTTGATGCCCACGTACTGCTGAGAGCCGTCGTCGTACGCCTTCCAGACTTGGCTCGCTTCGCCGTCGTGGACGAGCTTCACCAGTCGGTAGGGACCGATTTTTTTGAGGGCCGCTTTGCTCACGGGGACTCGCCTCAATCCATGGCAACTTGCAGTGGGTGACTTCCGTCGATCGGCGGCCACGCGTCGGGAAGAGCGGGGCCTACTTTCAGTGTACCGAGGGGCTTCCAATCCGACAATCGGACGCGCCCCCCTGCCCTGCCCTGGCTCGCGCGCAAGCCAAGCACGCCGGCACCACGCGCTTGCGCCGCGGCAAGCGTCGTCAGCCCGCCAGGAGCCGCTCGTAGAGCGAGCGAATCTCGGCCGTCATCCGCTCGTGGCGGAAGACGTCGGCGAATCGCCGGCGGCCCTCAGTCCCCAGGCGGCTCCGCAAGGCAGGATCATCCGCCAACCGGATCAGGGCCCGGGCCATCTCCGTGACGCTCTTCGGGGGCAATAGATATCCGGTTTGGTCGGGAATGCAGACCTCCCGGGCACCGTCCACGTCGTAGCTGACGACCGGCTTGCCGGCGATCAATGCCTGGGGCAGCGTCCGCGCCAGGCCCTCCCGCAGACTCGCGTGGACCAGGACGTCCATCGCCGCGATCAGCTCCGGGATTCGCTCGGCCGGGACCAGCCCGGTGAGCTGGAAATGGTCGTCCAGCCCCGCTTGGGCAATCTGGCGACGCACGCGCGGGGCCAGGATCCCGTCGCCGATGAGCAGGAACCGCACGTTGGGCTGGGCATCGACCACCTGCCGGGCCGCCCGGATCACGTACTCGTGGCCCTTGAGATGAAACAGCCGGGCGATCTTGCCGACGACCACGTGCTGGGGCTCGTATCCGAGCTCGCGACGCACGCGGTCGCGATGCTCGCCCGAGCGCAGAAACGGCTCGACCTCCATGCCGCTGTAGATCGTGGTGAACTTCTCGCGCGGGGCGACCCGGGCGTCGACCATCAGGTCGGTCATGGCGTCGGCGACGCTGATGAAGGCGTGGCACTTGGGCGCGGCCCAGCGCTCGCACGCCCGGAAGAACGTTCGCGCCCCCCTGCCCTGATACGGATGGAACGGCGCCCCGTGCACGCCGTGCACGATCGCCGGCACGCGGAGCCGGCTGGCGGCCATGCGCCCGAGGATGCCGGCCTTAGCGCTGTGCGTGTGGACCACGTCGGGCTGGAAGTCGCAGAGGATCCGCTTGATCCGCAGGTAGCTGACGAGGTCGCGCAGGGGATGGATGGGCCGACGGAGCTGCGAGACCACTTCCATCGGCACCCCCCCTGCCCTGCCCCGATCCATCAGGCTCCCCTCGGGTCCCAGCGCCGGCCCGGTCACCAGCAGCACGTCGTCATGATACGTGCGGATCAGGTCCTCACAGGTGAGCAAGGTATTCTCCTGCGCTCCTCCGAGGATCAGTCGCGTGATGACGTGGGCGATTCGCATGGGGGTGAGTGGCGAGTGGTGAGTGGCGAGTGATCGCTGGTGATGGTCCGTTGGGCCGCGGGGCCGGTTGCGGCTTCGCAACGAACACCGACGCATTGCGACTCCATCAACAACCAACCGTCATCAATCAACGGTCTCCTCATAGTCGACCCGAACCAGAAACAGCCCCTGCGGCGGCGCCGTGGGGCCGGCCGTGCGGCGGTCTTGGGCGGCGAGCACTCCGGCGACCCAGGCTTCATCCTTCGCCCCGCGGCCGACTTCGACCAGCGTGCCGACGATCGCCCGGACCATATTGTACAGGAACCCGTCGGCCTCGACCTCGATCGTGACCAGGTTTCCTTCCTCCCCCCTGCCCCGCTCGACTCGCAGCTCGTAAATCGTGCGGATGCTGTCCTTGCGCTCGGCGCCGGTGGTCTCGAAGCTGCTGAAGTCGTGCGTGCCCACCAGTGCCCGGGCGGCCCGGGCCATGGCCGCCTCGTCGAGGCGCCCCGGGTATTGCCAGCAGTATCGGCGGCGGAACACGTCGCGGACCGGCCCGTCGTGGATCACGTACCGGTAGCGTTTTCGCACGGCGTCGCGTATAGGGTGAAATGCCTCATTCGCTTCGACGGCCTCGAGCACGGCGACGTCGTGCGGCAACTCCGCGTTCAAGGCCCGCCGGAGCACGTCGGCCGAGAGGTGCGTTTCGGTACGGAAGCCGACGACCTGGCCGAGCGCGTGCACGCCGGCATCGGTCCGCCCGCTGGCGATCACGCGAAGCGATTCGCCGGTGATCTTCGTGATCGCCTTCTCCAGCACCTCCTGGACCGTCGTGTGCCCCGGCTGGACCTGCCAACCGGCGTAGGCGGTGCCGTCGTAGGCGAGGGTGAGCTTGATATTTCGCATGGTGTCTATGCCGGTCAAGTCGGCTCGCGGGTCCACGGATCGTCCTTCGCGAAGCCGAAGTGGGGCCCGGTGTACCACCGAATGTCGGAGAATCGCTCGTCGGCCGTCAGCGCGTGATGAACGGCCAGAGCGAGTTGTCGCTTCTGGTCGCTGTGGTTCTCGCGCCGGAAGAACTTGGCGAAGAGCCCGAGATCGGAGGTGCAACAGAGAAGCCACGGACGTTCCTCATCCCGCGCGTGCGCGAAGAACAAATACAGGGGCTTCCCGTTGATCGGGCAGTCGATCGACCAGCCCCCATCGCGCCAGTTCTCGATGCGTTTCGGCCGAAGTCCGGCTTCCTCCAATGCCAGGTGGAGGTAGCGTGCGATTCCATACCCGGGCGGATGAGGGAACTCCTCGTCGTCCGGCAGTTCCGCTCGAAAACTGACGTGCGGGTTCGGCAGCATCGTCACAACCAGCGCGACCTACGCGTTCTCCTTGAGCAGCTCCGCGATCTGCACCGCGTTGGTGGCGGCGCCCTTGCGGAGGTTGTCGCTGACGCACCAGAACGCGAGGCCGTTAGGGGAGGAGAGGTCTTCGCGAATGCGGCCGATGAACACCTCGTCGCGTTGGTCGCCGTTGATCGGCATCGGGTAGACCTTGTTCTCCAGGTCGTCCATCACCTCGATGCCCGGCGTGGCCGCGAACAGCTCGCGCGCCTCCTCCACCGTGATCTTCTTCTCGGTCTCCACCAGGATGCTCTCGCTGTGGCAGTTCGACACCGGCACGCGCACGCAGGTGGGGCAGATCCGGATCGAGTCGTCGTCAAAAATCTTCCAGGTCTCGTAGACCATCTTCATCTCTTCCGACGTGTAGCCCTGGTGCTTGGGGCTGCCGATTTGCGGGATGCAGTTGAAGGCGATCGGGTAGGGGAACGCCTCGTACTGGTAGTCCCGGCCGGCCAGCTTGGCCCGCGTGCCGCTGTCCAGGTCGCGGCTCCCGGCGAGTCCCGCGCCGCTGGTGGCCTGATACGTGCTCACGACGACGCGGCGGATCCGCCCGGCGTCGTGAAGCGGCTTCATCGCCAGGACCATCTGCGTGGTGGAGCAGTTGGGGCTGGCGATGATGCCTTGGTGGTTTCGGATTGCCTCGGGATTGACCTCGGGCACGACGAGCGGGACCTTGGGGTCCATGCGCCAGAAGCCGCTCTCGTCGACGACTATGCACCCTCGGTCGACCGCCTTGGGGATGAACTCGGCCGCCACGTCGTCCGGCGTGCTGCTGATGGCCAGGTCGACGCCGTCGAACGCCTTGGGCCGAAGCTCTTCGACCGTGTGCGACTTGCCTGCAAACACGATCTCCTTGCCGGCGGAGCGGCTGGAAGCGAGGAACTTGATCCGTTCAAAGGCGAGCCCGCGCGCTTCGAGCAACTCGCGGATGATGGTCCCTACGGCGCCGGTCGCGCCCACCACGGCAATGGAATCGAACACGTTCTGTCTCCAGAGCAAACGTACAATACGGCGAGCAGGTGCTCCCCGTTGGGTAAACGTAGCATTATACGCATGGAGTGAAGGGTAGCTCAACCGGTTCGCGCCGCCGGTCGAGTTTCCATCGGAGCTTCAGACTGCGCCGCGGCGCGGGTCCCCTGCCCTGCCCCGGGTTCGGCGGCCGATTGGGTGCCGCTGGGGCAGAGAGAGGCTCGCACGCCGTGCGCCGGCCGGCTGGATTGCTGGAGGAGTAGTGGCGACCTTCACCCCGGCTCGCGCCGGCCTGCCCTACCACAGCGCGGCGATGGCCTCCTCGGGTTTGGCCTCGAAATGGAAGGCCACGCGTTGGCGGACGCCGCCGGTGAGGTAGACGGTTTGGGTCTTCTCGATCAGCCGACCGTCTCGGGCGATCTGGGCGCGGATCTCGTACTTGTAGACGGCGCCCGGCTTCAGGCCGTGAGAGACGTACTCCCGGTAGCGCCCGGTGCTCGTCGTCTCCAGCCCGTTGATAACCACCCTGGCCTGGGCAGGCACCCAGACGCCGACCACGCCGCGGGTCTGCTCGGGAGCGGGAACGAGGCCGGCCTGGGGCTTGGCGGGCGTGGGCTCGGCCGGAGCGGGCGTGGGCGCGGCCGGGGCGGCGGGTCCCTCGGGCTCGAGCGGCATGCCGGGAAGACTCGTTGGCGGCTGATCGACTGCGGGCGCAAGTGGCCTGGGTACCGGGCGGAGCACACCCTGCTTGGCTTCCGAGGGAGACCATTCCGGCGCCGACATCGCCGGCTCGGCGGGTTCGGGTTGTGGCGGGAAGAGGTTCGTCTCCACCTCCGGTGCGGCCGGCTTGGGCTCCGGGGGAGCTAGTGTCGGTTGCCCCGATGGTAGGGATGGCAGGGAAGGCTCATCGGCGGGTTTCCGGGCCTCGACCGAGTCGCAACACGCCGCGTCCCAGCAATACCCGTAGCAACTGGTAGTGTAGCACCAGCCGCAAGGCCGGCACGACGTGTAGCAGCTCGTGTAGCAGCATGGGGCATAGCTTACGGGGTAGCATGGGGCGGAGCACCAACTGGAGGACCAGCACGGCGAGCACCACGCTCCCCAACACCCCCAGCCCCACCCAGCCTGGGCCTGTGGCACGCTGACGGCAGCCAATCCGAGAAAGACCGCGACGAGCAGGATACGGTTGCGAGTCGATCGAGACATCGGATGTGCCCTCCTCCCCTACAACAGACCCAGAAACCATGCCGAGGACGATTTTTCCTAACATAATCACGCCGGGTCCATAAATCAAGCAGTTTGCGGGGATTCGTTCGAGTTGGGTAAAAGGGCAGGCTGGGGCACTTGGAAGCCATCTGCGTGGGCGGGGGCACCGCGTCCTGGCCGGTCCCCGAGGCGTGCTGGGCGGTCTGGTCGCCCGATTTGCCCTCGCTGTGTTGGCGGAGGGCGATCTATAATCCCCGGGCTTTCCGGCCGGACGGGCTGGCGGCCTTGGCGTTTGCGCCGTGGGCGTCGACTCCCGTTCCGGTTCCACGCTGACACACGAAGCCGAATCAATGGTCGGGTGACCGATGAGGTCCCGAGTCTGGACACATCCGTTTCCGTGGCTGATCGTGGCCGCTGCTGCCCTGCTCGTTGCTACGGGGTGGATAGGGATCGCCCGTTGTGAGGGGCTGGCGGCGGGTGGCGGGCGCTTCCTCCGGCTGCAAATGGTCTGGTCGGTCCTGGCGGCGGCGGCCATGGTGGCTGCGAGCATTCCCAACTACCGCATCTTGTGCCGGTGGAGTTACGTCGTCTTTGCGCTGGGACTGGGGCTCCTCGTGGCGGTCTACTTCACGGCACCCGTGAACGGGGCACGCCGCTGGATCCGGTTCGGGCCGGTCGGATTGCAGCCGTCGGAGTTCGCCAAGATTGCCTTCGTGCTGGCCTTGGCGCGATACCTGATGTATCGGGAGAACTACCGCTCGCTGGTCGGACTGTTGCTCCCTCTGGGCTTGACCCTGGTGCCCGTCCTGTTGATCCTTCGCGAGCCCGACTTGGGCACGGCGGCGGTCTTCCTGCCGGTGATGTTCGTGATGTTGTTTGCCGCGGGGGCTCGGCGGATCGACCTGGCGAGGCTTGTGCTCGCCGGGCTATTGGTGTTGCCCTTGTTGTGGACGCAGATGAGCCTGGAGCAGAAATCGCGCGTCACGGCCCTGTTCGAGCAAGCGGGGCCCGGCGAGAAGGCCACCGGCGACGCGTACCATCTGCGCCAGGCGAAACAGATGGTTGCCTTGGGCGGGGTCTGGGGAAGCGCGATTGCCGGGCAGACCGTCGGCGACCCGGCCGCCTACCACTTGCCGGAAGCCAGGAGCGATTTCATCTTCTGCATTCTCGGCGAGCGCTTCGGGCTGGTCGGGATGGCCGCGGTGCTTGGGCTTTTCGGCCTACTGGTGTCGCGAGGGCTAGCCGTCGCCGCAGCCACCCGCGAGCCGTTCGGTCGGCTGGTGGCCGTGGGCCTGGCAACCCTCGTCGCCGTGCAGGTGCTGATCAACACGGGGATGACCGTCGGGCTGGTGCCGATCACGGGGCTGTCGCTGCCGCTGGTCAGCTACGGCGGGTCGAGCCTGGTTGCGCAAGGGCTACTGCTCGGCCTGCTGGTGAACATCGGCATGCGCCCGGGGTACGAGATGACGAAGGAGCCGTTTCGGTACGTGGTGGAGTAAGAGCACTCGTGAAGGGGCCGCGTGACGCCTGCGCGTGCGTTGCTGCGGGGAGCGGCACCTGGAGCACTGGAAGGCAACGTTGAGCTTGGCAGGTTCGGAAGGAAGGCGATCAACCCAATCATGCAGGGCGGGACTCACGCCGCCTCGCGTGGCGACGGTTTTGTCGCGTCGGTGGGTTCTTGACGATCGGAGTTCATCCCCTGACGAAGCCACTCACCAAACCGGCGTGAATGCTCCCGGGCCTCCTTCCGTTCGGCATCCGAGAGCTTCTCTCTGTCCTTCGACATCGGAGACCTCCTGTCAAATGAGTCCTCTGTCTTCCGATTGGACGTTTCTGCGCGAGTCACACTCCTGCCACAGCCAGCGTTGGCTACAAATAAGGCAAACCAGAAGATATGGGCAATCCTGAGCCACTCGCAAATCGGCCTGAAAGCAAGTTTACGAGCAGAGCCTAAAGGATGCTGCATGGACAAGTCAACGGCAGTTCGCCGCGCCTCGGTCTTCAATCGCCGACTTCTGGCACTGCTAGCTTGTCCCCTCATCACTCCCGTGACGGAGTTCGAAGATCTCGTCGCGCCACCCGATTTGGATGACAATTTCCAGGAGTGAAACGGTCTCCGACAGGATCTGGCACGCAAGCTGATCGGAAAACGCCGTCTCTTGGGAGGCGAGAGCAAGTAGGACGAAAGCTGGCCGGTCCGCCTGGTTTTTACTGATTGCACGAACGGGGTACGCGGCTAGTGCGCGAATCCCTGCTTCCTGGGCAATGGTGACCCCCTGTCCGGAAAGGGCCCGCTCACGGGCCAACTGATCGAACTGGCGCACGATTCGCTTGGGCTGCAGGAGTGTGTCTTCGTTGTCAAATATGAAGATCTTGGCAAACTGGAACCACCACTCCGACAGCCGTTCCACGGGGGACACGCCAACCCATTCGGCGACTTCAGCATCGCCAACGCAAAGCAGATCGACACTCAGACTTGTGTCTCCGGTAAACGCCCGGAGCGATCCTTGGGCTGTATCCAGGTAAGCATTCACAGCGTCCGGCTGGGACCAGCATTCCAGGCAACCAGTGGGTTGCCGGGCTTACGGGGGTGGGCGCGACGTAGGAGGATGTGAGCGTCGGGAAGAGGGGTGAGGCGGGACCGTCGGGATCAAGGGGAATC
>DATKZH010000450.1:0-30507 GCA_035528065.1 Thermoguttaceae bacterium | reverse complement strand
ACGCGCGGACATGACGGCCGAGGACGACGAGTCGGCCGAGAAGCTCCGCCGGCTGAAAGGGGCGATCCGCGAGGCCGGCCTGCCGATCCCGCCGCTGGAAAGCTACCCCTGCCAATACGCCGGGCTGCGGATCAACTGGCGACTGGCCCGGCGCGAGCTGGACGACGCAACGCGAGCGGCCCTCGAGGGCGTGGCGATCGACGGCATCGTCGATCCTCAGGAATATGCCTCCATCGACGACCGACTTCGCCACATTGTCTGCCAATACGGCGTGGTCGGTCTTGCAGGCCTGGAAACCTTCGGCCGCTACGTCGGCGAGCAGCTTTGGCGGGCGATCCAGGCCGAGCACGGCTTGCCGGAGGTGCCCCCGGTCGAAGCGGCTGCGAAGGCCGACCCGCTGGCCATCGAGCAGGACTACCACGAGCGGTTCATGGAGTCGCGCCTGCGGGTCTACGTGGGCCGGGAGAACGTCCAGGAGCGTCTGACCGCGTTCGCCGACGGCAAGGCCACGCATCCGTGCCTGGTCACGGCCCCGTCGGGCTCGGGCAAGTCGGCCGCGCTAGCGAAGTTCGCCCAGTCGTATGCCCAGGCGCGTCCCGATGTCCTCGTGATCCCGCACTTCGTCGGCGCAAGCCCCGGCTCGACGGGCCTCAGGCAGATGCTGCGGCGGTTCTGCCTGGTGCTCAAGGAACGGTTCGGTCTGGCCGAAGAGGTGCCGTTGGACGTGAACGCGCTCGTCAGCCGATTTCGCGGGTCGCTCGAAGGCGTGCCGGCCGACGGGCGGGTCGTCCTCGTGATCGACGCCTTGAACCAGTTGGACGAGACGGACCACGCGCAGTCGATGTGGTGGCTGCCGTGGGAGTTGCCGCCGGGGGTGAAGATCATCGCCAGTTGCATCGACGACCCGGACCGCACCGAGCCGGTGCTGCGAGCTTTGGCCCACCGCCCGGTTGAGCGAGTACCCATCGAGCCGCTCACCGACCCCGAGCGGCGGGAGATCATCCGCCAAGTCCCCTCGCTTTCGGCCAAGACGCTCAACGAGCGGCAAGTCGATCTGTTGCTCTCCAACCCGGCCACGAAGAACCCGCTGTTTCTCTTGGTCGCCTTGGAGGAACTCCGCGGCTTCGGCTCTTTCGAGCAACTGGAAGCCCGGATCACGGCGTTTCCGCGCAGAGGCGACACGGTCACGGGATTGTTCGTCCAGGTACTTGAACGTCTGGAAGAAGAATTCACTCCCGAAACCGTCAAGTCACTTCTCCCGCTGCTCGCCTGCTCCCGACACGGATTATCTGAACGAGAACTCCTCGATCTAGTCGAAGACCCGAGGGTCGAAGTCTCCGGGAGCAACAGCGACCTGTTCCCGATCCTCAGACAACTGCGACCGTATCTTCAGTACCGCGGCGACCTGTATGATTTCTACCACCGCAACTTGTTCAAGGCCGTGCGCGGGCGATATCTGTCGAGGGCTGAAGCCGTTGAGAGCAGCCATAATACGATCGCGGAATACTACTTGCGCAGATTCGAAGCGGACGAGGCGGATCGTCGAGTCCTGGAAGACACCCATTACTACGTCGGGCACCTCAAGTCGAGGAGCCAGTTAGCGATTTGGCGTCGGTTGGCGGACAGAGACTTCTTGCTTCGGCGCACGGAGTCCCTGTCCCAGAGCCTGAGTTCACTCGACGCACTACTGGAGACGCGGTCCATCGCAAGCGCAGCCGTTGTAGCGGCTATCGAGCACCGGGATCAGGAACTCGGACAACGATGGCTTCGAGCCTACGATGTGTCACGCCACGAGCTTGAGACTCGGGCGCTTGCGCTCGCCAAGCGAGCTATCGAGATGCTTGATGAGCCTTGCATAGCCAGGATCTTGCCTCACATTTCCGACGAGCCTACGCGTTGGCGTGCTATGTTATGTGTTGCCGTGTCCCTCCATCGAAACGGCCGCGAGGGAATTGGCAAATGGTTAGGAATGGCAGCGGGGACGGTTCTTCCGCAGGCGAAGCCTGCCGACGATGTGACCGTGAAGAGGGCACTGGCGCCTCTTCTAGCACGCCATCATTCACACGTTCGCAAGCTCGTGGACCAGCACGCGTCGGAACCAGGGCGGTGGTGGCTGGAGTTGGCTGGGTGGGAATCGCTATCGCCCGCAGTACGCACTTACTGTGTCCGCAAGGCGGCACCGCGCCTGCAAGGAGACGAAGCCCACATGACGCAGCTCGCTCATGTCGTCTGCCTCTTGCCAAGCGCGGAGGCGCGC
Source organism: Thermoguttaceae bacterium (assembly GCA_035528065.1). GTDB lineage: Bacteria > Planctomycetota > Planctomycetia > Pirellulales > Thermoguttaceae > DATKZH01. Next base: position 28,250 of record DATKZH010000450.1, on the reverse strand, counting down.
CGCCAGGCCTCGGAGGTGGTAACACAGTTCCTCGACCAATCCCATTGGACTGCGAGAGCGCTTCTGGCCTTGGACCATCTTGCCCGAACCCGACAAACGCAGCCGATGCTAGCCGTACTGCACGACGCACGTCACCTGCCGCTGGGCAAGCACTGGGAGACCGAGATCCAACGCAAAGAGGATGGTACTTACCCAGACAAGGTGTTTCTGGAGAAACGTGGGGCAGGCATTACAAGTTCAAATCCTTCTGGAGACGATGTGCCAAAAGGACCATTCATGAGGGATCGCTTAGTGGCGTTCGCGTCGATTGCAGAGGCATGGAACACCTACCACGCGGACCATGGAATGTGGCCACCGAAGAGCATCGTTCGTTGTGCGCAACAGTTGGTATCCGAGATTCCCGACTTTGCGATCGGGTCAGCCTATTGGGCGAAACTGAAGGGCTCATCTCGCAAATTGCGTATCTATGGCCTTTTCGGACGTGTCGTGCCTCTGGCCGCCCCGAAACGCAAGGTGATTCAGGCCTTCGAGGCAAGTCCCTCGAAACCTGTCGGTCTGCCATCGCCGGTCACGAGCGCCGAGGTCGTCACCTCGTCCACCGACGGATTGGCGGATCAACTGCTTTCCCGTACGAATCGCGACTCTCAGGCCGACTCGCCAGCATCCAATGAGGTGCCGCCCCGTTCACCGACTCCGCCAGTCGAGTCGCCTGTCCCACTGCTCCGGTATCACGCACGTCTTTGCCTGATCGTCCTCGCGATTTCGCTGCCGATCTATCCGCTGTATAGGCTGGCGCTTTGGTCCCTTGAACGAAGCCCGGAGAACGGGGGGCTAGGAGGAGTGCTGGGTTCGTACGGGATGTTCTGGGTCTGCTACCTGAGCTTCGAATTGGCGCGTGCCTGGGATCATGGGAGTGATTTGGCCTCGTCCGACACGTGGATTGCCCGGCGGTTCTGGGCTCGACTCGTGATGGCGGTCGCACTGATTGCGGTGCCGTTCCTCTGTCTCTCGCCGCTCATTTACCAGGACTTCACGGGCATCGATTTCAGCAAGCGGCCCCTTCCCGTAGTCGTCATCTTCCTGTTCACCGGCGTTGCGCCTTGGGCGGCGATTGCTTCCGCTGACTTGTGGCATCGAGCGATCCGGATCAGATGGCTCGTGAAAACCCCGAGGGCCTACTCGGAATCCGATCCTCGGCTAAGTCGCCGTTGGAAGCAATGCCTGGAGAGCCGGTATGTTCAGCAGTCGCCGGACGCCGGCCACTTCGTGCTCCAGCAGCTTCTGCGCTCGGCTTCCGCGAGGAATGAGGTTCTGGGAGAGCAGATGATCGACGAGGCGGTTTGGCCGGCTTTTGAATCGCTTCCACGAGAGCATCAGTGGTCCGTCGCCGCCGGCCGGTCGGAATTTCCGAACGGACCGATCGTGGCTCGCGTCGCCAAATGGCTCCACGAACGAATGACACAGCCGGAAACGACGATGACGGATGTGCAGCAGTCGGCTTTCTGTCTGATAAGGTTGGCCGAGCGATTTCCATCGGAAGCTTCGGCGATCATCGAGAAGGTGCCCGTCGACGCGGCGCGAGCCGCTGTCATCAAGGAGGCCGCCACAGCTTTGGCTCGCGATCGACAATCGGCTCACCGACTGTTGCCTCATGTTCTCGATCATCCCGAGGCCGCCAGGACGTTTGTTCTCGCGCTCACGGCTGAGACGTGAGACTCGAATCGAAGCAGCCGCACGTGAGTGCCTTGCGGCGCGCGGTCAATCGAACTGCGGGACGGGGAGCTGCTCGCCGTGGCGGAGGGCCGATTGGTGGGCGACGATGCCGGGGACGGTCATGGCCAGGGAGTGGCCGAGGTCGATCTCCGGCTCGCGGTCTTCCACGAGGGCGTTGACGAACTCGGCGGAGATGAACACGGCCGAGCCGCCGTGGCCGGAGCCGTGGCGCATGGGCTCGGGGAGCATGTCCGACTTCCAGTACTCGGGGATGGCCGCCTCGCCGGTGCCTTGGTTGCGGATCCGCTGGACCGCGCCGTGGAGCCCGCCCTTGGGCATGTAGAGGGTGGCCTGGTCGCCGAACCACTGCGCCCGCTCGCCCCCGGCCACGCAGAGCCAGAAGACGTTCGCCCGGCAAACGTGTCCCCGGTCGGTGAGCATCATCGACGCCTCGCTCCAGAAGGGGTTCTGGTAGGCGTTTTCGGTCAGGTAGGGGTGGTCCTTGAGCTCGGGGCGCGTGCCGCCCCAGCCGAGGCAGGAGACCTTGGTGACGCGCTCGCCGGTCACGCCGGTGAGGAAGCCGAGCGAGTGGGTGGGGTAGTACATGGGCGGGAAGCCCCATCGCCAGGAGTAGGAGCCGTCGGGCATGTAGAATCGGCTCTTCTTATTCTCGGCCAGGCCCTTGAGGTCGCCCCGGTCGTGGTAGTATTCCGCCTCCGTGTAGAACAGCTCGCCGAACCCGCCCTCGCGGAAGAGGTTTCGGGCGAAGATGCACTCCTGGCGATACCAGCTCGACTCGGCCATCATGTACCGGAGGCCCGTCTTCCGGCGGACCTCTTGGAGCATCGCCGCCTCGTCGAGGGAGACGCAGGCGGGCACCGCGGAGACGACGTGCCACCCCCGCTCCATGCACATGCGCACGTGCTTGGCGTGATCGGTGGCCCCGGAGAAGACGGCCACGGCGTCGATGTCCTGGGCCTCTCGGATCATGATCTCCAGGGAGTCGTAGACGTTGTCGCAGCGATAATACTCTTTGAGGCGCTCGCGGCGATCGGGGCGGAGGTCGGTGACGCCGGTGACGACGCAGTTTGGGTGCTCGTGCCAGTGGAAGGAGGCCCCGAAGCCCCCGCCGACCACGCCCATGCGGATGGTCTTGGACGACTCGCCCGGATAGGCCCGACCGACCCGCGTGAGCAGGCCGGCGCCCAGGGTTGCGGCCCCGGCCAGTTCGAGAAACGCTCGGCGGGAGGCGTGCTTGTCGTCGCTCGGGTGGACGTGGTCGTTGCCGGGGGTGGTCATGTCGTGGCTCCGCCGTATTGGGGACGTGGTGTGGCGTCAAGGAAGCGGCCGCGCCGCCGGTCGACGCTCGCCGGGGCCGTTTCGGTGCGGGCTCGACGGATCCCAAGCCGTGGGGTCGGGGGATCGCCGACAACCAGGATACCGGACCGGGCGGCTTGGGTAAAGTGCCCGTTTGCGCGCCCGGCGGCTGGGCGGGACGGATCATAGATTGCACGGTACAGTAGGGTGCCACGGGCATCTTGCCCGTGCACTGGCGAGACGCCAGTGGCACCCGCGTCGTGCAGGCTTTTCCTTGTCCGGCTTAGTGGGAGCCCGTCTGGTAGAGTTGGTCCATCACGCGGTCGAGGTTGAAGGCGGCCGGTTTTTGGCTCGGCGGGAACTCCTTGAACGACTCGAGGAAGTTGGCCACCAGCGGCTGCGACGGCACGATGAGATAGGCCCGGCGGACCCACCAGTCCTCGTAGGTGTTGGAGTCGTGGTCGGCCTTCTCGAAGGGGTCCATGCGGAGATCGAACAGCTTCGGGGCGCGCAGCGGGATCCACGGGTCGCGCCAGACCGCCTGGCCTTCGGCCCGCTGTTCGAGGAACACGGCCTTCCAGCGGTTGTAGCGGATGGAGGTGAGCTGCGCGTCGTCGTTGAAGTAGAAGAACTCCCTGCGGGGGCCGTTTTGCTCGTTGCCGGTGAGATGGGGGAGGAAGTTGTAGCCGTCGAGGTGGACCTTGAACGTCTTTCCGGCGGCCTGGTGCCCTCGCTTCAGCTTCTCCTTGACGTCGGGATCGCCGGCGGCGGCCACCAGCGTGGGCACCCAGTCGATGTGGGCCATGATCTCATTGCTGACCGCGCCCGCCTTGATCTTGCCGGGCCAGCGGACGAGCATGGGAACGCGATAGGCGCCTTCCCAGTTGGTGACCTTCTCGCTGCGGAACCAGGTGACGGCGGCGTCGGGCCAGGTGCAGGCGTGGGGGCCGTTGTCGCCGGTGTAGAGGACGATGGTATCCTCGGCGATGCCCAGCTTGTCCAGTTTGTCGAGCAGCACGCCCACGTGGTGGTCGTGCTGGAGCATGCCGTCGGCGTAGAAGTTCAGTCCCGATTTGCCCTGCCACGGCTCCGGCACGTGGGTGAAGAAGTGCATTCGCGACGAGGCGAACCAGACGAAGAAGGGCTTCTCGGCTTGTTGGGCGCGATCGATGAAGCCGAGCGCGCCCTTGAGGAACTCGTCGTCGACGGTCTCCATCCGCTTCTTGGTTAAGGGCCCGGTATCGACGATGGTCTGTTTGCCGACCCTTCCGAACCGCGGGTCGACGGTCGGATCGTCCCGGTCGGTCGCCTTGCATTGGAGGACGCCCCGCGGCCCGAATCGGTCGCGAAACTCGGGGTCCTTGGGGTAGTCGACGTTCTCCGGCTCCTCTTCGGCGTTGAGATGGTAGAGGTTGCCGAAGAACTCGTCGAAGCCGTGGACGGTCGGCAGGTACTCGTTGCGGTCGCCAAGGTGGTTCTTGCCGAACTGGCCGGTGGCGTAGCCGTGGGGCTTGAGCAGCTCGGCCAGGGTGGCGTCCTGATCCTGGAGCCCGACGGCCGCGCCGGGCATGCCGACCTTGGTCAGCCCCGTGCGGAGGCCGTACTGGCCCGTGATGAACGACGCCCGACCGGCCGTGCAGCTCTGCTCGGCGTAGTAGTCGGTGAACATCACGCCTTCCCGGGCGATGCGGTCGATGTTGGGCGTTTGGTAGCCCATCATGCCGTGGCTGTAACAGCTCACGTTGGGGATCCCGATGTCATCGCCCATGATGACCAGGATGTTCGGCTTTGCGGCTGCCTGGACCTGGCCCCTGGCGGCGGTTCCGCGGCGGGATTGGGCCGAGGCGTCGCGGGTCACGGCAAGCAGCGCGGCGGTGGCCGATAGCGCCACGAACAGCCGGGCGAGATCGCGTTTTGCCTGCATCGGTTTCTCCTTCATCTCGTGGAGGTGAGATAATCCGTACGTCGGAAGACAACTCCCGGCTCGGCATCGAAGCGTTCAGCCTGCCTGTCTGGCCGCGCCGCGGGCGGCAAAAGACGTTGCACACTATTGTCCCTCGCGTTTGTGACAGTCAACCGAGCAGTCGCGTAAGTTCAAGGGGCATAACGCCATACGACGGCTACAGACGTTCCGGACACTCACTCAGTGACCGAATCCTCAGCGTGACCGTATCCCGGTGTTCCAACCTGCCTCTCAAATCGGACCTGACGGTACCTCACTCCGGTTGGTGTCCGCTCGCCGGCATTCCGCCGCCTGTGCTGGTGGCGTAAGCGCTCCCGGCCAGACCAAAGCGATCGCGTTCGACTTCGCTTGGGTCCATGCGTTCGAGAACACGAGCGGCGGCCCCGTCCCGATCGAACAGCTCCCCGCCGGCACCACGGTCGAGCTGAGTCAGTCGATCGACTCGTGGGTCTTCGGCCGTTTCCTATTCGGCGGACGAGACGTGCCGGCCGGCGAAGTACATGGCGGCATAGATCTTCGGATCGAGCAGGACGCCGCCGGCACGTTTCCGCTCCAGCCAGGCGTCGGCCCGGTCGAGCGGGACGACGTGGACCTCGATGTCCTCCGTCTCATCCCCACCGCCGTCGGCGACCCTGCGGCAGCCGCGTGCCAGAAAGAAGGTCAACACTTCGTTGGTCAGGCCGGCGGAAGTCGGGCCTTCGCCCAGCAATTCGAGCCGGGCGGCTTCGTAGCCGGTTTCTTCCAAGAGCTCCCGCCGGGCGGCTTCGTGCAAGTCCTCGCCTTCGGCGCCGTCGAGATCGCCCGACAGTCCCATGGGCAGATCGAGCACGCGAGCGTCGACGGGCGGGCGGTACTGTTCGGCGAGCACGATCTCGGCCTCGTCGGTGATCGCCACGATGACGACGACGCCCGAGTTGTTGGTCCGCTCCGCCCATTCCCAACCGTCACGACGCACCAGGCGAACGAAGCGGCCTTCTGCGAGGACTTGCCTCCGACTCTCTTGATTCATGGGACCTTCCGTCGCAGTGTTGGAACTTTTACGATGCGGGTGTGCCGCGTGCACGGACACGACGGCCGCTACGCCCTCACGGCAACGCGGAGCGCGCCGCTGCGGGAGGCATGGAGAAAGGCCGCGCCGGCGTCTTCCAGGGCGAACGTCTCGGCAACCAGCTCCTCGAAGGGGTATTGCGCGTGGCTGCGCCCGAGGAATTCGAGAGCCCTGCGGAGGTCCTCCGGCGCGTAGTTGTGCACCCCTTGGATCGAGAGGATCTTGCGAACGATCGTCTCGGCGGAGACGGCAAGCGGGCGCACGGGAAAGACCGCGCCCACCCACACGTAGCGACCGCCGATCCGCAGCAGCTCGATTCCGGCCTCCATGGCCGCCGGGGCGCCGCTCAGGTCGAGGGCCACGTCGACGCCGCGCCCCGACGTGGTCTGCTCCACGGCGGCGCGGAGCGCGGCGCCGTCGTCATCCACCCGCGCGGTGCGTGTGGCCCCGAACCGACCGGCTCGCCGCAGACGCTCGGCCACCGTGTCGCACACGATCACCTCGCGCGCCCCCCCGGAGCCGGCCATGGCCGCCGCGGTCAGCCCCAGCATGCCGGCTCCCTGGATGAGCACGACGCGACCGGCACAGGGGCCGGCATATCGGATGGCGGCTGCGACCGTGGCCGTGGCGCAGTTGGCCGGACAGGCGACGGCGTCGGACAGCTCGGAGGGCACGCGGCAAATCGCCGTCCCGGGGGCGAGGTGGCAATAATCGGCCAGCCCGCCGCTGAGCGGATGCCGCTCGGAAATCGGCTCGTGCCCGTACTTGAACAACCGCTCGCACTTCTGCGGCAACCCGTCCCGGCAGAAGAAGCAGCTTCCGCAACTGGCGGCCACGGACCAGGTGATCCGATCGCCGATCTCGAGCGGGGTTCCCTCGTGGTCGCACACCGCGGACCCCGCCGGCAGCGCGGCGACGCGGCCGAGGATCTCGTGCCCCAGCACCGTGGGCAGGGGCGTCGAGCGGCGACCCTCGTAGGTGTGAACGTCGCTGCCGCATAGCGTCGAGCAGGTGACGCGAACGAGGACTTCGCCGTCGGCCAAATGCGGCAGCGGGTACCGTCGCAGCTCCAGCGGCCGCCCGGTCCCGTGAAACTCCATCACTCGTGAAGCCTCGGCCATGCTCGATTCCAACTCGCTTTTTCCGTAGCAGGCACACGCCGTGTGCCGTCCGCCGTTTGCGGCGCACGACGTCTACCGTCCGCTGGCTACGGCACACTACGTGTGCCTGCTACTCTGCACGTGCGGAAGCTGTTCTTCGGCCGATCCTACGGACGCCCACCCGCCGCGATTCGCTCGTGGATCCGGTCGATCACCGGCAACACGTCGGCGATGGTGTCGACCACGTAATGCGCACCGGCAGCGGCCATTCGCCCGTAGGCGCGGTCTAAGCGCGCCTGAAGCCGGTCGGCCGGCAGGGCCGCGATTTCCTTTTCGTTCATCCCCAGCTCATTGCCGCTCTTGGCCAGACCGATGGTCCACATCCCGGCGTTGAGCCCCTCGTCGATATCGGGCAGCGTGTCGCCGATCTTGACGCACGCCTCCATCGGGTAAACGCCCAGGTTCTCCGCGTTCCGCAGACACATCCAAGGCTCCGGCCGGCCGGCCGGAACGTCGGTTGCGCAGACGGTCGAGTCGGGCGCGTAGCCTCGCTCTCGCGCCTCGGCCAGGAGCAGAGCCATCATTTCGCCGGTGTAGCCGGTCGTCGACCCGATTTTGACGCCCCGCTTGTGGAGCTCGGCCACCACCTCGAGCGTGCCCGGGATCAGGTCGGCGTATTGGGCCAGGCAGTCGAGCTGGAGCGGCACGAACTGGTCGAACATCTTCCGGACGTCGTCTTCCGTGCACGGCCGACCGTGCACCCCCTGCCACCGGCGTGCCACCGCCGGGATCTGGGAAATCTTGCGTATGTGAACGAGCTTGTGGGCCCCCATCGGCTCGCGGGCTTCCTCCATGGAGATCTCCACGCCATTTCGGCGGTAGACCTCCACGAAGACGACCGCCGGCGCAAAGCAGCCGTAGTCCATGGTCGTCCCGGCCCAGTCGAGGATCACCAACTTGACCGGCCCTCGATATCTTCGCTGGTAGGTGAACGTCATCGGTCCGGATCTCGCTTGATTTGGCTTGGGTGCATGGTAGAAGGGCCCACTCAGTAGCGGCCGAAGGTTCGATACGCTTCGAACAGGGCCACGATGTTTTCGGTAGGCGTATCCGCCTGGATGTTGTGCGCGGTGCAGAAGATGAACCCGCCGCCCGGAGCGAGCGTCTCCATGCGTTCCCGCACCTCGCTGCGCACGTCGTCGGGTGTGCCGAAAGGGAGGGTCCGCTGAATGGAGATCGATCCGTGGAACGCGAGGCGGTCGCCGAAGCGCCGCTTCAGCTCTCGGCGATCCATGTCGTCGACGTCGGGCTGGATGGGGTTGAGGACGTCCAGGCCACACTCGATCAGGTCGGGGATGATGGGCTTGATCGAGCCGCACGAGTGGTGGGCGACCTTCGAGCCGTACTCCCGTCCCAGATCGACGAACGCTTTGAATCCGGGGCGGAGGAACCGCCGCCACATTTGGGGCGACATGAAGAGGCCCTTCTGCGTGCCGAAGTCGTCGCCCATCATCAGGACGTCGATGCCGCCGCCGGCCGCCTCGAGCGTGCGCCGGGCGTATTCCAGGTAGAAAGCCGTGATCCGCTGGAAAACGTACTCGGCGATATCGGGAGACAGGGCGACGTCGAGGAGGATCTGGTCGACGCCGCGGAGGTACATGGCCGGCTTGAGCTGCGCGCAGCGGTTCATCCGATCGCCCATGAACACCACGACCTTGCCCGTCCGCCGGGCCTCGGCCACCTGGTCGGCGACGGAGTCGTAGTCGAACCAGTCGGGGCTGGGCCACTTGGGATAGTCGCGGACCTCATCGACCGATTGGGCGTGCTTCAGGGGGAAGTTGAGCACCTCGTGGTAAGTGCTGGTCTGCCCGCCCGACCCCATCTCGACGCGGACCCGCGGCACGCCCCAGTGGTCTTCGATGCTGCCGTCCTCGTGCACGTCCGGCTCGGGCCCGACGTACTTCGGCCCGTCGATGTAGCGGAAGTCGACGTCGAGGTGCGCGAGCAGCTCCTCCTGGGTGGAGAGGCCGAAATGGTCCCGCAGTCGGGCGTTGACCGTGGCGGTGGCCCAGTAGTCGATGGGCACCCGGTCGGGCTCCTGGTGGTCCAGGGCCAGGGCGACTCGTTGGCGTGCATTCATGGGTTATCATCCTCCCGCCGGACGGGCGGCGGAGTAGTAGGCACACGCCGTGTGCCGTAACCAGCGGACGGCACACGGCGTGTGCCTGCTACGGAAGTCGGGAAGTCATTTTTCGGGCGATCCTGAATCGGTCTTCGGTCCCACTTTCCAGATGAGACAAGTGAGCAGGGCACCGAGGATCGCCGCGGAGCCGAAAGTGACGAACGTGATCTGGTATCCGCGCGCGTCGATCAGGGCGCCCGCGCCCACGCCGGTCAGGGTCGCGCCGACGTAGCCCATCGCGTCGATGAACCCGGCCGCGCCGCCGGCGCCCGCCTTCTTGCCGAAATCCTGCGCCGCGTGGCCGACCATCAGGATATGGGGTCCGTAGGTGCAGAAGCCAATCAGTGCCACCACGGCGACGACGAGCCCGGTGTTGCTGCGGTCGATGAAGGGGAAAATGATGGACGTAATTCCCAGCAAGATCAGCAGCACGACGATGACCGGCGCGCGTCGCCCCCCGAAGAACTTGTCGCTGGCCCAGCCGGCCAAGAGCATGCCCGGCACCCCTCCCAGCGGGAGAATGCACACTTTGACGATTGTCTTGAAGTTCTCCATCAACACCGAGCCGTGTTCTCCTGCCCGGGCGTACTGCTCGATAATTCCTGCCTCCAGCGGCCTATCCAAGTAGTCCGGGAGCCAATGGACGAATCCGTAGCGGGTCACGTCGAGCATGAAGAACGCCCCGGCCACGATCCAAAGATAGGGGTTCCGCAACGTGCTGACGACGTTATGGACGATTGACGGTGCGGAAGCCTTGCCCGCTCCGCCCGAACGCTCTTGTTCGATGTTGACCGCCGGCAGCCCCACGTCTTCCGGGCGATTGCGGATTTGGAGGAAGAAGAACAGGCCGACGACGGCAAACATCACCGCCGGCACGAGAAACACACTCCGCCAGTCGCCCCCCAGCTCGTGCACGAAGTAGCCCGTCAGGAAGACGGCCACGCACCACGCAAAGGCGTTCCCGAACAGGTAACAGGTCCCCATCGCGCCCATCACGTTACCTCGCCGGCTCGTGGGGACCCAATGGGCCATCACCCGCACCATCGACGGCCATCCCATCGATTGAAAGAACCCGTTGACGGCCCAGAAGATGATCAGCATCCGCAGCACGACTTTGGGATCCGCAGCGCCGGGCGGGCTTACGAGCAGCAGAACGAAAACCGCCAGGTTCATGACTACCGAGACGAAAACCCCCAGGCTGGCAATCGCCCGGCTGCCGAAACGGTCGGCAAGCTGGCCGTTGACGAACTGGCCCACCGCATACATCGCCGTCAGGGCGGAGAAAACCCAGCCAAAGTCCGTAGCGCTCCACTTGTACGTCTCACACAACGTCGCCTTCGCCACCGGCATGTTGTAGCGGCACAAGTAGTAGGCGAAGTACGTGATCCACACCGTCCAGAAAACTCTCCGCTGCCACCGCTTCAAGTCGCCCGCTGAACCATTCGCCCGATCACTCATGAGGTGTACTCCCGGTAGATCCCTGGTTTCGCGAATCGCCCGCCTCGCGTGCCGTTTCGTGAACTCCTTCCACGGCTATCGCCCGCCCGGTTCCCGTTGCCGGCGGCGGGCGACTTCCGTTGCAGCCGGTCCAGGCTCCACCGGACGACTCCCACCCATCGATTTCGCTGCACGATGCGCCTGCTTTATAGTCGAGCCCAACCACGAACTCAACCCCCTCGGCTCGGGAAACTCGCGGGTCGTTGCGTGGCGGCAAGACCGGCGGCGAAACAGCAACCGCTTCTTCCCGGGCCTTCGCTGCCTCCGCCGGTCCCGCAAGGCCACCGTCGGCCGCGGGCGCCGCTCTGCAATCCTCCCAATCCTTTCAGCCGCTACTTCACCTGCCGGGCACCGGGGATGGTATGGTTTAGTGGGGGAGGGGTGACCGGAACATCAAGCAGTCGGAGACCGGGAGCAGCCGCCAAGAGCCGTTGGGAGGAGGCGGGAAAATGCCGACGAAGACTCGGATGCTCGACGACGGGAACTTCGTGTACTCGCCCGACGCGCCCCAGGACGCGACGTTCTTCGAGTACCTCGACCTCGCCGACCGCCTGCTTGGCGAGTGGCGCAAGGTGGGCGAAGCGTGCGAGCGGTTGCCCTTTTCTCCGGAGTTGGGAGAGCGAAAGAAAGAGCTGGATCGAGCGGTAGGCGGCTTCGTCGAGTCTTTCCGATCGCACTACACGATCAAGCGCGTCAGGCAGGACCCGGCCTTCCTTCCCGCTTCCCGGTTCTTCGCCCAGCACCGCCCGCTTCGAGAGCCGTTTTCCATCCTCCACTGCAACCTGGAAATGCCCCTGCACACCGTGCACGCCTTCCGGGACTACGGCGATCTGGCCCGTATCAACGGGGCCCTCGACGAGGATACCCCGTTTCCCTGGTGGCAATCGGGACCGCACGATCGGCCGTGCTACTTGTTTGGGGACTGCGTGTGGGAGCTCAAGAGCTCGGAAACCGGCCAGAGTGACAAAGGGCTCGGGCTGTTGTTCGTGCAGATGACGGAAACGCACCAACCGAGCCATGATCGAGTCGGGGGCGGCTACGCGACCTCCACTGCCACGCCCGGCGCGGACTACGTCCCCGAGAAGGTCCGGCTGCTCGTCTGGCGCCGGTCCCGCGGCAAGTGCGCCAAGTGCGGCGGCCGCGAAGGGCTCGACTTCGACTTCATCCGGCCGATGCAACGGGGCGGCACCGCTGCGCCCGAAGACGTCCAGCTCCTCTGCGGCGACTGCCTGCGCCAGAAAAGCGGCGTGGTGTGACGGGCGCCGGCCGCAAGGAGCCTGCGAGTCGCGCAGGTCCGTTCTGGACTTCCGCAACCGCGGACAAAAAGCGATTGCGGTGATCGAGCCGCGATCTCACCGGCTAGGGCGCAGCGACCAGGACCTTCGCCTCGCCGGCCACGCCCGTGAGTACGTCGCGCACGCACACGGTCCATGTTCCGGGTTTCTCGTTGGCCGCCAGCGGCACGGCGAGCGAAAGCTTGCCCGACGGGGCCAGCTCGTTGCGTGCGTAATGCCACGCGGAGTCGCCGGCGGGCCCGACCAAATCTACGTGCAGCACGTGGTCTCCGAGCGGTTCCGCGCCGGCGTCCAACTGTGCTTCGACAAGCAACTCCTCGCCGGGCTTGGCCGCCTGCGGCGCCCGTACGCAGAGCGACGCCACGCGGTAGGGAAGGCATGCGTACAGGGCGGTGTCGCCGGGCGGTACGATCGCTTCGACGGACGACACGTCGCCGACGTAGCGTTTGGCTCGCACGTCGTACACGTGCGAGGGTTCGCCGAAGTCGAGGCGTACGGGATCGCTGTCCTCGCAGCGCCGGTGGTCGCGGATGAACGCGTGCACCGTGACGCCGCCGCGGGCGAACGTGTTGCGCTCGTACGAGCGCGGAGGATCGCCGCCGGCCGGGTTCTCGGCGACGACCCGTCGCTCGATGCCCGCGCATGCGGTGATCTGGCGGAGCAGCTCGCGCACCGTCACGTCGTAGGCGGGCAGGCCGAAGTTCAAGTAGACCGTGAGCCCCTTTCCCTTGCGCTCGACCAGCACGGCCGGCTCGCCGGTCGCATGCGACGCAAGCGCGGTCGCGCCGGCCGCCGCGAGGTCCTCGCGGCCATGCAACTCGATCGAGGCATTCGCCAGGTCGATGCCCTCGCCCGCGGCCGGGAACGCGAGCTTCGTGCGGCCATAGTCGATGGGGTCCGACTTGCGTCGCACGCCGAACAGGCGTTCCAGGGGCGACGAGCCGGCCGGCGGCTTACCATGCTCGTCCGTGCGCAGGCACCGCAGATCGCCCACGAGCACGCCGCCGGACTCGACGTACGCTTCGAGCTTGCCGATCAGCTCCTCGGACGCGGCGACCGTGAACGGGAGGAACAGCATCGGGTACTTCGCCAGCTCGTCGGACTCGATGACTTGCTCCGGCGCGACGTACGCGTAATCGAGCTGAAGCTCGTTCAGGTGCTGGCGGAAGTGGAGCGCGGAGCGGAAGTAGCTGCCGTAGCTGTCGGTGCCGTCGCGCTCCTCCGGCACGGGCTGATCCGACTTCGACTCGCACCAGGCGACGAGCATGGACGGATGCGACCAGAGCAAGGCGATCTTGGGCTGCTCGCGCTGGTACTCCAGGAACACCTTGCCGCAGCCGCCGCGCAGGTCGGCCAGGCTCTCCTCGACCGCGCCGGAGAACTCCGTGAAGCTCAGCGTCGGATACACCAGCGCCCAGGAAATCCCGCGGTCGGCGGCGATGGCGTTGGTGGCGTAGTAGCTCGCGCCGCGGGAGCCGTGCAGCGCGAGCCACCAGGGCTCGTAGTGCGCGGCCGCCCTCGCGTGGCGGTAGCCGATCCAGCCGTAGTTGAAGAACGGCTCGTCGGGGCGCGTGCGCGACGCGCGGGCCTGAGGCGCGTCGACGAAGCTGCGCCATAGGTCGAAGACCGCCTTGTGTCCCGTGTCCTTGATCGCCTCGGAGTATTCCTGCCCCCAGGCGAAGCCCGTACGCGTCGAGAGCTTCCAGTAGTCGTTGCCGTTGAACGGCCCGGCGCCGAACGTGTTCGTGTGGCCGATGGGCACCTCGGGCGAGACCTCGTGGTAGGCGTCCACGGCGCGATTGCACGCCTCGACCCACACGTCGGTCATGAACGTGCGGAAGTCGACGAACGGGCCGAAGTTGTCCTTCCCGCGCACGTCCTCGGTGCGCGCTCCGCTGACGTCGTCCCACGAGCCGTACGTCGTGCCCCACTGGGCGTCGAGCGCGTCGAGCGTGCCGTAGCGAGCTTGGAGCCACTGGCGGTAGCGCGCCTGGCAGTGCGGCCCGAAACAGACCTCGTGACGCTTGTGCCGGGACGTGAGGAACGCCTCATCGGTGATGCCGACCGCGAACAAGCCGAAGGGCTTGTGCTCTTCGGCCGCCTCGACCGCGCTGGTGCGTATTTGCTCGATGATCTCGGGGTCGCTCAGGCAGCGGCGGCGCACGCCGGTCGGCGAGTACTCGGCCTCGCGATACGCGGCCATGCCGCCCACGTAGCCACCGCCGGGGAAGCCGTGCTCGCCGATGGCGTAAGGCGTGAGTCCGAACTCGCCGTTCAGGCCGATCTCTCGGACGCGCTGGGCGTAGTAAGATTCGACAAGCGGGTGCGACATGCCCGGTCCCCACGGCATCGCGGTGAAGTCCTGCATCGCTCGCGCCGGGCCGACGCTCGGGCAGAGGACCGCGACCCAGCGGCTGTCTTGCTCGAGGCCCTCGACGAGCACGCGCACGAACGCCTTGTGGTGTACACACAGCGGCCGGCGCATGGCCAACGTCAGCGCCGCGTCGCGGGCGCCCGGCCCAAGTTGCTCGTCTTGCGTGGTCACCTCGACCACGCGGCCGAACGCGTCGATGAGCTTCGCCTCGATCGACGCCGTGCAGGCGCGGGCCGCTTCGATCTTGACCGACAGGCCGAAGGTCTCATTGGGCTTGACGGTGTCGGAGCTTGCCGCCAGCTCGGCGACCTTCGCGGCCTGCGGCTTCGTCGTCGCGAAGCTGCCCCAGGTCAGGACGTTGCCTTGCGCATCCACGAGCACCACGTCGGCGATCACCGGGCCGGCGGGCATGTGCTCGGGCACCGGGACGTTGATGCTTCCGTCGTCGCCCAGCGCGACGACCCGGGCGTCCGTCCGCAACAGGGGACCGTCAAAGCGGATCTCGCGGCCGCTGCGGACGATCACGCGCGCCTTCGAGCCGGCCGGCGCGCCCGCCGCGCGCAGGCGTATCGCCGACGCGTCTGACTCGAGCTGTTCCAGCCTCGCCTGCCCTTCTCGTCCGGCGGCCCACAGCACGCCCTTCGCCAGCAGCGACTCCCACCATTCCCAGTACTCGAACTGCCGCGACGTCCAGGCTTCCCGGGAGCTTTCCGACGGCATCAAGCCCCATACGCGCGACGAGTCAAGCGGGAAGACCATACGCACGACGCGGCCCTTGCCGAGCCGGCCGACTTGGACGGACTGGAGGATCTTCTCCGGCATCAGGTCCCAGGGGACGCCCGCGCGCAGGTAGTGGTCGTCGCCGACTTCCTCGAGCGTTTTCACGTCGACGAAGCGGCTGGCGCGGCCGAAACCCTCGACGAGGAGGAGCCCGGCGCCGGCCTCGACGCGCTCCTTGATCGACTCGACCATCATGTCGCTCATGCGGCTGGGCACAAGGTACACTTCGTAGAATCCGTCCTTCATGCGCCGCATCGCGCGGCGTCCCGTCACCGAGGCGGCCTCGCCGCCCGTGTAGCCGGTGTGCACCAGGTCGTAGTCCAGGTCGAGCCGTTGCTCCAGCTCGATGAACTGGCGCATGCAGCGAAAGTCGCGGATGGAGGCGAATGTCTTGACCGGCCCGCCCGCCAGGGGCGACGCCCAATCGATGTGACGACACTCGGGCGGGGGCGTGAGCGGCCGATCGATTTCGCTGAAGCTGAGCTGCGTGATGATCGCGCGGTCGGGCGGCCCCTCGCGGAGCGAGACGTGGTCGTAGTAGACCGTGCCCTCGGTCTTGGCCACGTTGTAGAGGTAGAGCCGCGCAACCGGGTTGGGGGCGACGAAGGACCGCACGATCTCCTCGTACTCGGTCGCCGGCTCCGCGCGCCAGATGATCGGCATTTCCTGGACCGGCCTCGTCTCGCCGTGCATGATGAGCGCGCCCACGAGCCCGCCGTCCTCGCCCTTGCAGCGTAGCGTAATCGTGTACTGCCGGCCCTTCTCGAGCGCGACGTCCTGCGTCGCAAGCACATAGGCGGGCGACCTGGACACGACTTCGTAGTCCTTGCCCATGAACACTTTCTCGCGCCAGAGGACGCGGTCTTGCGTGGTGGACCAGTGGTCGGGCAGGCCGTCACCGTCCGCGTCGTCGTTGAAGCCGGGGTTCTTGAGGATCTCTTCGCCGCCGAACGCGAGTGTGCAGGTGGCGAGTAGGAGCGTGGTGAGGATGATGCGCATGGGTAGGTGCCCTCGTGCAAGGCGTTTTCGGCGGCGTGGCCGTGCCCGATCCCGGCGGAGCCGGTTCCCGTTTCCAGGCTCTCGCCCTTACGGCCTGAGTGAGGCGCGAGCGTCAATGGCTGCTCCCTTCGGCCCCGAGCGCGACGAGGTGCAGCCCGAGGATCACTGCGCGGTTGAAGTTCTCGCCGTGCGTATATCCGTCGCCGTGCTCGAGCATCTTGTCGACCATGTCTTTCACGTACGGGCCGGCTTCGCGCACCAAGGCGGGGTCCTCGGAGAGCAGGGCCTTGTGCAGTGCGACGGTGGGGATGCCCATCAGGAGCTTGGCGTTCACCCGATACTCCCGCGGCGATTGGGCCCGGAAAAGTCTCGGGTCGAATTTCTCGTAGAGGTCGATCACGGTCGTGTTGGCCGCCAGCGTCAGTCCGAACGGCCCGAGCGCCGCTTGCGTTTCCTCATCCGACCAGTCCCCGGCCCAGTCGAGTCGGCGCCAGTCGCGCAGGTCGAACACGTTGCTGCGCAGCGCGCGCTCGGCCTGGGTCTTCATGAGTTCCCCGACGAGCGTCGCACGTGCCGGGTCGGACTCCGTGCGCGCGAGCACGGCCAGCGACGTGAAGAATTGGTTGCTGTAGAGCGTTTCCGGCTGCCACGTGTTAGCGCTTGCGACGCTCAGCAGGTGCCAGCGGACCGCGTCCTTTTCGCGGCCGAACCGGTCGTAGAGGGCGCCCCAGTGCGGGTCGCCGGTGGCGTCCTTCACCGCGGCGAGGTGCCCCAGCAGCGTCGCGGCGCCGATGACCGTGTGCTGCTTCCAGCCCCAGCCGACGTGCGCCATGTGGCTGCCGTCCTCGACCATGAGCACGTAGTCGTTCTTCTCCATGCGCCGGGCGACCTTGGCCAGCGAGTCCGAGATGAAGGCCCGGTCGTCGGCCGTGGCGAGCGAGCTGGCCGAGTAGCGCCACATGGCCTCGACGAAAGCGCAGGTCTGGTCCCGCGACGAGTCCGTGTAGTAGCTCTTGCCGTCGGGGTGTGGGCCGCGGGGCACGAACCCGGGCTCGGGGCTGACCGTGGCCACGAGCTTCATGCCTTGGAAGACGCGTCGGGCCAGCGCGGCCAGATCGTCGTCCCCGGTTGCGTCGTAGGCGTCGCACAGCGCGAACAGGAACTGCCCGTTCTCCAGCGGCACGTCCTGGATGCCCGATCCATAGCCGTAAGGCATGGGTTTGCCCCGTACCTGGCGCTTGGCGACGTCCTCCGGGCTCGACAGCGCGGCGATGCCCCGGGGGCCGTCGAGACGGTGGTGGTAGCAGAGCTTGGTGTTGGGGTGGCCGAAGCCCTCGATGTAGTCTTTGCACAACTGCTTGACAGGATTCAACCGTGCGTCGTCGCCTGCCCGTGCGGTCGTTGGCAGACCCACGCATCCGGAGAGCACCAACGCTGTGAAAGCAAGCAGGCGGGGAACCTTGTCGGTTACGATCATCCCATTTCGCTCCATCCGGCTGTATCCGCATCAAGCACACAAATCCGTCGGTCGCACCACGCTATTCCGCCCGTCCCTAAGGGTGCCCTCGCTTGGACTTCCGCGCCCGAGGCCGGCCGTTCTCGGACCTCCAATAGCACTCCAAGAATCGCGGCATGAACGCACGTCACGCGAGACATCATGCGATACCTTCCGGACCTGGACTTCCGCTCGTCTTGATTCTACACGGGATTGGCCCCGGCGGAACTCTGCACCCACAGCGGGGTTTAAGAATAGAGCCGGAATCGTCATGCTTTGTGATACTGCGATTGTCTTTGGCCTCCCGCTGCTGTGCGCCGGTTTCCTCCCCTGCACAGCCTGCGACTGCAAGTCTCCAGCCCCGGAAAGGAGCTGCGTCATGAACCGGTTTCTCTGTTGCCTGGCCTTGGGACTGACCGCGGTGCTGCCGGTCATCCCCTGCGCCGGCGAAGAAGTCACACCGACCGATCTGAAAGGCGTTTACGCCGTGGACGGCCGGCTGCACGTCAGCCTGTTCGGCACGCCCGATGGAGAGCCGATTACTACCGGCCCCGGCGACATGAAGCCGTCGTGGGCCAAGACCGGAGGCAAGATCGTCTTTTTCCGGCTGACCAAGCGGGCGCCGCGTGTTTCCGATTGGCGGACGGCCATCTGCGTGGTCCATGCCGACGGCACGGGCTTTCGGAAGCTGACCGACGGTACCCAGACCGACTTCAACCCGACCTGGACCCGCGATGGAACGAACAAGGCGGTTTTCAACCGGCGCAACCCAAGCCGCGGCACCTACGCGATCCACATGACCACCGCCGATGCCAGTCCGGGCGATGAGGTCGTGGTCAGCGACGCCAAGCTCAGTTCCTATGCCTACACGTGCCTCACGGACGGCCGGATGTTCGTATCCAGCTCGAATCATCCGTCCGGGCGCGGCTACTTCCTGATGACGCCGCGTGCAGAAGGAAAAGCAAGCTATGAGCGGGTGAACTTCGCCTTCCCGTTGGAGGGCAGCATCGACCGGGTCAGCCTCTCGCCGAGCGAGACGAAGATCTGCTGTGAGCTTCAGAAAGGGTTCGGTCCGTACCGCTACCCGGGCCGTACCCTCTACATTGCCGATTTCGACGTCGAGAACCGCACCGTGTCGAATCCCAAGGCGATCACCGATGCCCACCCGGACCCCAAGATCACCTGGCTCTATCCCCGCTGGACAAACGATGAGAGCGCGGTCGTCTATCACGGCAACAGGTCGGGCAAGAACCAGCTCTACATGTATCGATTGAAGGACGGCTCGACGGTCCGCGTCTCGACAAACGCCGATGCTCACTACATGTTTCCCTGCGGGGAAGCAACGCCGAAATAGTCGATCATGAAAACTCGCGTTCCCAGGTTGTTTTGCCGGTCCGCCCTCCCGCCCTCGCAGGGCTGCTGACGTAGTGAAATCAGCAGCAGGATACGCCACCTTTTCTCAGCCCTCCAGCACACGACGTTTGACCATGGCTCGAGTTGCCGGAATCTGAGGCACTTCACTTACCAGGCCCTTGCTACGCGTCGCTCTTCCGCGCTCGTTCCAACCGCTACTGCTTGAGGCCCAGCCCCAGAACCTCCTTGCAGTACTCGAGGCTTTCTTCCAAGTCGAACTTCTGCTGCGCCTGCTCCAGCTCCGCCCGCGCGTCACCGGTCGGACGTCCGGGCGGGATCTGATACTTGTGACCCCGCTTGGCGAGAGCGACGAAGCGGGCGAACTCGTGCGCGCGGGCCTTGGGAAATCTCGACCAGAACTCGGGCTTGAGATACTGCGCCTCGTTCGACCACTTGTAGGAGATGATCTCCAGAACGAACGGAATGCCGGGGCATAGTTCCTGGAACCGCTCGACGTAGGCTTGCCAATCGACGACGCCCTCTCCCATGTTGGCCCACATGCAGTCGGCGCCTTGGTCCGTCTCCCACACGGCGGCGTCCCGGATCCCGGTGGTGACGACGGAGGGGCCGAGGACCTCCAGGTTGACCATCGGGTCCTCGATGGTCCAGATCGCGTTCCCCGGGTCCATGGTCGCGCCGACGAAGCTCTTTCCGGCCGCCTCGATCAGGTTCACCAGTTCCCAGGCTTGCATGTCTCCCGCGTGGTTTTCGACGGCGATCTTCACGTTCGCGTCTTCCGCCTCGCTCCGCACGGCTTGGAGCACCTTGAGGATTTCCTCGACGTGGCGATCGATGCCGCCGTCGCCGTCCCGATCCCGCCGGCTGCCGAGGTAGCATCTCGCCACCGGGCTTCCCAGCCGCTTGGCGGTGCGGACCAGGAGCCGCGCGTGGTCCTCGGCCTTGCCCCATTTCTTCTCGTTGTAGGATTTCGACGTGGGACAGATGCTGCCCGTGCCGGCGTGGAGCTCGATCCCTGCCCGGTCGGCCTGAGTCCGAATCTTCTTCAGGTAGTCCTCATCGAGGCTCTCATAAGCGTCGAGATCGGAGAACAGAAGCGTGTCCACCTTCAGCGACGAGGCGTACTCGATCAGCCGCGGTGCCTTCCAGTCAAAGGCCCGGATCGAGAAGTTGTCGAATCCCAACTTGACGTTTCTCCCGGCGGCAGGGCCGAGCCCTCGGGCCGGGGCCGTGAGATTCGCAGCCCCCAGGGCCGCCAGGGAGGCCAGGAATCTTCGCCGATTCCAGAATCCCGATCTTTCGTTCATGTCTCCCTCAGGTTCTCCAGCCCAAGAATTCCCTCGGGGCGCCGCCCCCGGGACTCCCATTATAGCGTCACTTGCGTCTTCACGCCGCCATGTCATGCAGAATGAGGTGCCCGCTTCCCGAAGTCCGGGCAGCGGCTCGCTGCAAAGACGTCGCACTCAGTTCTATCTCCGGCGCAAGCAGACCACGGTTCCGTCAGAGAGCGAAAAGTACAGCCGGCCGGTGGTGGCGGCCATGCCGTCTCGGACGGGTGGGCAGCGGAGTGTGAGTTCGGCGAGCGGCTCTCCGTCGGTGGTCGAGAAGGCGACCACGAGACCGCCTTTGCGGCCCTCCCGGGCGCCGTGGGGACGAGGGTGGTCTCGAGTTGAAGGTTGATGAGTCTGCCGGTCTCGGGAAGGTTTGCCGCCAGCGCGGTGATTGTAACGGAAAAGGCGATGATGGCTGGGAGCATGGCGGCGCGGTCACCCCCCGCCGGCGGCGTTGTGCGGACTTGGCCCGGGAAATTGCCCAGCTACGTGCTGGCGCGTCGCTTCTCTGGCGGACGGCCGATCCGGCGATTGAATCGGGGATCCAAGCCGCCCAGGGTGAAATCGGGCGGCTTGAGCATCAAATCGCCCGCCGGCGCCGCGAGTACGACATGGACAACTCGGCTGAGGCGAAGCTGCGCAAGGACCTTGCGAAGGCCGAGAACGGTGGGCGTCCCGATAAATTCGCCCCTAACGCGGCCCCCGAGCGGATTGCCCGGCAACTCCGGCAGAAGCTGCGCGACCTGTTGCAGTGCAAGCGCGACCTTCCGGCGGCGCTTGAGGACAACGAGCGTGATCAGCAAGCGATCGCCTCGGCACGGGCGAAAGTCGAGGCGATGAAGGCCCGGGCGCTCCAGCCGGAGTCCGTCGCGCTTACCACCAGGGAACCCGCGGTGGACGGGCCGCGCGACTTCTCGACACCTTTCGGAGCGTAGGGCGGCAGTGGCCGGCGTGTGGGGGCGCGGGGGCTTCTCTCGTTCGACCCGCTGCCCCCGCCGGCTGGAAGCGAAAACTGCCGGCGTCGTGCGACGTTAGGCACTAGATGAGTCGCCTTCAGCGTCAGCGGGTGAGCCGATCCGGTTGACTTTGAACGGAATCAGATAGTCCTGGGAAACCCAGTCGCCGCCCTGCGCTGGTCTGATTCGACACTCAAGACGCATGACGCCATCGCACGGCTTGATTGCGATCGCCCCCGCGACTGGCGGTCCTGGTCGGATTGCTACGTCGATTCTGTGAAAGTAGTATTCGCCGAAACGGAAGTTTCCATGCCGAATCACATGTAGCTCATCCGAGCCCGGAAGGGACATCCTGACTTCTGCCTCAAATTCGGCGTCCTTCTCCGAGTCATCCTCTCGCATCCAAACGGCCGAGACGTGTGTCGAGAACCCGACGAGTACAGGCGTGTCGGGCTCCGGGACTGGCACGTCGATCGTTATGGAGTCGATTACGTTGTAGTAGGTGACCAAATTAGTCGCCCGATCTACAACTTGACCTTCGCTGCAGATGATGTAGCGCGGTCGAACCATTATACTAACTGAAGTTTGGGTGTTTCGGGACTCTCTGGGGCATCGGCTGTCGCTCTTGACCACACGTTGGGAGCCGAGCGCGCGTCCGTCACCACAAATCCAAAATGCTCTAGCACGGGTATCGCCGTTGTCTTCTCGCTCACAGGCAACAATGCTCGCCTGATGTCGTCTGCGCCGGTGGCCTGCCCCAATCGTCGCCATTCCAAGCAGGCGTTGACCAACGCCACAAAGGATGCGCGGTCGGCTTCTTCGGCTGCCAGCATACCTTCCCTCACCAGCCAAGGTGCAACGTCGGACCATCGCCAACACGGTGATCGTTCTGAAACCCTGCAAGCGGGCGGAGGAAAATCCCTATGCCCCGTTTCTCCGCTGGCGAGCTGACAGACGTACTCGCGCGTCTTGTCTATGCGCCGCGCGATTTCCGCTCGGCTCACGTAGTCGCCTGGCTCGACATGTTCAACGCGCAGCCCAATCCTCTCGACGGCCGCGATAGCGGAGAGCACCGCCTCGCGAAACGAGTCTGCTTCCCTCTCGAAGTCAATGTACGCCGCCGCGTTGCACATGCCGAACACGGTGTCGTCGCCGACATCGAGAAAGACTCTTTCGGCAACATCGTCGGTGCACTGCGTGTCACTGCCGAGAATGAGCGTGAATAAGTGCGTAGCCATTTTGCGTCCCTACCGGTCAGCATGCGGACACTGGTCCACTCGTCGCTTCAACATACGGGCATGCTTGTCTGGATCGGAGGGAGTGCGTGGACAAATGCAGGCTTGCATCCCTCTCGCGTCTGAAGTGGACAGTACATGCGTCCCCACGGATGTGCCCTACCGCCACTCGACTTCTCAACTCGCCAGCCGTGTGATTCGGCGTACTGAAGCGCTGCCTCGATGGCCGGATTGGGGTGTCTCGGACGTGCCATTTCGGCTTGGCCATCCACTTGGAGTATATTTCGGCTCTTGACAACTGTCAACAGAAGCCAGTTGCCGCCATATAACCCGCTCGTGGGGTGGGGTCGGCACCGGTCGGCGCTGCCGTCTGATTATGTCCGCCATGGTTCGTGTCCGCAACGGGATTGCGCAGAGTGTCCCATCCCACTTGGGTCTCACCCGGCCGGCACCCGCCGGGTTCCACGCCTCCCAACGGGCGCGGCCCCGTTCTTTTCCCATCGTTGCACCAGCGTTGCACCGAAAGCCTACCCCCTGGAAGTTGCATAGCGGGCGGACGAAAAAAGCCTTGCGTAACATCTTGTCAAACAAGGCTTTAGAAGCGGAGGGCATGGGACTCGAACCCACAACCGGCAAGCCGGCACCTGATTTCGAGTCAGGCTGCTAACCAATTCGCGTACCCTCCGGCCGGTTACGAATAATTTAGTCCTCGGGCACGTCTTTGACAAGGATAGCCTGCGTTTCTCGTCCGGGTGGGGGGCTGTGGCTCCGTTGTGGGTAGGGTTCGCTTTGGGACGCCCCGCGGTCAGACGGGGTGTTGGAAGACGTCACGGTCTGCCACGGTCGAGTGAGGCGAGCCGTGGGGAGACTACGGCCCCGGGAGTTCAATGCCTGGGACCGCCGCTGCCCGGCAAGCCGATTCTCAAGGGGCGGCTGGGAGCCTGATTGCGTAGGCAAGGCGAGGGGGGGGCTAGGGGTTTGGGTCGGAGAGGCCCGGCCGCGACTCGAGGAATGCTCGAACGAGCAGTGGCCACGCGATGGTGGCATCGCAATAGACCTCGGCGAACCGGCCGCCTTCCTGGGGGCTGACGAACTTGCCCCAGGAGACGCCCTCGGAATAGGTGCAGCCGCTCAGTCCTCCCCAATGGACCGGCTCGGGACAGATCCTAATTCCGTAGTGAAAGCGTGGAACGGCGAAGCTGGTCCCCAGGCGTAGGTTGAGGATTTCGACAAAGGGGCCGACCTGTTGGCCCCAGTTTCGGGGGACGCCGCCGCCGATGGTGAAGATGCCGAGCCGTTTGGCCGCGAGCACCCGGGTTGTGTAGTCGCAAAGGTCCAGGAAAGGGTTGAACGCCGGGGGGGTGGAAAACAGGGCGTCCGGCGAGCCTCGGTCGCCCGGCTCGACGGTTTGGCTTAGGTAGCAAGTCGCCACGTCGAGCCCCAGCTCGGAATCGGTGAAGGCGGGCACGTACACGGGTACGCCACGCCGGTACGCGCAGCCCAGGATGCTCGGCATCTGACCCTGTTCGACCAGCCGGCGGCCGATCTCTCGATTGATTTGGGAAGAGCAAGTGGGGCGGGACCAGTCGATCTGTTGGAGGGCTTGGGCGACCTCTTTTCCGGCCCGATTGAGGTTGGCTTCCATTTCCAGGGTGTCGTAGACGCGGTTGTATCCCCGCTGGTAGAGCTGCTCATCGGGAAGCTGATCGTCGTGTTTGTAGTGGACGCCGCCGATGGCCTCGGAGAGTCCGTGGGCCATGATCGCGCCGGTGGTGACGACGATGTGGGCGAGCCCTGCCTCGATCATTTCGCACAACAGCCGGCCCATCTTGGCGACGGTCATCGCGCCCGAGACGGTAACGACGATGGTGCAGTCCGGGTCGTCGGCCATGGCACCGAGGACCTCGAAGGCTTCGCCCAGGGCGCGGCCGCCGAAGGCCGTGTTGGACATCGCCTGGAGCAGGCCGGCGACTCCTTGGGCTTGACGCACGTCGAGCGACTCCAGCGGCTGGAGGCCGTCGCGGCGGCCGTCGTGAAACTCTCTGGTCATGCCGTAAGGCTCCGGGGATCGAGGGACGTAGTGTTCGGGATCCGGGCGATCCTGCTCGCCGCTCGATGGGAAAGCGCGCGACGAAGGAGCTTCGGCGGAATGGCTCCCAGACGCAATCTTGCAGATCCGCCGCGTCGTGACAAGGCCTACGGGGCGTGCCGGACGGAGATACGCAATCATTGCGTCGAAACGGCGGGCGGTCTCCGAACGCCTGGTCGCCGCCGCCGGTCCCAGGGGTCTGCCCAAATTGAGCTTATGGGTGGCACGGTTGGCTTGTCCAACCGTGTGTCGGCACTGCTGGGCAAGCCAGCAGTGGCACCCAACGTGCAGAGTCCGTGTGGACAGACCACTAGGGGGTGATTGCCTCTACGACATACTCGGGCGCGGGCAGGGGGAGCGGCCGCATCAGGCCGTCGGCGACGTCGAACGCCAGCTCGCTGTAGTGGAGGGCGCCCGAGAGGTGGAGAAGCAGGGCGTTGAGGATGGCCGAGGCGGCGGCGAGGTTGGTCAGCAGGAGTTGCGGGACGGACTCGAGTTGCTCGGTGCAGCTCTTGTCGATGGGCAGCCGATCGGCCGGGTTGGCGATCTCGGCGTGGTATTGCGTGAGCGAGGGGCTCATGTCGCGGCCGCCCCGGCGGATGTAGACCTGGCAGTTGCCGTAGGTGCCGCGGCGGAACTTGCCCGTCGAGTCCTCGCCCACGCCGTCGTTGCCGCCGGAGATGAGCACGACGTCGTCGAGCCGGCGTGCGCAGAAGTCGCTCAGCAGCTTGCGCGTGGCGTGGTTGTCGACGGCGCAGAGGATCACGTCGCCGTTGTGGAACAGGCGAGCGATGTTCTGGTCGGTGACGAACTCCTCGATGGGCACGAGCGTGAGGCGCGTGTCGGCAAAGCGGTCCAGCAGCTCGTCGCAGGTCACGGCGGCCTTGTTGCCGTAGTCGGAGAAGAACATCCGGGAGGAGTTCTTGGCCTCGAACGCGTCGCCGTCGATGAGCACCAGGCGCACGTTCTGCTCTTTGGCGAGCGAGGCGAGGAACATGGCTCCGTATCGGGCCACGATGCTCCCGATCCCGCCCAGGCCGACGATCTTCACGCTCTCGTCGTCGGCCAGGCGGGGGTGGAGCGGCTGGTTTCGGGCGAGCAACGGGTTGGGGCCGGTCATCGTGCTTTTCCTCGTGCGTCTTGGGCATCCGAATCGGGGTACTGGTCGGGCTCCGGGATATTGGCCAACTGGACGTCGCTGACTTCCGAGCCGTGATCTTCGCCACCTTGATCTTCACCGCCGGACTCGATCGAGAACGACTTGCCGTTTCCGCCCTGGCTTGGATGGGCCGTGGCGGTTGTCGCCGCGCCGGAGTCCTCGTCCTGATAGTAGCCGTAGGTCTTGATCTTCACCTTGTCGAGCCACGCGCGGGGCACCTCATCTCGGCGGCAGCGGTAGTCCTCCATGATCTGCTCGGGGCGGAGGACAAACCGCTGGCCGTCGACCACGGCCTCGATGTGGAACTCCGGCGGCTCCGAGCGGATTCGCCCTACCACGATGTGGACCCCCGCCCGGTGGGTCTCGTCCAGATCGTCGATGTAGGACGGGTTGGGCCAGTGGTCGACGTGGCTGTGCACGTCGCCGAGGATCACCCAGCCGTCGGGCAGGTCGGCGGGCCACTCGTACTTCAGCCCGATGGGGAACACGTCGCCGTGCCAGTTTCGGCTGACGGTGGCTACCTGGTCGGGTACGACGACGTGGAGCTTCGCGGCCGGCTCGTCCCAGGCGAGCAGCACGCCCGCCTCCGAGTTGTGCAGGTCGGCCACCGCCGAGAAGAAGCCCACGATCCGCTCGATCATCGCCCGGGGCATCTTCGGATAGGCCACCTTCAGGAACGTGTCCTGCCGGGCCAGCTCCGAGGGCCAGCGTCGGGCGGGCACGCAACTGCGGAAGAACTTGTGGTTGCGGCAGACGAACAGCCCGTCGGCCGTCATCACGTAGAAGAACGTGTCGTCGGGCCAGGCCATCTGGGGCTGGATCTTGAGGTAGATGGGGGTGATGGGGCCATTTTCGGGGCGTGTCACGACGGACTCCCTGGGATTCGGGTCAACGAGCGGGGATGGGGGTCATTTGGGCTTGCGGCGTCGCCGGTTGAACATCATGCGCATCACGTCGCTCACGCCGAGGGCTTCCCCGTCGGGGATGCCGCGGTAGGCGTACATCCGGTCGATCACCTGGCGGAGCGACATGCCGGTCGCCAGCCAGGCGACGTCCAACACGAAGAGCGGGTCCTCTTCCGTGGCTTTCTCCCAGCTCTCCACGGTCGCCACGCGCCGATCGACGCCGGTCGACTCCGTAAACCAGCTACTCCCCTCGTGCTCCTCCGACGAGTAGTTGAAGCCGCTCTCCAGCAGACACTTCATCAGGACCTCGAACCCGGCTCGCATCCGCTGCTTCGAGTCGCGGCAGCGGGCGATGTGCTCGGGGTTCATCTTCGCCGTGCAGATCCACGAGAGCGGCTTGCCTTCCTGGGGCGTGAACTTCGAGCAGTTCAACAGGGCGGGGTAGAACAGCTCGTCGGTTTCGTCGGTCAAGGGGCCCTTGCGGAAGAAACACTCGTTCTGGGGACTGAGCATGTCGCCCTCGAACGCCGCCAGCACGACCAGGTACGGCAGCGAGATCCGCACCATGCGATACTCGGTCGCCGGGCCGTATCGAGCCGGGGAATCGCCCGCGATCCACTTGAAGTTGTAGACTCGCGGGGGCGTCTCGTGCACCCAGATGGTCGTGGGGCCCTTCGAGTCGAGGTACTTGATTCCGTCGGGCAGGATGATGCCGCGGCTGGTCATCCGTCTTCGGTTGACCTCCTCGAGCAGGGCGTCGATCGTCATCGTCGCCGTTTGCCCCTCCGGCGAGACGGCGTGGACTTGACTGCCTTCAAGGGTGATCGGGTCCATGGGGTTGTTTCCCGTTGTAGCATAGACACTTCATACAAGGTCGTTTGTGCAAACGCCCGGGAGCTGCTCAGGCTGCGCTTGTCGCGCCCGCGCCCACTCGCGTCACCCCACGCCCTTGCAGCCCCCGGGCGCGACGGTTCGTGCCGGTGCGTCGGGCATTGCGGACGCGGCCGTCAATCGCTCGACCCCTTCTCGCCCGCGTGGCGGACGAACATCAGCATCTGGCCGGGCCGGCAGGCGACGTCGTCGCTGACGACGTGGCCGTCGATCTGCGCCTGGCTGTGGGGGTCGATGTCGAACCGGTCGGCGTACCTCGCCCGGATCTCGCCGACGGTCATGTTGCCCACGGGCAATTGCTCGGTGTGCAGCCCGTGGTTCACCGTGACCAGTCCGCCGGCGCCGCAGTTGTCGAAGACGTCGTCCCGGCCGCCGGGGCCGGGCACGAACGTCTCCTGGTGCCTGGGTCGCGTGGTTTCGAGCATGGATATCCTCCTTTCTCGTTTTGGGGTGCAGAATAGGCTGCACGATCCGTGGAATTCTGTAGGGTGGGTCGAGGCACGAGACCCACGAGCGTCCAGTCAGCCCTGGCCATCTGTGCGTGGGTCTC
>DATKZH010000449.1:0-19090 GCA_035528065.1 Thermoguttaceae bacterium | reverse complement strand
CGAACCCGAACCTGCGCGAGCCGTGCTATTCGCTCTCGTTGAGCGTCACCGGCACGTCCATCCGGCGGCCCTCCCGAAGGACGGTGACCGTGACTCGATCGCCGGGCTTCTTGCTCTCCACGACGGCCAGCAAGTCGTCGGCCGTGCGAACCGGCTTGCCGTCGAGGGCGAGGATCAGGTCGGCAGCGGAGACGTCGGTCGACTCCTGCCGGTAGACGATAGGGCCCTGCCGCTTCTCGCGCACCACAAGCCGGGGACCACGCAACCCCGCCCGTTGGGCCGCGCCGCCTTCAACCAGCTTGGTGATCAGCAGCCCTTCGCCGGCGCGATAGACCGACGCGATGCCGACGTCCGCCCGGACCACGTGACCGCGCTCGATCAGATCGGGGAGGATCCGGGCGGTCGTGTTGATGGGGATGGCGAATCCGACTCCGGCGCTCTGGCCCGTGTTGCTGGCTATCACCGTGTTCATGCCGATCATCCGGCCGTGGCTGTCCAAGAGCGGGCCGCCGGAGTTGCCGGGGTTGATGGCGGCGTCGATCTGGATCAGTTGCCGGAACGCGCCTCGCCGCTCGGAGAGCGGGCGGTTGAGGCTCGAGATCACGCCGACCGAGAGCGTGCGCTCCAGGCCGAACGGGTTGCCGATGGCCAAGGCGCGCTGGCCCACGCGAAGCCGCGACGAGTCGCCCAGGGTAACCGGGAAGAGAGAATCCGGCGGAGCGTCGATCTTGAGCACCGCCGCGTCGTTCGGCTCGTCGGCGCCGACGGGCACCGCCTCGTACGATTTCCCGTTGTACAGGGTGACTTCGATTGTCCGCGCGCCGGCCACCACGTGGAAGTTCGTCAAAACGTGGCCCTGCTTGTCGATCACCACCCCGCTGCCTGCACCCTTCTCGGGGATCTCAAACAGGAAGAACGCGTCCCGGCGGACGCTGGCGGTGTCGATGTTGACCACGCTCCGGTTGACCTGCTCGTAAACGGCGATGTTGACGCGCTCTTCCGGCGTGAGGTCCTCCTCGCCGATCGGAGCCGCAACGGGCCAAACGCTCGCGACCGTCGAAGCAGCCGGCGGCCCCGGCATGCCGCTCGGGCTGGCTGGGGTCCCGGTCACGCGATCCGGGCCCCGGGAAGACTCCTGCGCCACACTCCTTTCAGAAATGCCCGACGGACTCATCAACATGGCCGACAGCACTGCGCCGGCGCCGGCAGACACAATGCACAAAAGAACGGTTTTCTTCATGGCGACCACTTTCCACTTGAAGGGACGGGATCCGCACGATGCACCTTCCCTTCGCCCAGGGGGTACTCTCGGAAATCTTACGCAGTTGAGTTGCGTCAGGCGAGTGACTCACAGCGCAAAAGGCCAAACCAGGGGAATCAGCGTCAGTGCCGTGACGGCCATCAGCAGGGCCAGCGGCCAGCCTGCCCGCAGATAGTCGCGGGGTCGGTAGCCGCCGGGGCCCATCACCATCAGGTTCGTCTGGTAGCCGATAGGGGTCAAGAAGCTCAGCGAGGCCGCCAGGGCAATGGCCATCACGAACGGGCGAGGGCTCGAGCCACTCACGGCCGCCGTCTCCACGGCAATCGGAAACAGCATCACGGCGACCGCGTTGTTGGTGATCGTCTCCGTGAAAACCACGGTCAACAGGTACAGCACCGCCAAAAGCACGTACGGATTGCCTCCCCCGACCGTGTTGACCAGCCCTTCCGCAATGCCCTTGGCGGCGCCGCTTTCCCTCAATGCGGCTCCCAAGCCGAGGGCGGCCGCGATGGTGACCAGCACCTGCAAATCGATCACCGAGCGGGCTTCGGCCAAGGGGAGACATCGGCCCACGATCATCAGACCGGCAATGGCCATCCCGGCCACAGCCGTTGACCCCAGCCCGGCCAGCAGGCTGTCGTCGCCGCCCCCCTGACCGATCAGACTCGTGGCGATCAGCCAGATCACCAGGGCACCCAGGAGGGCAGCAGCCAGCCAGGCCCGGTGGTGGCGCCTGGCCTCCGAGCCCTCCACGTCGGCGACCAGGTAGAAATCGCGGCTGTCGCGGAACCGGTCGGTGAACCCGGTCCGAGTCTGGAGCAGGAGCGTGTCGCCGGGACGCAAGGTGATGTCCCCGACCTTGCTCGGCAATCGGGCACCATTGCGGTGAACCGCCACCACCGCAGCGTTGTATCGCTCCCGGAAATTGGCCTGCCGGACCGTCGTGCCGATCAACGGCGAGGATGGGGAAAGCACCGCCTCGGATAGATGACGCAACTGCCGCCTGTGGGGAAGGAACTCGTACGTCATGTCGGCCGCGGGCACAAGACCGGGTATCTTCTCCAAGTCAATGATCGTGGTCACGATGCCCGTGAAAATCAGCCGATCACCTGCGTGGATCGTGTCGTGGGGGGTCACCGGCGTGATCGCGTCACCCTCGCGGTCAATCTCCACCAGAAAGAGCCCCCGCAGGCGTCGCAACCCGGCCTCTTCTACCGTCTTGCCGATCAGACGGCAGTCGGGCTGAACGAGCATTTCGACCAGGTACTCCCGCCGCTGCTCGTCGAGCTGCTCGACCAAGGCGCTTCGATCAGCAAGCATCCGGCGGCCAAACAACACCAGATACAAGCCCCCAAGGACTGCGCAGGGCAACCCTACCTTGCCGATGTCCCACAGCGTCATGCCCCGGAGCTGGGCGCGAAACGCGTTCGGGTGGGCCGGGCACCGGCTCCGGCCCTGCTCGATCTGATCCGTCTCCTTGCGGTATTCCTCGCGCAGAAGCCCATTGACGATGATATTCGTGCTCGTGCCAATCAAGGTGCACGTGCCACCCATGATCGCCATGTAGCTGACTGGGATGAGCAGACGGGAGGGCGAGACCCCCCGCCGGCGGCACCAGTCGAGCACCACGGGCACGAACGCCGCCACGACGGCCGTGTTGTTCACAAACGCGGAGATCGCCCCGACGATCAGGGTGAGACGACCCGCGGCCGACTCGGCCGTCCGTGCCGTGCCAAGAAGCCAGTTGCCCACTTGGTCCAGGACGCCCGTCGATCGCAGCCCGGCAGCCACCACCAACAGCGCCCCGATCGTGATCACCGCCTCGTTGGCGAAACCCGACAGTGCCTCGCGGGGCGAGATCACGCCAAGAACGGTCACCGCCACCAAGCCGCCCAGGAACAGCAGATCCGTCGGGGCCCCGCGGCGGACCAGCATCGTGGCAAAGACGGCCAGCGTCACCAGGACGCTGATCCAGGCGGACGCCGACATCATCAACGCAAATGTGGGGATCAACCGGCTCTCCAAGAGTGATGGGACAACTCCTGAGGAGAAGTCGGTACCGGCTTCTTTCCGATCCGACTGGCTGTCCAGTCCGATTACACCGTGGCGGCGCAGTATACCGTCTAGGTTTGACAGCGCGAAACAGGAGTTTGCGGACAACGGATTGGCCACGAAGTCTGGCCGGTCGAGCGAGACAAGTCAAAGTGTTCGGGCGTCGGGGCCACATCCGGCAAAGTCGCTCTAAATTCTCCATATTCCCATCTGAAGATACCCCAGCATGTAAGGTTCGCCCAGCTTGTCCTAGGAAAGTCGCAGATATCTCCGCAATATTCGCCAGGCCAGTTCAAGCCCGTTAGCTAATCAAAACCTCAAAGCTCGCCATATTGCCGAGAGCCCGCTGATTACCTAATGACGCCATCTTTCTTTCTCCGATACGGTAATCGGTTGCTGGGTTGGCTGCGAATTGGGCCGATGGGCAGCCATTCGCAGCGGAACGGACTCACTCTCTAAGGCAGTCGAGGCTCTTGCTGGGAGGATTCATGGCGATGAGAAGTTGTCGTGTGACCTGGACATTATGCTTAGCCCTCTTTGGCGGCGCGGTGATCGCGCTGGGGTTTGCCGACGGTCGCCGCGGAGTGGCAGACGAGTGGGGCATGGATTACATGCCCGGCATCTACGCCGAAGAGGAAATGGGGTTGCCGCCGGGGCCCTGCGAGGCCCCGATGGACGAGCTCACCCCGGCGCCTTTGGCCGACGTAGAGCCAATGGAGGAAACCGACCATTTTGACACCGGTCCGGTGTGGGACGAAGAGACCGTTGCCACGCAGGATACGGTAGCGAGCGACGAGACGTCGCAGGATTTTGACGGATACCGCTACGAGTACCCGGAAGATGAGTGCGGGGTCTACGACGAGGGGACCGACGACGCAGACTACGCCGAGGAATACTACTACAAGTACGACTACGAGTACGCCAGTTCGGAAGACGAGTTCGTCGCGGAAGAGGAGGTAGCTGAGGAAGCCGACGCGGTCGACGAGTACTCCTACGAACCCGACTACGACTATGGCATGGAGTACGGCGACGAAGCCGGCTACAACGCGGAGTCCGACAGCGAAGCGTACGTGTGTGAAGACGAAGACGAAGACTACGACTACGAGAGCACGTACGACGAGACCGAGTACGAGTATGCCTACGAGGACACCTACGAGGACACCTACGAGGACGCATCGGAAGACGAGGACGCATCGGAAGACGAGGACGACTACTCGTACGAGTATGGCGAGTGGGAGTCTGACCACAGCTACGACGACTCGGACTATCGGTACGACTACGAGACCGATCTCGCGGACGAGCAGGAAACGTTGGAGGGCCGCGAGTGGGAATCCGAGTACGCCGATCACGGATACGACTACGACGACGAGTACCTCGAGGAAGAGTACGGCTACGAATACACCTACGATGAATCTGAGCCGACTGAGGACGTTGAGACTGCCGTCGAGGAAGCCACCGAGCCCGCCTACACCTACGACTACGACGAGTGGGAATACGAGTACGGCAAGTATGAGTACGGCCACGAGGGCGAGTACGTGAACGACGACTTCGAGACGTTCGACGCCGTCGACGACACCATGGAGGAGACCGAGGCCGACACTTCAGAATCCGCGTACGACGACGGTGAGCGGGAATACGAGTACGGCGAGTACGACTACGGCTACGAGAGCGAGTACATGGAGGACGGCTTCGAGACGTCCGACGCCGTCGAGGAGACCATGGACGAGACCGCCGTCGACGAGGCCGGCGATTGGGAGTGCGAGTACGACGAGTACGAGTACGACTACGAGAGCGAGTATGCCAGCGACGACATCGAGACGTTCGACGCCGCCGACGGCACCATGGAGGAGACCGAGGTCGACGCCTGGGAGCCGGAGTACGACTACGACGAGTGGGTGTCCGAGTACGGCGAGTACTACGAAGACGAGTCCGTAGAGGACGACATCGAGACGTTCGACGCCGTCGAGGACACCGTGGAGCAGGCGGAAGTCGACGAGGCCGACGCCTGGAAGTCGGCGTGCGACTACGACGCCTGGGAGTGTGAGTGTGAGTACGCCCGTCCGGAGGAGTGCTACGACTACTCCGACTGCACGGACGACAACGCCGACATGGAGGTCGCGTCGGACAATCAGGCCGAGGGATACGTAGGCTATTCCGAAGCGTATCCGGAACAGGAATACGCGTATCCCGAAATCACGGAGGACGAGACTGAAGAGAGCGACGGCGAGGAGTTTTCGTACTATGAAGACCTCGGCGATGAATACGAGTCCGAAGCCGAGTATGACACGGGAATGGACTACGCGTCGGAGTACGGATACGAGACGGAATACGGCGTAGAGTCCGAGTACTCCTACGACGACGCCAGCGAGTCTGATTGGGAGTCGGAAACGGTACTCGACGGACGCATGGAAGGCGAGCCCGGTGAGGCGGCGGAGAGCATCGAGGAGCAGCCTTACAGCTACGACTATGCCGACCCGTACCAGTACTATGGCTACGACTACTCTGCGGAGACATCGAAAGAAGCCGACGAGGCAGTCGAGACTTCGGAGGATGACTACTGCGAGTGGATGGAGGCCGAAGAGCCTTGCGTTTGGGAGTCTGAGTCGGAGTATGCAACCGAGAGCGGTTTGGAGTTGTTCGCCTGGCATCCCGCCGAGCTGTTGCTCACGGCGGACCAGGAGGTTTTGAAGACGTTGGAGACGCTCTGCGAGGAGCCCTCCGGGGTTCGCCGGGCGACCTTGAACGACTACCTGGAGGCACTCGGCTGGGAGGCCATAGCTTTGGCTTCGCGGTTCGAGGACGTCACCGGGATCGAGGTCCTCGGTTTGGCCGACGATCTGCCGGGCGCCGCCGCCTTCCTGGGGGCTTTTCGGCTCCTCGAGCAAGGCGAGCTCGGCACGGACGAGGCGGTCGACCTGTTGCGACGCAGTCTCCAGAATCTGTCGTTGGACTGGATCGAAGGCGTACGCGAGATCACGGCCGACGCGTACCAGGAGTGGGAGGCCCAGCCAAGCGCCTCGGAGGTCGACGTGCCGGACTGGTCCGAGAGCACCTCGGCGGGCCGTCCCGTCGTGGAAGTGATGGTCTCGTTGGCGGCTCGCTCGCTGGCGGGGCTGGGGAGCGCGATCACCAGCGCTTCGCAAAGGCTGTCTGAGCTGGACTGGGAGGACATGGCGTCTGCCGCCGCTGAGGATTCCGTGCAGCGATAGTGTCGGAGGTTTCCGGCTCCTTCCAGCCTAACCAATTGCTGCGTAATGACTTGCGACCCAGGTGGCCACTCGCCGCCTGGGTCGTTTTTGTTGGTCGGCCTCAGCAGGCGGAGCTTCGGCGGGGAGGCCACCCCCGGCTGGTGCCGGTCGATTTCGCCCGTCGGGGGTTTTTGTTTGGCAAATTCCGGGTGGCTTGGGTAAAATGAGCGATGAAGGTACATTTTTCGTCGACCATTCTCTGCGTGTCCGGGCTGGCGCTACGGAACACGGCAGTCCGCACGCATGTCTGCGCCGGAGGCTCCACTCATGTCCAACCGAACTGGCTCCCGATTGGCCTTGTTGCCCGCCCTAGCAGTGGCGGCGGCCTTGCTGGCCGCTAACGTGATGGGCGCCGAGCCGGGCCCCGAGGCAGCCCGACTCGACAGCTTCGCCCATCCTGATGGTGCGAACTATTTCGCTCTAAGCTTGCGTCCCGCGGAAGGCGTGCCGGCTGCGGGGGCGCACGACGTCGTCGTGCTGTTCGACACCTCCGCCAGCCAGACCGGGGACTTCCGGGAGCAGGCGCTGTCGGCCCTGAAGTCCTTGTTGGGCGGCCTGTCGCCGAACGACCGGGTCCAACTGGTAGCGGTCGACGTCAGCGCGATCGGCATGACCCAGAGCTTCGTGGCGCCCGGCAGCCAGGAAATGGCCGACGCGATCAAGAAGCTCGAAGGCCGCGTGCCGCTCGGTGCGACGGACATGGAGAAAGCGTTGAGGGCAACGGTGGCACGATACGCCGGTGCCGGAGCGAATGCCCGGGCGGCCGTCTACATCGGCGACGGCATGAGCACGGCGAATCTGGTGGGCACGGAGAGCTTCGAGCAACTCGCCGGCTCCCTGGTGGAGAATCAGATTGCGGTGTCGAGCTATGCGGTAGGCCCGAAGCTGGACGTTCAAGTGCTCGGCGCGTTGGCGGCGAACACGGGTGGCCAGTTGATCCAAGGTCCGGAGGTCGAAGCGGAGGAAGCGGGCACTCAACTGGCGGGGGCCGCCCAGGGGGCCGTCCTTTGGCCCGAGTCGGTCACTTGGCCCGGCGAGTTCAGTGAGGTCTTCCCGCGCACCACTCCCCCTTTGCGCACCGATCGGGACACGGTGATTATTGGCACGTTCCAAGGGGAGGGGCCGTTTGAGGTCCGGATGACCGTCGATACGGCCGACGGGTCGAAGCCGCTCACGTGGACGGTCGCGCCCGGCGCGCCGGTCGACACGAACAACTACATCGCGCGGCTGGTCGAAAGCGCCCGCATCGACGGCGGAATGAGTCTGCCCTTGGCGGGTTCGGCGAGCTTGAAGGCCGCCGAGCGGGCAATCGGCGCCGGGTTGCAGCAGGTCAGTGAGCTGGCGGTCCAAGCGCTGAGCTCCGGCGATTTGGACAGTGCGGAGCGGTTGGCCCGGGAAGCGTTGCGGCAAGACCCGGAGGACATGCAGGCGCGAACCGTTGCCAGCGCGGTGGCGAGGCGTCGCGCGGGTGGCGCCGCCGAGGTGGGGGGCGCGGCGGATTTGAACCTGCTCGGGGCGGGTGCGGCGGCGAAGGGGTTTGGCGGTCCGGCCGCTCCGGCGGCGGCACCGGGCGCGTTCATGGATGCGGTCGATCGCCAGCAGAAGGTGATCGCGCAGATGGTCACCGCCGACGTGCAGAACACGATCAACCAGGCCCGGGGCAAGATGTCCGAGGAGCCCGAGGCGGCCATCCAGGATATCAAGTTGCAGTTGGAAAGCGTCCGGCGTGCCCCGGAGATCGAGCCGGACGTCCGCGACCAGTTGGTCGATCAGCTTCAGGCGGCCGTGCGTGAAGCCGAGCGTCGACAGATCGAGTTGGAACAGCGCCGGCAGCAGCAGCACGAGGCGTTGGCCGCAGCGAAGGAACGGGCCCTGATCAACGAAAACTTGCTCCGGCAGCAGCAGAAGATGGAGCAGTTGATGGAGCGGTTCAACTCGCTGATGGATGAAGGGCGGTTTCGCATGGCGGAGGAGGACATCGCATTGGAGGCGCAGGCGCTTGCGCCGAATGATCCGGTGCCCGTGCTGGCGACCCTTCACTCACGGATGGTCGGCTACTATGTCGACCAGATGGCGCTACGCGCAGCCCGCCAGAAAGCGGTGGTCGACACGCTCTACGAGGTGGAAAAAGCCTACATGCCGTTCCCGGGCGAGCCGCCGATCCTCTATCCGCCCGCGGAGGTCTGGCAGCAGCTCACCGCACGGCGGAGGGAGAAGTACTCGTCGATGGACCTGGCCAGCCAGGGAGCGTCCGAGATGCTGATTACCAAGGCGTTGAAGGACCCGACCGAGCTGGAGTTTATCGAGACGCCGCTTCAAGACGTGATCGATACCCTCGAGGACTACCACAAGATCCAGATCGAGATCGATACGAAGGCGCTGGACGACGTCGGTGTCCCGACGGACGTCCCGGTCACCAAGTCCTTGAAAGGGATTTCCTTGCGTTCGGGGCTGCGGATCATGCTCGGCGAGCTGGACCTCACCTACGTGATTGAAGACGAGGTGCTCAAGATCACCACGCCCGAAGAGGCGGAGAACAAGCTGTCGACCAAAGTCTACCCGGTCGCCGACCTGGTGATTCCGATCACGTCCGGAATGGGAATGAGCGGTTTCGGCGGCATGGGCGGCGGCATGATGGGCGGCATGGGCGGCGGCATGGGCGGCGGCATGGGCGGCGGCATGGGTGGCGGCATGGGTGGCGGCATGGGCGGCATGGGCGGCGGCATGGGCGGCATGGGCGGCGGCATGGGTATGTTCAATGTCCCGCAGAACGTCTTGCCCAACGTCCCTGCCGGAGGGTTCCGGGCATTCTCGGTCAAAGACGATCTGAACCTGTCGCCCCAAGCCGAGGCCAAGAAGCCGGTACCCGAGACGAGCCCCAAGAAGAACGCCAAGCCGCGCTCCATCGAGGTCGACGAAAGCGTCGAGCCGCAGGTTTTCTGGGATCGCCACTTCGCCAACAGCCCCGACCAATCGCCCGCCACCGTCCGCCAGGCGGTCCGCGACCTGATGCACGCCAAGAAGTTCGATCACGTGATCGCCCTGGTCCAGGCGGCCCTGCGGCACCATCAGCCGGAGCCCTGGATGTACGAGGCCATGGCGCTGGCGATGCAGGCGGCCGGGAGTCCGGCGGACCAGGTCGAGCGGGCGGTGTTGTCGGCCATCGATTTCGCCGACAACCCGCTCGACATGATGTACATCGCGCTCTACCTGGACCAAATCGGCCTGGAAAAACGTGCCCTCCAGATCTATCGGCAAGTGTCGGAAATGGTGCCGTTGCGTCACGAGCCCTACATGCACGGCCTCAAAATCGCCCAGAGACTGGACGATCTGGACGGGATCAAGTGGGCTTGCGCGGGCATCCTCGGCCAGGCTTGGTCGGAGGAGAAGAAGGACGTATGGCTGGCCGGGCTGGGCGCGGCCCACGATACGCTGAAAAGGCTCCGCGTCGAGAACCGGTCGACCGAGGCCGAGGAGTTCCAGGCCGCCCTGGACCAGGCCGTGATCCGCGACGTGGTCGTCGAGGTCTCCTGGACCGGCGATGCCGACGTGGACCTGATGGTGGAAGAGCCTTCCGGCACGGTCTGCTCGTTCCGCAACCCCCGAACGACGGCCGGCGGCGTGATGCTCGGCGACACGTACTCGCACTTGGGCCACAACCCGGCGGACGGCTTCCGCGAAACC
The DNA here is from genome assembly GCA_035528065.1 of Thermoguttaceae bacterium. GTDB lineage: Bacteria > Planctomycetota > Planctomycetia > Pirellulales > Thermoguttaceae > DATKZH01. Next base: position 8,845 of record DATKZH010000449.1, on the reverse strand, counting down.
TACGTCTGCCCGAAGGCTTTCAGCGGACCGTACCGAATGCTGCTTCGGTGCGTTTGGGGCGACGTGACGGCCGGGAAAGTCGCCGTCACGATCCGCACGGGCGTGTGGGATGAAGGTCAGAGGATGGAGAAGCAGATGGTGGCGCTGAAGAACGGCGAGGCCGTCGTGCAGTTCGACCTGGACGGGGGGCGCCGCGAAGCGTCGCTCCAGCAGCACCAGGTGGCCAACGCGGCGATCGGCCACCTCGCGGTGCGGCATCACGTGTTGGCCCAGCAGCTTGCGGCCAACGCGGATCCGGGCTCGCTGGCGAGCTTCGCTGCCTCGCGTCAAAGGTCCTTCGCGGGCGGATTCGTCCCGGTGGTCGGCGGCGGGGCGGTCGGCTACCAGCCGGTCATCATCACGCTGCCGGAAGGGACGAACCTGATGTCGATGGCCGTGATCTCCGCCGACCGACGCTACGTCCGCATCACGCCCCAACCCCTCTTCTCCGGCGTGGCGGAAGTAAATACGTTCAATACTTTTTCCGGTCAGGGCGGGCAGACCGGCGGGGGAACCGGCGGCCAGGGCTTCACGGGCATGATGGGTGGCGGCGGTGGCGGCGGTGGCGGCATGGGCGGCATGGGCGGCATGGGCGGCGGTATGGGCGGCGGCATGTTCTGAGACGCTCCAGGCCCATTCGAGACGGTAACGGGCTGGCCCCAGTCAGGGCGGAGGGTTCAGCCCGTTTTTCGTAGCACCCCGGGGCAGACGTCCAGCTCCAGGTCCTCGAACCGACCCGCCCGATATCGCTCCACGGCAATGGCCCCCATCACGGCGTTGTCGGTACACAGTTGCAGGGGGGCGACGTGCAGCCGGACTTGGCGACGGCGTGCCTCCTCTTCGAGCCGCCCCCGCAACCGCGAGTTGGCCGCCACGCCCCCGCCCACACAGAGGATCTCCAGCCCCGTCCGCTCCAACGCCAGCAGCGCCTTGGCGACCAGGCAGTCGACGACCGCTTCCTGGAAGCTGGCCGCCAGATCGGCCACCTCTTGCCTCTCCAATCGGATCTGGTCGAAGTCGACTCGGCCGGGGCCGGCGATGGCGTAGCGGACCGCGGTCTTCAATCCGCTGAAGCTGAAGTCGAGCCGGTCGCGGTCTTTGACCAGGGCGCGGGGAAACCGGTATGCCCTGGGATTGCCGTGCTCGGCGGCCTTCTCGATTGCCGGCCCGCCGGGATACTCCAGCCCGAGCATGCCGGCCACCTTGTCGAATGCCTCGCCCGCCGCGTCGTCGATGGTCGAGCCCAACAGCTCGAAGTCCAAAGGCCCGGCGCAGCGATAGAGGCTCGTATGGCCTCCGCTGACAATCAAGCCTACGCAGGGAAAGACGTTTTGCCCGCTGGACAGACGACACGCGTAGATGTGGGCCTGAAGGTGATTGACCGCGATCAGGGGCACGTCCAGGGCCACACAGAGCGCCTTGGCGGACACCAGTCCGACCAGAAGCGACCCGGCCAGCCCCGGCGTGTTGGCCACGGCCACCGCATCGAGATCGGCAAGGGACACCCGGGCGCGCCTCAGCGTCTCGTCGATCACCGGGAGGATTCGTTCTACGTGCGCCCGGGAAGCGATCTCCGGGACGACCCCGCCAAACCGGCGGTGGAGATCGTCCTGGGAGGCCACCACCGAGCCGAGGACCTCCAGCCCATCGGTGACGATCGCCGCCGCCGTCTCGTCACAAGTTGTTTCCAGCGTGAGGATCTTCATCGACGGGAGGAAGGAGAGCATCTCACCAGGGGCGGCGCTCACTCGGCGCGGGCCAGCTCGGCACTGAGATAGTCAATCGCCATCTGCAACTGGGCGTCGATGGACTCCGTACGCTCTGCCGGCTCAGCCGGCCGCTCATCGCTCGGCTTGGGCTCGTCGTGCCCTTCCGAGGCGCTTTCCTCCGGGTCGGACGGCGGTTCCTTTGGCTCAGACGGTTGCTGGTCGACGGGCTTGGGCTCTTTGTGCGGTTTGCCGGCGTCTTGCTCCGGCTTGGGCGTTTCCGTCTCGGGCTGCTTGTCTGGCGGGGACGGCTCCTGGTCGGCAGCGGCCTGCTCCGGCGCGGGTTGATCGGACTCGGCCGCACGGATCGTGTCGCGATCCTTGGGCTGAAGGACGTCGCGCTTGCGACGATCGCTGACCAGCGCGATCATCTGGTCATCGGTTAGCTTCAATGCGTAGCCATCGTCGGGCGCGACGCCCCACTCCTCGTCTCCCTCCGCGTCCGGAAACCTGTGGATGTTCTTACCGCTGGGCCGGATGTAGGCGGCGGTGGTCAGTTTCAGCGCACTCTGATCGTGTTCGAGCGGGATCACGTTCTGCACGCTTCCCTTCCCCCAGGTCCGCTCGCCCATGATCACCGCCCGCTTGTGGTCCTGCAAACAAGCCGCCACGATCTCACTGGCACTGGCGCTGTAGCGATTGACCAGGACGACCATGTTGAATCCTTCAAACGTCCCCTCCTTCTTGGCCTCCCACGATCGCTCGGGGGCGCTGCGGCCGCTGGTGCTGACGATCTTGCCCCCGGGAAGGAACAGGTCGCTGACGTCGATGGCCGATCGGAGCAATCCCCCCGGATTGAACCGCAAATCGAGGATCAGCGCCCGGAGATCCTGCTGCGACAGTTGCGCAAGAGCCTCCTTGAGCTCTTGGGCCGTCTCGCGGCTGAACGCCGTGACCCGGACGTACCCGATCTGCTTTCGGGGGTCCAACATGAAGTCCCAGTGGTCGTCCCCCTTTCGGTGATCGCCGAGGACGGTCTCCATGTGGATGATCTCACGCGTGATCGGGACCTCGACGGGCTCGGCACTCCCGGGATGGAGTACGGTCAACGTGACGTCGGTACCCGCCTCTCCTTTGAGTTGGCGCACGGCCTCTTCGATCGTGAAGCCCTTGGTGCTCTTGCCGTCGATCTCGACGATCCGGTCCCCGGCGAGGATTCCGGCCTGGTAGGCGGGTGTGCCCACCAGGGGGCTGAGCACCTGGAGCCGACCGTTGTCCATCCCGATCTGGATTCCGATCCCGCTGAAGTTGCCCTGAACGGTCGTGCGGAACCCGTCCAACTGCTCCGGGCTGATGTAGGCGGAATACGGATCGAGATCACGGAGGACTCCTCGGATGGCCGCCTCGATCAACTCCCGCCGGCTGACCTCTTTGACGTAGTTCCGCTCCACCTGGTCGAGCGTGTCGACCAACAGCTTGTACAGCTCGTAGTCATCCTCCTTCGGCTGCTCGGATTGGTCGCCCACAACGGCTGGCGAGAAGCAGTGGGCGGCCAACACGAGCATCACGAGGACGACCAGGGTGCGCCGGTTCATCGACAAGTCTCCTAACCCGTACGTTCTTCCACCGTCTGTGGCCGTAACCCTTCGTATGCTACTGACTTAGAGAAGTATAGTGGACTTGCGCAATTCGGGCAACCAAGTTGGGTCGTGGCCACGTTAAGGGGTGGATTACTCCCCCGTAGAGCATGGTGCTCGTTGGCAGCCTGGTATTCGTTCCGTGGCACTTGGTGCCAGGTTTCCCTTCCTTAGAGGGTCAGCCTGGGCGAAGGAGGATCGACCAGCCACCCCCCAATACGGCCACCCTGAGACTACCCCGGCCCCGGCGCCCGTTCGATCGCGGCAATCTCCCCGTGGTCCAGCCAGACAAGATGGCAGCGGATGCAGGAATCGATCACCACGTTGCCGGGGCCGTAGTACGGGTGGACGTCCATCCTCCCACCGCACACGGGGCAGTCGATTTCTCGGCCTAACTCCTCCTGGTTGAGCGGCTTGGGCTCGTCCGCCGGGCCGGATCGCTCGGCACGCCGCTTGCGGACGATGTGCATGAAGTTCTCCCCCTCGACCAGCACGCCGCGACAGGTCTCACAGAAGAGGACCCGATTGCCCTCGATGGTCCCTGCGCAGAAGGGTACTTGGCAGATGGGACATTCCGCGTCGCTCTGCTCGCTAAGGGAAATCACGCCGTCGGCGGAAGCCTTCAGCGGCTGCGGGAAGTGGAACGTCGAGCAGAAGTCGCAGCAGAAATAGTCGCGCCCGTCGATGAGCCTCGCCGGCGCGCCGCAATTCGTGCAGTTCATGGTTTCGCCCTTCCACTGCGCCAAGCCGACGCCACCGCCTGCCGGAGTGCCGCGCAATGGGACCGGTCAGGAGGCCGGCCCACAACCGGCGTCTCGTTTCGGCCGCACGATTGCGGTCGCTCCACACCCGTCAAACGAGACCTGACAAGGCACGCGGCCTCGCTAGAAATCGTACCACACCCCCAACCCGATCTGTTCCTCGTGCTCGGTGAAGAACTGGTATTGGTCGGATTTGCCGTTGAAGTAGTGCAGACCGAAGCGGAAAAGCTGTCCGCGCCCGCCCCGCCACTGGAGGCCGGTCTGCACGGTCACGTTCCCGCCGAAGTCGACCTCCTCGCGAATCCGCGTATTGACGGCGAAGAACGGGGTGCCGAGGGCGGACCACGGCTCGACGGGGCTGTAGTCGATGCCGAACTGGAATTCCCACGGCTGGCTGCCCCCGTCGGTGTAGAAAGCCCAACCGGCCTCGGCGTACAGGCGTAGGTCTCGATGCGGCCGAAACGCCAGGCCCGCAATGAGAACGTCCCGCGTATAGTTGAGCCGATCGAGCGTCCCCTGCGTGACCATGTACTCGTCCCCCAAATGGGAACTGAGGTGGTAGTACCCGAACTTCGTCTCCCATGGACCTCGGCGGAACGTGAGCGGAAGTCCGAAGCGGAAATCAACCGAGGTCAGGTCACGGACACTTCCCAGCGTCAGCCGCGGAAACGCCGCCCCTTCGACGTCCACCTGCCATCCTTCCGGCCTAATCGGGTCGCTGTTGCCATAGCGCAACATGCCGACGTGGCCGCCCAGGGCGATGTCCCAGAGCCAGCCCTTGTCCTTCTCGCACATCCAGTGGCTGGCAAATCGCGACTCGCGTCCCCCGGCCATGTAGGCCGGGTACAGAAACCCGTCGGGCAGCGTCTGCCAGGTCCAATAGCCGTCGAAGTACGCCGGCTGGCCCGGCCCGAGCCCCATGTCCATCCTGTTTCCATCGAAGGCGTTTTCCACGCCGTCGCCGGGGAGAGGGACGAATGCGGTCGAGCCGGGAGTGCCCGGCAGCCCGGTCGGGCCGGCCGGGCCCCACGCGGTCGTGGGCGGCATCGCATGCACCTGGGCTTGCACCTGGGCTGGCACCCTCGCCGTGCCCAGACTGACGACAAGCCAAGGGGAAAACGCGGCAGCAAGGAAAAGCGCCTGGTGGCGAGACATGGCAGATCTCGGTCGGGCAATCGCGACGCCTCTGTTGCGCCAGAGGCGTGCCGGTGGTTACGAGGCGAGCTGGAGCGGTTGGCGGATCACGCACGACGCGCGCAGAGCCGGCCGAAAAGGGGCGATAGTGTAACGTTTCCCCGTCTCCGAGGGCAGACGGAATTGGCGTAGTCGTAAGCCTTTTCAGGCAAAGATGTTACGCAATCCAGCCCGCCCTCCCGGCTCGACACGATTTAGAGGGCTCCTAGAATACGACTCCTGCCGGGGCCGACGGCCACCGCATGCCACAAGCGGAAAGGGTGCCCCTACTTCGATGGCCCTTTTCGCCACGCTCGGCGGTCCGGCACAGTCCGGGACCGTGTGAGATAAATCTCCGCAGGCCTCCTACCCAACCCAGCCCTCAACAAGGGAGCCCCATCATGGTCGTGCTCGAGTTCAGTATGTTTCCCTTGGACAAGGGAGAGAGCCTCAGCCAGTACGTCGCCCGGAGCCTCGACATCATCGACTCCAGCGGCCTGCCGTACCGTTGCCATGCGATGGGGACGTTGCTGGAAGGCGAGTTCGACGAGGTGATGGACGTGGTCGCCAAGTGCTTCCAGGCGATGGCGGCCGACTGCCAGCGGGTCGAGTGCAGCATCAAGCTCGACTACCGCCAAGGTCGCCGGGGGCGTCTGGATTCCAAGGTTCGCAGCGTGGAGCAGAAGCTTGGACGGGAGTTGAAAAAGTAGACGCGGCGGGTCGCTTCTTCGGTTCTATGCCCACCCTGACGGGTGGCATGAAGGAACCATTTTGCGACAAGGATTGCCCGGGCTATAATCGAGCGATCGAGATCCCACACTCTCGGGGAATCCTAAGACGCCCGCTGCCCCATGAACAACGCCCAACATGCACCGCTCGCCCGAGCGCTCCGCTCACGGCTGGGCTCCGAGAACGTCCTATCGGCGAAGTCGGACCTGGTGGTGTACGAGTGCGACGGGTTCACGATCGAGAAGAATCGGCCCGATCTGGTCGTCTTTCCTCGTTCCACCCGGCAAGTGGCCGAGGTCGTCACGCTCTCCAACCAGCACGACGTTCCGGTCGTTCCCCGTGGGGCCGGGACCGGGTTGGCGGGCGGCTGCCTGCCGGTCGGCGGCGGCGTGATCATGATGTTGACGCGGATGAAGGAGATCGTCGAGGTCAACCTCCGCGATCGATTCGCCGTGTTGGAGCCCGGGGTGCTGAACCTTCAGTTGGCCCGCGCCCTGGCGGGAACCGGCTATCACTACGCGCCCGACCCGTCGAGCGAGACGGCCTGCACGATCGGCGGCAACGTGGGCACCAACGCAGGCGGCCCGCACACGCTCAAGTACGGCGTTACGGTCAACCACGTGCTGGGATTGGAGGTCGTGCTGGGCGACGGGTCGATCGTGCGCCAGGGCCCGGTCCGTGAGCCGGTCGGGCTCGATCTGGTGGGGCTGCTGGTCGGCAGCGAGGGCACGTTGGGCATCGTCACCAAGGTCTGGGTCCGACTGACGCCCGACCCGCAGGCCCACCGTACCATGCGGGCGATCTTCGACACGATCGATGATGCCACCAGCGCGGCGAGCGACATCATCGCCGCGGGAATCGTGCCGGCCGCCATGGAGCTGATGGACCAGGGGATTCTGGAGGCGGTGGAGGCGGCGTTCCATTTCGGCTTCCCACTCGACGCCGGGGCCATCGCGGTGATCGAGCTGGACGGCCCGGCCGCCGGGCTCGACGAGCAACAACAGCGCGTGGTCGAGCTGTGTCGGAAGTGGCGAGCCCGGGAGGTCGTGCCGGCGACCAGCTCCAAGGAGCGAGAGCTGTTGTGGAGGTGCCGGAAGAAGGCGATCGGGGCCCTGGGACGCTTGAGCCCCAGTTATTGTATCCAGGACGGAGTCGTGCCCCGCACGCGACTGCCGCACATCCTGCGACGGATTGCCGAGATCGGCAAGAAACACCAGGTCCGGATCGTCAACGTGGCCCATGCCGGCGACGGGAACGTCCACCCGATCTTCCTCTTCGACGAGCGCGACCGGGACCAGGTCGCCCGCGTGCTCGCCGCCGGCGAGGAGCTACTCGAGGAGTGCATCGCTTGCGGGGGCAGCGTTACCGCCGAGCACGGCGTCGGCGTGGAGAAGCTCAAGCTGATGAGCCGGCTGTACAGCGCTGCCGACCTGGAGGCGATGACCCGAGTCCGCGCGGCGCTGAACCCCACCGGGCGTCTTTCGCCGGGCAAGGTGTTGCCCTCGCCCGACGGACCCCCGATCGAGCGAACGTCCCCCGGCCGCCGAGCTTTGCCCTAGCATCAAGGACTGTTTCCTGTGCTCCGTCAATTTTCACCAGGCAGGTCGGGTGGCACTGGCGTCTCGCCAGTGCTTTCGTGGTTCCACTGGCGAGACGCCAGTGCCACCCAACTCACAGAACCACCCCGCCACTTGAACCGCCAAGCCCAAGCGACGTGAACCCACCCAACCAGACCCTCCCACTCACCGAAACCGTCACCCCGGCAAACCGGGACGCCGTGGCGGAGGTCGTCCGCGATGCCTGCCAGACCGGCACGCCGGTCTACGCGATCGGCGGGGGCACGAGTCTCCACTACGGCGCGCGGCCCACGCGGCCCGGTCTGGGCCTCTCGCTGGCCGGATTGAATCGCGTCATCGACTACCCGGCGCGAGACCTTACGATCACGGTGGAAGCCGGCGTGACGATCGCCGAGCTGGCCGGGCGGCTCGCCTCGGAGCGACAGCGGCTCCCGGTCGATATTGCGCAGGCGGCCCGGGCCACCGTGGGCGGCGTGGTGGCGACCAACCCGTGTGGGCCCCGACGCTACCAGTGGGGCACGGTTCGCGACTATGTCCTCGGCGTGCATGCGGTCGACGGGAGTGGCACCCCGTTTTCCGCAGGCGGGCGCGTGGTCAAGAACGCCGCCGGGTACAACCTGTGCCGGCTTCTGACCGGCTCGCTCGGCACCCTCGGTGTGATCACGCAAGTCACGCTGATGGTCAAGCCGATGCCCGAGACCTCGGCGCTGGTGGCCTGCGACCTCGACGATTTCGACTCTGCCGAGAAGCTGTTGGCCGAGATGGTCCACACCGAGACGGTGCCCGCCGCCATCGAGCTTCTGGCGGGCCCGGCGTGGCAAGACGAGCCGGCCCTGTGCGCGGCCGCGTCGGACTCGGCCGCAGGTCGCCTGGTCGTCGGGTTGGAAGGCACCACGGCCGAGGTCGAATGGATGATCGAGCGGCTCGAGGCCCAGTGGCGGCGGTCGTCGGGCGTGTCGCCCACGGCGATCCGCGGCGACGCGGCGGCCCGGGCGTGGAACCGCCTCACGGAGTTTCCGGCAGAAGCCCCCGCCGAGGAGGGCGACGCCCCGCTGGTCCTCCAGATCAGCCTGCTCCCCAGTGTCACCGTCGATTTCGTCCGGCGGCTTCTGGGGATCGACGCGGGCTGCTCCGTCCAGGCCCACGCCGGGGACGGCGTCATCCGCGCCCGGCTCTCGTGCGAGCCCGGCGAGATCGCGGCCGTGTTGAGCGAGCGGCTCCGG
>DATKZH010000448.1:0-15455 GCA_035528065.1 Thermoguttaceae bacterium | reverse complement strand
GACGCCGACATACTTCATGGCTTGGCTCCTTTTGTGGAAATCGCTGGTTTGAGACTCGTACAAACCCCCGGTTTACCACGTGTTCAAGGACCAAGCTAGTTCGGCTCGGCCTCCGCTTCCATAGTATCACCCTACGAGATTCCCCACCAAACCCTGATCCCTGGCCCCTGCCATGCAATGCATCGTCGTAACGCCGGAGAAGTCCTTGCTCGACCAGCCGGCCGACTTTGTGGCCGTGCCGCTGGCCGACGGCGAGATCGGCATCGCCCCGGGCCACACGCCCCTCGTCGGCCGCCTCGGCGCCGGCGAGCTGCGGATCACCCACGAGGGCCGGACGAGCCGCTACTACGTCGAGAGCGGCTTCGTCGAGGTCGTCTCCGACGTCGTCACCCTGCTCACCAACCGGGCCGTTCCCGCCCAGGATCTCAAGGCCGAAGTCCTCCAAGTGCAGCTCGACGCCGCCCGGGACCACCCCGCCCACACCGCCGACGAAATCCAACACCGCGACCGCACCATCGCCCTCACCCGGGCCCAGCTCCGCGTCGCGCGGCGGGCAGGCTAGCCCTCCTCGTCTTTCGCCGGCCGCCACGCTCATCAAGAAGGGCGAGCTCGACGCTGCCAAGCCGATCGAAGACGACGTACGGGACCGGTCAGAGACAGCCGCGCCGTACGCGGGTCTCCCGACCCCGCACCAGTCGCCGACCGCAGGTCTCCCCGCCGCCCGTCACTCCCTTCCTGAAGTCCTGCGTCCCAAACGTGGGGCACCAGCGGCCGACCGGAGGTCTCCCCTTACCCCTCACTCCCATCCTGGAGTCCTGCATCCCAACGGTAGGGCAACGGCAAGCGGCCCCGCGGCCACGAGGGCTCTCGATCCGGCCGCCGGGCCGGGAGAAACTGGAAGCACCCCGGGGTGCCCAAAAAACGTCTTGCGGCTCGGCGCTAACATGGTATGCTCGACCGTGTTAGGCCGAAACCCGCAGCCCCGGAAGCCCCCAAAACCGGCCCTCCAAGTGTCCAACAAAGCCGCCCATGATAAGCCCTAAGTCCTTTCCTCACAACGCGTTGCGTCGAAAACATTTGTTGGACGGTTTTTGTTGGTCCGGCAAAAATTTCCAAGTGCTTTCGTACCCGGGCGTTGCGCGAGTGACCTCGTCCAAAAAGGGCGTTTTTCCCAGTACATGGCGTGCGCGCAGGTGGCCTGTGACCCTGTAGCACGTGCGCTGGAACCCCAGCGCATTCACCATGGAACCCCAGCGCACGTGCGCGCGGGCCCCAGCGCACGTGCGCTCACGGTATCTGAAGGGGGTAGCACCCCTCATCCGTTGTAGAAACGAGCCGCCGCGGAAAGTGACCGCGTCCAACAAAGCCCGCCACGGGAGACTGGGCACGGGCTCCACGCCCACGCCTGCGTAGTCATGTTGGGGGAGATAGACAGCCCGAATGAATCCCGTGCTGCCGCCGCGTTGCCGGCCTCTGGGCCCCAGGCACGTTTCCTGCCCGCGGCCTTCGGACCGGCAAGGATGGCTCAGCGTCTTCTCGATCCGCGGCGTGGCTGCTAAACTGCCGAGCGATGGCGCGCTGCGACTGAGCACTGGCGACACGCCACTGCCTCCCGCCGCTCCCACCTGATCGAGAACGTCTCGATCGACAGGATTTCGACATTCTGCCGATCTTCGAGCAGGCCGGAGCTTGGAAGCGGTCAAGCGCCGTGTTCGACGGCCAGCTAGCCGATGTCATTCAAGAGATCAATGCTGCCATTGCAGCGTAGAGGGCCTAGCGACTCAAAGAACCAATCCCGAGCATAAGTGAAGGAACACGATGTCCGACGTTGTCCAAAAACTCTGGGGCTTCTGTCACACCCTTCGCCATGAAGGCATCGACTATGGAGACTATGTCGAGCAGCTCACGTATTTGCTCTTCCTGAAGATGGCCGACGAGCGGCACATCGATTTGTCGAAGATGTCGATGGAGTCGCTGGACGGAAAGAAGATCAAGCTGGACTGCTCCTGGCCGACACTTTCCTCAAAGTCGGGCACGGATTTGACCAGCTACTACGTCGAGGTCCTGCGCGCCCTGGGGCAGCAGACGGCAATCCTGGGCGACATCTTCGCCGGCTCGCAATCGCGGTTCAGGAATCCCGTCAATCTGAAACAACTGCTCTCTACGATCGATGAGACTGATTGGACCGCTCTCGACGTGGACGTCAAAGCCGAGGCGTTTGAAGGGCTCCTGGACCGGGCTGCACGAGAGGGCAAAAAGGGTGCGGGGCAACTGTTCACGCCTCGAATCCTCATCTGTTCCATCGTCCGGTGCATGAAGCCCGACCCGCGCGCTCACAAGGAGTTCACCGTCTGTGACCCCGCGTGCGGCACCGGCGGGTTCCTCGTGGCTGCCTACGACTGGTTCATCGACGAGACCGGCGGCGCGATGCGTCGCGAGTTGGCCAAGCGGCTGAAAACTCAGACATACTATGGCCAGGATCTCGTCCCCCGGCCGAGACGCCTGGCCCTGATGAACCTCTACCTGCACGGACTAGACCCGCACATCGCGCTCGGCGACTCGATCTACGAAGAGCCTGACAAGCGCAAGCACAATTGCGTCCTGACGAACCCGCCGTTCGGGACGCGGGGAGCCAACCAGGCGCCGGCCCGTCACGACTTCACCATCTCCACGAGCAACAAGCAGCTCAACTTCCTCCAGCACGTGATGTCGATCCTCAAGCCCGGCGGGCGCACGGCCGTCGTGGTGCCCGACAACTGCCTCTTCGCCGACCAGGCAGGGGAGGTCTTCAAGGTCCTCACCGAAGATTGCGATGTCCACACGGTGCTTCGCCTCCCGAATGGGACTTTCGCGGCGTATAGCCCCGGCACGAAGACCAACGTCGTCTTTTTTACGAAAGGCTATCCTACTGAGAAGACCTGGATATACGACTGTCGGACAAATGTCCCCCGAGTCACTAAGAAAGACCGGCCGCTGACGCCTGAGCACTTCGCCGAGTTTGAGAAGTGCTTTGGGAAGGACCCGAACGGCCGCTCGCGACGGCGGAAGGACACCTCGAAGGAGGACCGCTGGCGCGGGTTCGACCTCCGCGAACTCCGCGAGCGCGACTTCAAGATCGACAGCCTCAAGTGGCTCAGCGGCGACTCGGGCGACAACGGCAACGAACTCCAACCAGACGAGTTGGCGACGGACGCGATCGCTGAACTCGAAGCGGCGGTGCAGGAGCTAAACGCGATCCTCGCTGTTCTGGAGAACGGGAACAGCAACGATGGCGTCGCATCGATGGGCATGAGAAAATGATGGCACGGAAGAAGAAAACGACTGCGAATCACGAAGCTGCCGCCGTCACCGAACTGCCGGAAGGCTGGGAGTATACGCCTCTGCGCGAGGTCACGCAAGACGTTCCCAATGTAGATCCCCGGAAGGACCCAGACGGAGAGTTCGGCTACGTTGACATCTCGTCGATTGACAACGAGCGTTTCCGAATAGTGGAGGCAAAGACATTCAAAGGAGCCGATGCTCCATCGCGAGCGCGACGTCCAATTAAGCCAGGCGACGTTCTCTTCTCGAACGTACGGACGTATTTGAAGAATATCGCCATTGTGCCACCGCAATGCAGGGCCCAGCTTTGCTCAACCGGCTTCACGGTCATTAGGCCAAATGAAGCAGCTTTGCCAGAATACCTTTTCTACTACACCCTGACCGACCGATTCGTTGATGCACTCACAGAGCGACAGACCGGATCGAGTTACCCGGCTGTTACCGATCAGATAGTCCTTTCCTCATGGGTGCCAATAGCTCCTTTAGCCGAGCAACAACGGATCGTAACGAAGGTGAGGGCGTTGTTGGAACGAAGCCGCGGCCTGCGGGACAGGCTGGCCAAGCTGCCGGACATTCTTCATCGCTTTCGCCAGGCGGTCCTTGCTGCTGCCTGCTCTGGTCGCCTCACAGAAGAATGGCGTTCAACCCAACAGGCGATGGAATCCGGGTGTGACTTCCTGGACCAAACGGTCGGCGATGCGGCTCGCGCAGAAGTCCCGAGCGACAACGACCCGATTGAGCCACCGGCATTGCCGGAGGAATGGACGTGGTCCCGAGTCGAATCGCTGTGTGACCCCCAAAGAGCCATCACGTATGGCGTCATCAAGCTGGGGCCAGAAGTGGATGGTGGAGTGCCGACGCTTCGATCGTCAGACGTCCGGTGGCTACGCATCGAAGATTCGCACATCAAGACGATTTCGCGAGAGATAGCAGATAGGTACGAGCGCACGTATCTGCGTGGTGGCGAAGTCTTGGTCACTGTTCGAGGGACACTGGGTGGCGTGGCAGTGGTTCCGCCGGCAATGCGCGGCTTGAACATCTCGCGCGAAGTCGCCATGCTGCCGATTCTGCCAGTTGTGCCGGCCGAGTTCGTGTGTTACGCGATTGGCGCGCCCTGGAGCCAGCAATGGCTGTCCGAACAAACGAAAGGTGTCGCGTACACCGGGGTAAATATTCGGGACCTGAAACTCCTGCCTCTGCCCATCCCACCCCGCGAGGAACAGCAGGAGATCATTCGTCGTGTTGAAATCCTCTTGGATGCGGCGAATAGGCTCCAGAACAGGCTTGACCGATTGGCGGGGTGTTCGGATCGCCTAACGCAGTCGGTTTTGTCAAAAGCGTTCCGTGGCGATCTTGTTCCCACCGAAGCCGAGTTGGCCCGTCAGGAGGGACGCGATTACGAGCCGGCTTCCGTACTGTTGGAGCGGATAAAGTCGGAACGAGAAGCCGGGGCGAAGAAGAAGCCGGCAAGGAAAGGGAGAAAGAAGGTGGCCAAACGTAAGACTACTACCAAGGTGGAAACCAGACCGCTCGTTGATGTGCTGAAGGAGAGCAAGAAGCGCCTGTCGCCGGAACAGCTCTTCGCCGCAGCCGGTTTCGACGAGAATTCGGTCGACGATTTCTACGCGGAATTGCGACTAGCCGTTCAAGCCGGGCGGATCAACGAGGAACGGCCCAACAATCGAGACGTCTATCTCAAGGCAGCGTCGAAATGAAACTCGATCGGCTTAAAATCAAGTCGCGTTTTAAGAACCTCAGCGACTTCGAGATCGACTTCGATAAGGATTCGTCGACCACCGTCGTCGTGGGCCGTAACGGCACGGGCAAGTCCAACCTGCTGGAAGCCCTGACGATCATCTTCCGCGACCTCGACCTCGGCGAACGGCCGCTGTTTGGCTACGAACTTGACTACGTCTGCCGCGGCAAGCTCGTCCGAATCGACGCAGATCCCCAACGGCGACAGCACAGCGGTTACTCCGTAACGGTCGACGATTCGCCTCTCACTTTCAACAAGTTCCGCGAGGCCCCGGGCCGAGAGTTTCTCCCGAACTACATTTTCGGCTACTATTCCGGCCCCAGCGACCGGATGGAGGAGCACTACCTCAAGCATCAGGAGCGGTTCTACCGGGACTTGCTCGCCGGCAAGGATCAGCCGCTGCGGCCACTGTTTTACGCCCGACCGGTTCATAGTCAGTTCGTACTTCTCGCGTTCTTCATGGAGCAGGAGCCGGAGGTCTTGGACTTTCTCCGGGAGCACCTTTGGATCGAAGGGCTTGACTACGCCCTGTTTGTCATGCGGCAGCCGCCCTGGACGAGCCGGCAAGGCGACGCCCGCTTCTGGAATGCCCGGGGTGTGGTAAGCGACTTCCTCGACAAGTTGTACGAATTGGCCCTGGCCCCACTCCGCCTCAAGCTGCGGATCCCAATCGGTTTCCGCAAGACGACGCAGGCCGAACATCTCTATTTGTACTTGAAAGACCTCGCCGACATCCGCAACCTCGCTCGGAAGTACGATTCTCAGCAGGCCTTCTTCAAGGCCCTGGAAAGCACATACATTTCGAGGCTGATCAGCGAGGTGCGGATGAATGTCAAGGCCCGCAAGGTCGACGGCTCCCTGACGTTCCGCGAACTGAGCGAGGGCGAGCAGCAACTATTGATGGTGCTCGGCTTGCTACGATTCACCCGGGAAGAGGAATCGCTGTTCTTGCTCGACGAGCCAGACACGCATTTGAACCCGGCTTGGAGCATCCGATACCTGGAGTTCCTCCGCAGTATCGGCGGCGCCCAGGAGACCAGCCACATCATCATGGTCACCCACGACCCGTTGGTCATCGCCGGGTTGACCAAGTCGGAGGTGCAGATCCTCGATCGCGATGAGGAAAGCGGCCGGGTCACTGCGAAGCTGCCCGACCAGGACCCCCGCGGCATGGGCGTGGCCGCGCTATTGACCAGCGAGGTGTACGGACTCCGATCCCAACTTGATCTCGACACGCTCCAGGCTCTCGATCGGAAGCGGCAACTCGCATCCAAGGATGACCTGTCGGATGAGGAACGTGTGCAACTGCGCGACTTGGATCAGCGGCTTGGGCACCTCGACTTCACGCTGTCGGCCCGCGATCCGTTGTACGAGCAGTTCGTCCGTGCCATGTCGCAGCGACAGCGCGAGGCGGGTCTTACCGAGCCAGTCCTCAGCCCCCAGCAGCAAGAGGAGGTGCGCGATCTTGCCCTCCAGGTGATCCGCGAGCTTACGCCCGGGGAGGAGGCATCGTGAGATACATCGAATCAGAACAGGTTCGCGAGGCCATCCCGGACGGATGGGAGGCGAGAGCCCGGGTCGCGCATGATGAGGTAGCGGGATTATCCGAAGACGAGCGCGCAGCCGCGATCAACAGCAAGGGTGGCGTCTGGAGAGAGTTGAAGGACCCGCTCGCTGACGTGGCGAATCGGAAGTGCTGGTACTGCGAATCCGTTCAGGACCGCTCGGACAACGCGGTCGACCACTACCGGCCCAAGAACCGCGTCGCCGAGTGCGAGGACCATGGCGGTTATTGGTGGCTCGCTTTTCGATGGGAGAACTACCGTTTCTCCTGCACATACTGTAACAGTAAGCGTCGCGACGTGGAAGGCGGCACCGAGGGCGGCAAACAGGACCACTTCCCATTGTGGGATGAGACCAAACGCTGCCGGTGCGAGAATGACGATCTCGACGGCGAGCAGCCGATGCTTCTCGATCCGTGCTGCGCAGCCGACCCTCCGCTGTTGTGGTTCGACGAGAACGGACAGCCTCGGCCGAACCCGTCGCTTTGTGGGAACGCTGATTCCTTCCTGGCACAGCGTGTCATGCAATCGATCCGGTTCTATCATCTCGACCATGACGACCTTGTCGAGCGTCGGTGTGACCTGTGCAACCAGATACGGCGCGACGTTGAGAAGGCCGACCGTATGCTCCAGAAGTGGCATCAGGGCGACACGACGGCCCGCACGTCGTTCGCCGACACCCTCGACCGCTTGAAGAAGTTGTATTTGGCAGAAAAAAGCGGACTATCGGCCACGGCGAAAGCGATGCTGATGGGACTCCGGGGTACTAGCCCGACCGCAGAGGCTGTGCTAACCGTTGCGTAAACAGGAGGTATTGTCAAATGCTGCGTGCTCGCGGGCTGAGGACGCCGACGCGTTGCAGGCGTCTGGGCGCCAGGCCGTGAGCTCGTCAGATTTCCACCCTCCTCCGCTCGACGATCGACTGCGTCTGCTTGTGGCCGAGGATGAGGGCGTCGCGGGCCAGCGCACCGTCGAGGAGGTTCGAGGGGGTGTTGCTCTCGGCGCAGCGGACGGCTTCGGCCAGCTCGATGGGGAAGGCGGCGAGCATGTCGGGGGAGCCGAGGTCGGGCCTTTCGACCTGGCCGTCCTCGGTGAGGACGGTGAGGGGGGTTTCGGTGAACGACTCGAAGAGGAGCGTGGCCTTTTCGAGGTAGATCTCGTAGCCGTGGGTGAAGGGGCGGCCCTGCTGGTTGATCACGCCGCAGGTGGCGGTGACGACGAGCGTCGGGTCGTCGAAGAGGAACTGCGTGGTGAAGAACTCGGCCACCTCGCCCCGCATCCGGCCGACGCTGTGGACCGCCTTGGGCATGCCGCAGAGGAGGCGGATGAAGTGGGCGTCGTGGATGTGGAGGTCGATCATCGGCCCGCCGCAGCCGTCGGGGTCGTAGAAGTCTTTGAGCCACAACGGGTCCGAAATGATCCGCCGGAAGTGCCCGCCCAAGAGGCGCCCGCACTCGCCGCTGGTGATTTTTTCGTAGGCGAAGGTGTACTCGGGCACGAACGGGAGCACGTGGGCGATCATCAGTTGCTTGCCCGCTTGTTTGGCCGCGTCGACCATGGCGACGCCGTCCTCGGGCTTCAGGGCGATCGCCTTCTCGCACAGCACGTGCTTGCCCGCCTTCGAGGCGGCGATCGCCGCCCGGGCGTGGAACGGGGGCGGCAGGCAGACGTCGACCATGTCGATGTTCGGATCGGCCATGAGCGCTTCGAGCTGGGGATACTTGGCGACGTCGCCGAGGTCGACGACTTCGCCCTGCGGGCCGAAGTTGCCCTTGATCGACCGCCAGTCGCCGGAGAGTCGCACGGGATCCGTCTCGCAGATCGCCGCGACCTTGGCGCCCGGGACTTTCTTGTACGCGTTGTAATGGGTCATTCCCATGAAGCCGAGTCCGGCGATACCGACGTTGATCATCGTGATTTCTCCTTGAAGAAGTGGTTAGATTGGGCAATGGGCGGCCGGGGGACGGCGCGGGCGAAGCCGCAAGCGGCTCGGCGGACCTGGCTGCCTATGTCGTGCTGTCGACGACGGCCAGGAAGCGCTGATACGCATCGTCCCAGGCCGCGGTGTTTTGGGGGTCGTACTCTTCGACGGCGAAGCTGTTTCGGATCACTTCGCGGGCTTGGGCGATCGAGCCGACATCGCCGGCGGCGACCGCCTGCATCATCAGGTTGCCGGTGGCGGTGGCTTCGACGGGTCCGGCCACGACGCGGCGTGCGCAGGCGTCGGCGGCGGCCTGGCAGAGCTGCCGGTTCTGGGTGCCCCCGCCGACGATGTGGATCGTCTCGATCCGGCCGCCGGCGAGCTCCTCGCACATGCCCAGCACGTGGCGGAACTTCATGGCGATGCTCTCCAGGGCGCAGCGGAGCACGGCCCCTTCGTCGTCCGGGACCGTCTGGCCGGTGTTGCGGCAGAACTGGCGGATGGCCTCGGGCATGTCGGTTGGGGCGAGGAAGTCGTGGGCATCGGGGTTGATGAACGAGACGAGCGACTTGGCGGCGGCGGAGAGCTGGTTCAGGTCCTCCCAGCCCCAGTCGCGGCCCGCCTGGTTCCACACCCGGCGGCACTCCTGCACGAGCCACAGGCCGGTGATGTTCTTCAAGAGTCGCATCGTGCCGCCCACGCCCCCCTCGTTGGTGAAGTTGAGCTGGAGCACTTTGTCGTTGACGACGGGCTGGGGCGACTCGACGCCCATCAGGGCCCAGGTGCCCGAGCTGATGTAGCACCAGTCGGGGCGTGCGCCGGGCTGGCTGGCGGCCGGGACGGCCATGACGGCGCTGGCCGTGTCGTGGGTGCCGGGCAGAACGACGTGGGCGGCCGACAAGCCCGTTTCGGCGATCAGGCTCCGGCGGAGCGGTCCGAGGTTGGTGCCCGGCTGGGCGATGGGGCCGAGGATTTCCGTGGGCAGATCGAGCCGATCGAGCAGTTCGGTGGCCCAGTCCGCTTTGACGGGGTTGTAGAACTGGGTGGTCGTGGCGTTGGTGAACTCGTTCGACTTCCGGCCGGTCATCAGCCAGTGGAACAGGTCGGGCATCATCAAGAGCGTTTCGGCCATTTCCAGGAGCGGCGACTCGGCCAACCTCATCGCCAACACCTGGTAGAGGGTGTTGAACTGCATGAATTGCAGCCCGCTGTGCTGGAAGATCTCCGCCCGGGGGACGATCGAGTACGCCTTTTCGAGCATGCCGTTGGTGCGGGCGTCGCGGTAATGGCTGGGGTTTCCCAGCAAGACGTCGCCCCGGCCCAACAGCCCGAAGTCGACCCCCCAGGTGTCCACGCCCACGCTGGCGATCCGGTCGCCGAACCGGCTGCCGGCGGCCCGCAGGCCGGCGATCACGTGGGACCACTGGGCCAGGAGGTCCCAATAGAGGCCTCCGGCCACGTCGACCGGGCCGTTCTCGAACCGATACGTCTCCTCCAGCCGCAACTTTTCCCCGTCGAAGAGCCCCACGACGAGGCGCCCGCTCGAGGCGCCCATGTCGATCGCCAGATATGCCTTTTCAGCCATCGCGGAGGTTGGCCTTTCCGATTCGTCGGGATTGGGAAGTGTCCAGTACACAACTGAGCTATCCGAGCCAAATCGTGGCAATTGAGGCGGGATCAGTCAAGCACTCCATCCGGGGGGCGAGACTGGTCGCGATCAGGTCCTCGGAGGGAACACCGCGATCGGCCCTGCTGCGACTGCTCCGACTGCTCCCAGACAGGCCCTTGGCGCCAACCGGACGCGGTGTCGGCGGAATCGACGCAACTCTCCAATCAGCTATGCTTTGTGTGGATTCATGCGAGACGAGAACGTCAAGAAGGCCGCTCGCTCTGCAAGTTTCCCTATTGCCCGGTGGAGAAAGCAGGGACCGACCAGGGGAACGCGACCACCACTGCCAGGCCGCGGAGGGCAATCAATAGTCACAAGAGGGGGAATCAATAGGGGCCGTTGACGCTTCGGGGGCAGTCCCACATGAATTTGTGGGAATCTGTCTGGACGGAGGCCTTAATTTCTTCAAGTAAAGCAGTAAAATTAGGATACTCGGGCCAGCGAAGGCTGGCCGGTAGTGTGACCAGAAGGGCAGTTCGGTTGGCGCTTTCACTGCCACCAACGGGCGTCGGGCCTGATAACGCCAACGAAATCCAAGAAGGACAAACGTCATGAAGATTTCCGCGAAAACCGAGTACGCTTGCATCGCGATGGTGGAGCTGGCCTCCCGGTACGGGTCCGGCGAGCCGGTCCGCATTCGCAAGATCGCCGAAAGGCACGATGTCCCCCCCCGTTTCCTGGTTCAGATCCTCTTGCAGCTCAAGGGGGCCGGCTTCGTGGCCAGCACGCGGGGGGCCGCCGGAGGCTATCACTTGATCCGTCCGCCTGAGGACTTGTCGCTCGGCCAGGTGATGGACGTGATCGACGGCTCATCCGCGGGCGGCAACGGCAAGAGCCCCAGCGCGTCGCCCGATTCCCCGGCGGTCAAGGTGTTGATGAAGGCTTGGAAGGACGTGGCCGCAAAGGAGCGCGAGATGCTCAGCGAGATCACGTTCGCCGAGCTGCTCGACCGCGCGAAGCAAGAAGACGGGCAGATGTACTACATCTGAGGGCGCCGGACCACGTCCGTGTCTGGGGCCGCGATTGGCCGCCCGCTGAGGTGTTGCGGGGGAGTCGCGGCCCGCTTCGCGTCGTCAGCACAATCCCGTTGAGCACCGCCCCCACCTCACCATCGCCGGGCGCCCCCGTTTCTCAACGGATTCCCTTCGTCCTCGCCGTCTGCGCGGTCTTGCGGCCGCTGCGCCGGCGTGATGTTCCCGTTGAATCGCTTTCCTGCGACCCGTATACTGCACGCCTTCGTTCTTTGACCAGCGGCGAATGCTCGCAGTGCTCCGGTTTTTCGGGTCTGTCGGGTATTTGGGAGGCGGTCTCTTCCAGCTTGACTGCTAGATTGCTTGACTGCATCGCTGCCGCTGTCGGGAACTCACCGAGCCAAGCTTGGCGAAGTGCTGCCGGGCCCGCAAACGGGGGCAGACACCGTCTGCAACCGGAAGGACTGGCACACGATCATGTCTCAAGGGGTCCCGTGGCCGGGCTCCCACACTGACGAATTGGAGGAAGGAAAACCTGCCGATGGCCGATCTGATCCCCCCCCATGGTGGCTTGACGGAACCTGTCTGTCGGACCGTTGAAGACGAAGCGGTCGATGACTTCCACGCCCGGGCGGAAACGCTCAGCAGAGTGCCCGTTTCGGAGGCCGATTTGTCGACGGTCTACCGATTTGGCGACGGCGGCCTCAGCCCGTTGGTCGGGCCCATGGATTCGGCCACCTACGATCGGGTGCTGGAAGAGTCGGTGATCGAGCACAACGGGGAGCTATACGCGTGGGCGATTCCGCTCGCGTTGCCGGTCACGGAGCCGATGGCCCGGGAGTTGTCACCGGGTCAAGAGGTCGCGTTGGTGAACACGTCGGGCGAGATCGTCGCCACGCTCCAGATCAGCGACGTGTTTCGGTGGGACAAGAAAAAGTATCTGACCAAGGTCTACCGGACCGAGCGAACCGACCACCCTGGGGGCGACATGGTGCTGGTGGCCGACGCCGACAAGACCCACCTCCTGGGTGGCTCGATCCAGGTCCTTCCCCAGCCGAAGCACCCGCAGTTCGGCAAGTACGTGCTCACGCCGCGCGAAGTCCGACGGCTGTTGGCCGAGAAGGGTTGGGAGCGGGTGGTGGCATTCCAGACGCGGAACCCCCTGCATCGAGCCCATGAGTACGCGTTGGTCTACGGCCTGGAGACGCTGTTGCGGGCCGGGCACAACGCCGGCGCGTGCCTCAACCCGCTGATCGGCGAGACCAAGGGCGACGACGTGCACGCCGACGTGCGGATGCGGACCTACGAGACCCTGATTGAGAACCGGGCCCTGGGCGAAGGCGACAGCGATCCGGAGTTGTGGGGCCCGCGGGGCGAGTCGGTGCCCGATCGCGTGATCCTCCTGGGCCTGGGCATCAAGATGTTCTACGGCGGCCCGAGCGAGGCGGTGATGCACGCGATCTATCGGCAGAATTTCGGGTTCACCGACATCATCATCGGCCGCAAGCACGCCGACGCGCCGTACCACGACGGCACGCCCATCTGGGGCGACTTCGATGCCCAGGAGGTTTTTGAGGACTTGCCCGGCGATCTGAAGATCTCCCCGCTGCGGGTCGGCTTCGCGGCCTACTACGAATCGATGGGCCGGGTCGACTTGATGGAGAATCACGCCGACGAGAAGCCGGTGTTCATCTCCGGCAAAGAGGTCCGCCGGTGTCTCCAGGCGGGCGAGCCGGTCGACCCGCGGATCATGCGCCGGAGCACCGCCAAGATCCTCACCGAAGCGATGGCCGGAAAGTGACGCCGAAGCCCTACACGCGATGGCCCCAATCGTCCTTGTGCCCACGCCCTCGCGATCTCGTTCCCGGGCTCTGCCTGGGAACGCACTAACGCGAGGCTCCGCCTCGCCCTGAGCGAGACGTGGTTGAGGGCCGTAGTGCAGCACGGGGAGGCAGGCAGAGCCTGCCGAGTAGTGCGTTCCCAGGCAGAGCCTGGGAACAAGGGGGAGCGCGCCGATGGACTATGATTTGACCCACTACCTGCTGGGCCTGGTCGCGACCTTGCTGGTCGGACTCTCGAAGACGGGAATCCCCGGCGTGTCGATCCCGGCCATCGTGTTCATGACCGAGGCGTTTGCGGGCAACGAGAAGCTCTCGGTCGGGGCGATCCTGCCCCTGCTGCTCGTAGGCGACGTGTTCGCCGTGCGATTCTACCGGCAGCACGCCGACTGGAAGCGGCTCTGCGGACTTTTGCCCTACGTCGCGGTGGGGATGGTGCCCGGCGTGCTGGTCCTGTTGTTCGTCGACCACCAGCAGTTCAAGCTGGTGCTGGGCTGGCTCGTCCTGGCCCTGCTGGCGATGGAAGGGGGACGCCAGCGGTTCGGCTGGGAGGGAATGCCCGGCCGCTGGTGGTTCGTGGCCGCTGCGGGCCTGTTGGCCGGGTTCGGCACGACCGTGGGAAACGCAGCCGGTCCCGTGATGAGTGTCTATCTGATCAGCCGCGGGCTTCCCAAAGAGCAGTTCATGGGCACGTGGGCGTGGTTCTTCTTGATCGTCAACGTGACCAAGGTCCCCCTGTTTCTGGCGATGGGGATGATCACGCCCGGCACGCTGCAGTTCGGCCTGGTCCTGCTCCCGGCGGTCGTGGTCGGGGCGCTGTTGGGCAAGCGGCTCTTCCTAATCGTCCCCCAGAAGCTCTTCAACTGGCTGGTACTCGTGCTGGCCGCGGTGGCGGCGCTGCGGATGGTCGGCGCGCTGCGCTGGCCTTGATCGGAAGCCGAATTGTATTCTTCGGCAGCCGGAATGCCTTGAACGGCAGTGCGTACACGCCGTCGCCCGCCATTGCCACCAGGGCGACGAGTCCTTACCCTGGGATGCCATGGTTGACAACGGGGACACACGACTCACCATTCGCCATCGCCGTCGGGCGAGGCGGTTGGCGTATTGGAACGGGGGGATCTGGGCGGTCGGCAACGGGCTGGCGAGCACGACGCTGGTCGTTTATCTGGCCCTGGACCTGGGCGCCGAGGGGATCGGGGTGGGGATCGGCCTGATCCTGGCCGCCCGGCACGTGGTGGGGCTTCTGCGCCTGGGCGCCCCCGCCGTGATCGGCCGGCTGGTGGATCGGAAGCGATTCTGCCTGGCGTCGTTTCTTTTGGGCACGCTGTTGCTCCTCGCGTTGCCGCTGGTGGCCGCGCCGGGACGGCTGGCTTCGCCGGTTGCCTCGCTCTGGGCGCTGGTCGGGCTGTGGTGCGTGTACCATCTGATGCAATACCTGGGGATGGTCGCCCTCTGGTCGTGGATGGCCGACCTGGTGCCGCTGGAAATTCGCGGCCGCTTTCTGGGACGGCGGGAGCGGTGGATGGTGGCCGGCGAGGCGGCGGCGATGCTCTCGGGCGGTCTGTTCGTCTGGGGATGGCACGGGCTGCACCCGGCCGCGCCGCGGTGGATCGCCTACGTGATGACCGCCACGCTGGGCGGCTCGCTGATGATCGCGGCCCTGGTGCCTTTGGCCCTGATGCCGCCGATGGCGAAAAGCGGAACCGTGCGCCAAGGGGCGACGCTCCGGTCGATGCTGGCCCCGTTTTCCGATTCCCGGTTCCTGCGCCTCGTGCTGTTCGGCTGTTGGTTTTCGCTGTCCAACGGACTGACCCAGTCGGCGCAGTTCTCGTATCCGAAGCAGGTGCTCGGGCTCATCCTGTTCGCAATGCTCGCGATGCAGACGGGGATGCGCATCGGGCAGTTGACCGTCAGCCCGTGGCTGGGCCGGCTGGCCGACCGCGTGGGCAATCGGCCGGTGATGCTGGGCTGTCTGCTGCTGGTGGCCCAAGGGCCGCTGTTCTACTTCTTCTCTACCCCCGATCAGCGATGGTGGATCGTGGGGGCGTGGACGGTGTGGATCGCGTATGCGGGCATCAACGTCTGTCTGCCGAACCTGATGTTGAAGCTTTCGCCCGGTGAGTCGAACGCGCCGTATATCGCCACGTTCTACGCCGTGACGGGCCTCTGTTACGCCGCCAACACGATCCTCGGCGGGGCCCTGCTCGACTGGTTCGGCGATTGGACCGGTACGTGTTTCGGCGTCGAGATCGATTACTACGGGGGTATCTTCCTGCTCGGCTGGATCGCCCGAAGCTTGGGATTGGTGGTGCTTTTACTGGTGATCGAGAATCAAGGCCGCCGCAGGGGCCAGTGGTAGGGTGGGTCGAGGCACGAGACCCACGCGTGGAAAGTGAACCGCAACGCGCGTGGGTCTC
>DATKZH010000447.1:0-14916 GCA_035528065.1 Thermoguttaceae bacterium | reverse complement strand
CGATAACCTTGGGTTTTTTTTGGGGAAGGTTTATGAGTGGGAGCTGGAGCGTGATACCGCGGGCCGGGAGCTTTCCGAGGCGACAGCCGAGGGGCAAAGGGTTCAGCGTGAAATTTTTGACGAATAACGAGCGCGGCGTTTTTTGGGTTCCACGTCTTGCGCTCCCCCGCGCCGTGGTCTGGTCCGCCCGGCGTGGGGTTTTTTCGCATTCGGTGGGGCGTTCCTGCCGAGGGCGGCCGTCGTTCGCGGAGGCGGTCGTCTCTTGAACATCGGGCCGGCCCGTGGGCAGGACACTCAACCGGGGGGTAGAGTGGGAACCACGGTTCCCACTCAGGCCCCCGGCGGCGGGGCTGGCAAAGGGGTTGACAAGCCCGGCCGGTTCGGGGAAACTGGGGGCGTTATGAAACCGTGAGGGTGAGTGATGCGCCAACAACATCACGGGGCGAAGGCCCGACCGCTTGTCGCGCGACTCCAAGCTATGATCCCGGTGGCGGGGGAGCAAGGGCGTGCGGGCGTTCTCACGGACGCCATAACGCGAGTGGTCGGGCCTTCGCCTGTTCTTGCCCACGCTGGGCACGGAGAGAGACCCATGTTAGTTCTTTCTCGAAAGGTGGGCGAGTCGATCATCATCGACTCGCCCCGAGGTAATGTGACCGTCAAGGTCATGTCAATCCGGGGGGCAACGGTCCGGTTGGGGTTTGAAGGCCCTCGGTCTATTTCCATTGCCCGCGACGACGTCAAAACCGATTGGTTGGGGCGGGTCGCCGCAGGTATGGCTTCGCACCAGGGGGAAGGGGGGTAAGGGCATGTATCTCGTCACCATCGACCCCGACGGCTCTGCCGAAATCACCGTGGGCGACGGGCCGCTAGACGACTTCGTCGACGTGGTCGAGCGGCTGGAAAAAGAGAACGCCACCCACGCCACTGTCACGCCTGCGGGCGACGGGTGGCGTACCCGTGCCGCGCGCGTTGACCGACTGCTGTACGACGTAGGTTTCGACGTTTCGTGATACCTTTGCCCTGCCCGTCGCCCCGGACTCGCACCTGGGGCACGGGTGGGGCGTTGTGCGAGAAAGGAACCCAAGATGATAGCGACCACCCAACACGACCCGATCCCCGCCGCGGCATACGTCCGCTACTCCACCGATCAGCAGGACGGATCGGACGAACAGCAGCTTGACGAGATCCACAAGCTGGCAGAGCGTTCCGGCTGCAAGATCGTCTTCACGTTCTCGGACGAGGGGATCAGCGGCGACTCCGGCCGGGAGCTGCGGCCCGACCTGTCCAAGATGCTTGACGCGGCCGCGGACGGGCGCTTCGAGGTGTTGCTGGCCTGGGATACCTCCCGGATCGGACGGCAGGATTGTATCGAGGTCGGAACCCTGCTTGGCGTTCTCAAGACGCAAGACATCACCATCAAGACTTGCCGGGATGGCGACTTTGATTTGCGCAATTCTCAGGATCGGATCAGGTATATGTTCCTCACCGAGGGGAACAACACCGAAAACGTGCGCCGCGCCTACAACACGACGCGCGGCCTGATCCGCAACGCCAAGGCCGGGAACCACAACGGTTCCCGTGCCAACTTCGGCCTGGACCGTGCCCAGTTCGCGCCAGACGGCAAGCTGGTCCGCCGTCTGGCCGTCGGCCAACGCAAGGACTGCAAGGACCACGTGGTCCGCCTGGTGCCCTCTGAGAACGTCGACGCGGTGGCAGCCGTCCGGTATGCGTTCCAGCGGTTCGGCACGTCAGACGTGACGCTGAGGGGCCTGTGCGGGGAATTGGAGGCCAAAGGCTACCCTTCCCCCGCCGGTCGACGCTGGAACCACATGACGCTGCGGTCGATCTTGTCGAATCCGTGTTACCGTGGCGTTTCCCGCTGGGGACAGAACTCCGTCGGCAAGTACCACCACGCTTGTGGTGATGACATCGTCCCCGCCAACGGCCACCGTGGCGCCAAGCCGGTTGGCGACTGTATCATGGTGGAGGTCTCGGATGGGCTGGTCGAGGACGAGCTATTCGATCGGGTGCAACGGCGGTTGAAGCAACGCAAGCGCCGTCCGGCCCCTCGGTCCACGTTCCCGCTCTCCGGGCTGGTGGTCTGCGGCAACTGCGGTTCCATGATGACCGGGAGGACGATCAGGCAGAAGGGCAAGAACGGCAAGCGGTACACCTATGTGACGTACACCTGCAAGCGGTACATGGAGCTGGGGCCCGCGTCCGGTTGCGGCAACTTCCACGTCCGGGCGGACCGCTTACAGCGTTGGCTTGTCCAGGCCCTCCAGGAAGCGTTCCTAGGCCCCGGTCGGGACGAGCTGGTCCTACGCATCAAGCAGGACTTGGAGGCACGAGGGAGCCGCACAGGCGACGACGTGGGGCGTCTGGAGCGACGGTTGACGACGTTAGATCAGGAGATCGTCAACCTGGTCAAGCTGGCCCGGATCACGCCCGACGTGGCGGAGGTCGCTTCGGAGTTGGACAAGCTCCAGACGGAGCGCGAGCGGGTCAAGGCGGAGCTGCTGAGGGTGGCCGGGACGACCACACCCTCCGACGTGGAATCCGAAGCCCGGCGGATAGCCGATCAGGTGTGGCAGCTTGGGGAGGCAATGCAGAAGGCCAAGCCGGAGACGCTTCGGGAGTTGATCCGCCAAGCCGTCTCTCGGATCGTCTGCCGATTCGAGAAGGGGGCGACCCGCTGCAAGCTGGTGCAGGGCAAAGTGATGCTGCGGCCGTCCCCGTTCTGGCAGTTTTTATCCGGTAGTGGCAAGAACGGCACCCTGTAGCACGTGCGCTGGAACCCCAGCGCATTCACCATGGAACCCCAGCGCACTACCCCTCGGGCCCCAGCGCACGTGCGCTCACGGTATCTGAAGGGGGTAGCACCCCTCATCGGTGGCGAAAGCGGGGCGGCGGCAAAAGTGACCGTGTCCAAGAATGAGAGGGGAGTAGGGAGGGGGAAGTAGGGAGTGAGGAGTGGCGAGTGGGGCACGATGTGACGGGAGGAAGTCCGCTCCGGAAGCAGTGCGGGCGTCCGGGCGCACGACAGGACGCGCCCGGCTGCGTGCGGCCTTCCATCCCGTGGGGATGGCCCAGCGTATTGCCGATCGGTCGGCCATCGGCTAGATTGCCGGATGCAGGTGAACTGAGGCTGCGCACTGGCGAGACGCACGTGCCACCCGCCCGGAGGGATATCCGGAAACGTGATAACACGCAAGCTAGCGCGTGGCAAGGGCGCAACTGCCTGCCAGGATGGGAGTTGACCCACGATTCCATCTGCGCGTTAACGCAAATGTGCCTGCTACAGGTTTTGTCAGAGATCTTGTTAAGACCAAGCAAAGTAGGGTGCGTGAAACGCACCATACTCTGCTCGGGCGAGGCGGACGTGCGTGAGCTGGCCGGCGTACAGTTCGAGTGGTAGAGGAGATGGTGCGTTTCACGCACCCTACTCGCTCGGTTCGGGCGAGACGGCGGGGTGGCACGGGCGTCTCGCCCGTGCTGGGGTGATCGTGGGATTGTGTTGAGCAGAGGCAACGGGACCGTCGCACCGCCGGCTTGGGCGGTCGGGGGTGGGTTGGAGGTCATCTCTCTTGCGTCGGCTCTCTTGCGGAGAGATCCAGCGCGAGTCGGCCCTGGCGGTTGCGGGCGCGGTCGAGGCGGTCGTGGCAATTGAGAACCGTCGAGTATTGGCAGCCTCCGGCGTCGGTTTCGACGGGCTCGTAGCCGGTGGGGCCGCGGCGGTGGACCATGACAGCGGCAGTTGGCGGGCACCGAGTCCCCCCCCCAACCCCAACGGGGTTGCACCCCGTGCAACCCTCGAGCGGGCGCTGTGCAACCCCTTCGGGGTTGATGGGCGACGTCGGAACCGGGACCCAGGGTAGCTTCGCAACCCTGGGCTGTGTTGTTGAACGCCTTCGGCGTAGGGGGGTGGAACACAAACGGGACACAATGTGGCGAGTGATTGACGGCCGTTTTGAGCAGCCCACACGCCGTGCGCCGTCAGCGGATGCCATGTTCAGGTCAGACCGACGACGCGTCCAACCGACTCTGCGGCGTACTGGTCGCCGCACGGACGGCACACGGCGTGTGCCTGCTATTTTGCCGGCCGTGAACGGCTAGGACAAGCGCCTTGAGCTGCGCCGGGTCGTTACTCTTTTCGATCCGTCATCCCCGCCCGGTGTGGGAAAGCCGCACGCCGGGAAACATGGAGAACCGACCCTTGGCGACAACGGGGGGAGAGGGCCGCCTCTCGCTTACCCACTGGAGGTGTGCCCTCATCCCAACCTTGTTGCCTAGGGGGAAGGGACTTCCAAGACACGCTCTCAGATCCTCCACGGCTCGCGCATCGTCCGGAAACGCAGTCGGTTCGCTTCGTCGTCGCCCGGGAACGCTTCGGCGGCCGGGTCCCACTTGAGGGCTCGGCCCGTCCAGTGCGCGATGCAGCCGAGGTGCGCGACGATCGTCGACCGTGCGCCGATCGCCACGTCGCAGGCCGGGCGCTGGCGCGAGCGGATGCAGTCGAGCCAGCCGTGCTGATGGCTCGTGACGGCGTACGGGTCGTCGGGGAGCAAG
Organism: Thermoguttaceae bacterium; assembly: GCA_035528065.1. Lineage (GTDB taxonomy): Bacteria > Planctomycetota > Planctomycetia > Pirellulales > Thermoguttaceae > DATKZH01. The sequence continues at coordinate 10,347 of DATKZH010000447.1, read as the reverse complement.
GCGGGCGCCTGATCGAGAATCGCCTCGGGAAAGCACTTCAGATAGCCGCTGCGGCCCACGTGGATCCAGCCCTTCTCGCCGACGAACAACGCGCCGAAGTTCTCGATCCGCGTGTTCACGTCCCAGCCGTCGGGCACGAAGTGCTTCTCGCGGTCCAGCTTCCACTCGACCTGGAGCAGGACCCCGTTGGCGTACTTGTACGTGAGCGACGGGACCTGGCCGGTCTCGGGCGGGATAATCTCCACGGGCCCGCTCTCGTCCATGCCCAACCCCCACTGGACGACGTCGAAGGCGTGCACCGCGTTGCTCGTCAGGTTGCCGCCGCCGAAATCGCGGCAGAAATGCCAGGGGACGACGTGCCGGTATTCCCGGTGATGGTGGAATCGCCCGTTGTACGGACGCCACGGCGCCGGCCCCAGCCAGAGGTCCCAATCCAGGTCGTCGGGCACCGGCTCGGCGGGCAGGTTCACGTCGCTGCTCGTGCCGGGAAACGTCACGTAGACTATTTTCACCTGGCCGATCGCCCCCGCTCGGACCAGGTCGCACGCCTTGCGGAACTCGGGGGCGGAGCGCTGCTGGAGGCCCGTCTGAAACACGCGGTCGTAGCGGCGGACCGTGTCGACCATCGCCCGGGCTTCCCGGATGGTGCAGGAGACGGGCTTTTCGCAGTAGACGTCCTTGCCCGACTTGGCCGCCAGAATCGAGGCCAGCGGCTGCCAGCGGTCGCCGGTGGCGATCACCACGGCGTCGATATCGTCCCGGGCCAACAGCTCGCGCAGATCGTTGTACGCCCGGCAGCCTTGATACGTGCCGCTCTGCTTCCGGGCGGCGTAAGTTTCCTCGACGGTGGCCTGGGCCTGCTCGCGGCGCCACCGGTCCACGTCGCAGACGGCGACGACCCGGGCGTCGTCGAAGCCGAGGAAGCACCTCAGGTGGCCGCGGCCCTGCATGCCGATGCCGATGGAGCCGAGCACGATGCGCTCGCTCGGGGCAACGGCTTCGTCCTTGCCCAGCGCAGAAGCGGGAATCACCGAGGGCGCCACGGACAACGCGGCGGCGTGCTTCAAGAAACGGCGGCGGGATACGCTGACCGGCGGGTGCGACATCTTCGGCCTCCTGTGCGGGACGTGTGCGTCGTTCTCACGGGGATTTGCGTCGAGCGACGTCCATCCGGCGACGTTCGCGGCCCACGTGCGTCCCCATTGTCGCAGCGGCAAGCGGCCGTGTAAACATGCGGCGGGGGCACGCTACTGCGCCAGGTCGAACCCGTACAGCCGCGCATCACGCAGGAGGATCTCGACGCGGACCGGACCGGCGGGAACCGCGGCCGGAGGGTCGCCCCACTCGACCTCGTGCGCCAGCGAGTCGCCCCGGATGGGCCGGCACTGGGCCGCGTCGAATCGGGGCAAGGGCTCGCCCTCGGCATCGAGCAGGCGGACGCGGATCTCGCCCCGCACCTCGGCGTTGAGCGTCATCCGCTGGCCCTCCAGGACGACCGGGGGCGTCGCGAGCGTGCCGCCCGAGGCGTCGGCGTCCCGCGAGACGTACCGGTCGCGTTTCATTCGCACCATGCCGATCTGCCGGCCCTCCCAGCGGTCCATCTTGTGGCCGTACCGGTAGCCGCCGTAGTAGAGGTAAACTTCGTCGCCGACCGGGAGCTGGAAATCGAGCCAGGCGTGGGCGTGGTCCCAGGCCCCCGGATCGGGGTCGGGCTCGAACAGCGGGGCCGGGTCGCGGACCCAGTGCTCGCCGTCGCGGGTCCAGGCGAGCGTGGTGTAGCCGACGCCGAACGCGCCCTCGGGCGTGTCGGGCGATTGGAGATCGTCGCGCAGGACCTTGACCAGGCCGAGGAGCAGGTCGCCGCGAGCGAGGTACCCGCTCATCGCGTAGAACTGGGTCTGGCCCTCGTCGACGCGGTCGTCCGCCGTGAGCACGTACCAGGGCTTCTGCCAATCGACGAGGTCGTGGCTTGCGGTCTGCATCGTGGTGCGGCGCTGGCCGGTCCAGGTCGGCCCGGTGGTGTAGACGGAGATGGTCGCCGCGTACCGCCGCCGGAGCGGGTCGTAGAAGAGGTTGTTGATGTCGTGGTTGTGGCGCACGACCGGCCACGGCTTGAACATCGACCAGTCGAGCCCGTCGGCCGAGACGGCGATCTTCAGTCCGCCCTCGGCCCACCAGGCGAGCTTGAACCGCCGATCGGGGTCCGGGAAGTCGGGCCCCTCGTCGACGACCGCGCTGCCGAAGTTGATCGGTCCGGGGTCCTTCAGGACGCGCGTGGGGCGAAGCCACCTGATGCCCTCCTCCGACTCCATGATGGCGAACCGGGCCGTGCCGTCCTTGTGCTTCTCCTTGTAGACGTTGTACCAGATGCGGAACCGCCCGGTCTGGGGGTCGCGGATCACCGTCATGTACGGCCCCACGCAATGGTCTTCCCTGCCCGTGATCAGCGGGTTGCCGATCGCCGGGTCGCGCCGGGGCGGGTTGACGCGGCGCCGGACGTTGCTCGTTTCGGCGACGAGAAAATCGTCGACGAACAGGTGCGGGCCAAGGCGGAGCCGGAGCGGCGATCGGGCGTCGCGCGCGGCTTGGGGTGACGGCTGGCCCTCGCGCGAGTGCCCGTAAATGCTCGATTTGAACTCCTCGCTCCCAGTGGGGACGGAGATGACGTGGGGGGCGTTTCCGGGGGCGACGTGCTCCTTGCCCGCGGCGACGTCGGCGCCCCGCTTCGCGTGCTCCTCGTCGTGCCGGAGGGCCGAGGGGGGCACGGGCTCCCGCGCATGCCCGGCCCACTGCCAGTAGAGTCGCAGGTAGGACTCGCCGCCCGACTGGAAGTACTCGACGCGGACCGGGAGCATCCGGCCGGCGGCGGCGCGGGCCTTCCCCTCACGGGGCCGGTCCTTTCCCCAGCCGTCGATGACGCACTCGTCGCCGAGGTAGAGGCGCACGCCGTCGTCCGCCTCGGCCGAGAAGGTGACCTCGCCGTCTACGGGGAATCGGAGCGAGCCGATCCAGAGCTGGGAGAAGCCGTCGATGCCCCGGACGTCGAGATCGATCTGCTCGTCCACCCCGTGGGCGGCGATCTCCGAGATCACGCCGTGGCTCTCAATCTGCGCGTCCAGCCCATGGCTGCCGGGCCGGGCGAAGCCCTCGTCGTCGAAGAAGACGTAGACGAGGCCGGGCCGGAGGCCCTCCGGCGATAGAGGCTTATCCTCCCCCGGCACGGCCTGGACTGCGCCGCCGAGCCAAACGCCGACGAGGACGACACTGCGCATGATCATTCTTACAAGCCCCGCCATTCGCGGTGTGCCACTGCTTCGCGGAAGCAGTGCTTTTCTTCGGGCATCTCGCGGGACACTGCTTCTGCGAAGCAGTGGCACACGCGTTTGTTGCTGGTTGACGTGAAGAACCTACGCCCTCCACGGCCGTGCCCGGTCCCGCTCACGCTCGACCAGCCGCCTCACCAGCTCGCAGTTCTCCTCGACCTGGAAATCGAACATCCCCACGGCGATGAAGTCGGCCCCGTTCTGGAAGGCGTGGGCGAAGCCTTGGCGGGGCTGGATCCCGCCGGCGGCCAGGACCTTGAAGGCCAGCCACGGCTTGGCCACCGCGCGCATGAACTCGATCGTTTCCTCCGGGTTGATGCACCACATGTTGTCGTACCAGCCCTGCCCGCCGTCGAGCCAGATGTATTCCTTGCGAAGCTCCTTGGCCGTTGCCGACGGATACTCGTCGCCGTGCAGCGTCTTGACGTAGAAGTCGCACGGCACCTGGTGCTTCTCGCAGGCCATCGGCACTTCCAGCGAATGGCAGCCGACGCCCACGGGCAGCCCGGCCGCCTTGACGCACTCCACCGCCTTGGCCAGAAGCCCGATCTCCCCCTTCTGCACCAGGCGGTCGCCCGCCACGCCCCACACGTAAAGCGCCGGCACGCCGGCATCGACCTGCTTGCGGACCTCGTCCTCGAGCTTCCCTTCGGGCTGCCCGACCTCCGGATGGATGCTGGGGATGATCTGCATGTGCCCGCCGTACTCCTTGTTGTACCGCTCGACGAACGCGGCGCCGCTTTCGAGCACCGTGTTGATGCCGTTCTCCTCGGCCACCCGCAACGTCTGGAGGATCTTCTCCTCGGTGCAGTACGCCCGAAACAGGCGGCCCACGTACTTCAAGTCGCGGGCGTGCACGTATCCGCTGATCAGGTTGCCGCCCAAGAGGATCCGGCTGATCTTGACGTTTCCGATCATCCCATAGGGCATCCCGGCCGCGTCCGGCTCCGGCGGCTTCTTCGCGCCGCCCGCTTCCGCCTCGGCCGCCGGCGAAGTCTTCGCGGCGCCGGCTCCCAAGGTCGCGCCCGTGGCGCCGACGGCCGCGAGCGAGTTGCCCAGAAAACGACGTCGATCCAGTCGATCCGCACTCGACATAGTTGATCTCCATTCTATGGGGCGAACGCGTGGGTCTCGTGCCTCGACCCACCCTACAAGATGTTCTCCAGGGCGTTACAACACGCGGTGTGCCACTGCTTCGTAGAAGCAGTGCCGTTGCTGTTTCCGAGACGCCGTCTCTCACGGCGATGCCTTTCAGATACACTCCACGCTCGGCAGTGTCAAGAGACGAATCAGGAGCGGCGGCGATGCGTATCGCCTCACACGCGCCACGGCACGCGCATCGTCCGCTCCAAGAGCCGGTTGGCCTCGTCATCGCCGACGAATCGTTCCGCCGCCGGGTCCCACTCGAGTTTGCGTCCCAGCCGGAGGCAGAGGTTGGCGCAGTGGGCGATGGTGTGGGCGCGGTGGGCCAGCTCGGGGTGCGAGGCCGTGCGGCGGCGCGTCTTGATGCACTCCAGCAAGTTGCGCACGTGCCCCTCCATGAACGCCCAGTTCACCCGGGGCACCGTTCGGGCGGTAAGAATCGACTTGGGCTCCGCGGTAATCTCCCCCTCGTCGGAGAGGTGGATCCAGCCTTCGTCGCCGTCAAAGCGGACGCCCTTGGTGCCGCCTTTCATCAGCAGGCGGACGCCGTCGGCGTAGCGGGCCTCGACGTCGACCTCGAAGGGGACCGTCGCGAAGCCGCCCTCCGGCCACACGCCCGTGCCTTCGAACTCGACCGGGCCCGAAAGCTCACTCCCGTGTACCCACTGGGCGAAGTCGAAGTAGTGGGCGCCCATGTCGGCGATCACCCCAGCGCCCGTGTCCCAGTGGTTGCGCCACAGGCCCACGCGCACGCGGGAATACGGCGCCCGGGGGGCCTGGCCCAGCCAGCGGTCGTAGTCGAACACCTCCGGGTCGGGCTGGGGCTCGGGCGTGGCCGCGCCGTTGCCGCCCCAGCCGCCGAGGAAGGCGGTGATCGTGTGCAGCTTGCCGATCGTCCCGCCCCGGATCGCCTGGACCACGAACCGATAGGAGTCGTTCGACCGCCGCTGCGTGCCGCACTGCCAGACCGTGCCGTACCGCTCGGTCAGGTTGACCAGGGCCCGGCCCTCGGCGATCGTCAGCGTAAAGGGCTTCTCGCAATAGACGTCCTTCCCCGCGCGGGCGGCCAGGGCGCTGAGGACCGCGTGCCAGCGGTCGCCGGTGACGACCAGGAGGGCGTCGATATCGTCGCGATCCAGCAGCTCCTCGTGGAACCGGGTGGCGGCGCAATCCGCGTTGCCATAGTGCTTATCAACCATCTGCTTGCCCTGCGCCCGGCGGTCGGCAAAGCTGTCGCAGACGGCCACGCACCGCACGTCCTCCTGCTGGAGAAAGTGCGAGAGGTCGCTCCGGCCCCGCGAGCCCAGCCCGATGGCCCCGAGCGTGATCCGCTCCGACGGCGCCGCGGCCCCGTTCTTACCCAACACCGCCCCCGGCACGACAAACGGCGCCGCGGCGACCCCCAGCAATCCCCGGCGGAGGAAGTCTCTTCGTTTCATGGTCCCGTTCTCCTCGAAGCGGCAGTTCAGGCGGGAGCCGGGCCCCGCGTTAGGATCGGCCGAAAAACAAGTCACCGACTTCCGTAGCAGGCACACGCCGTGTGCCGTCCGCCGGTTACGGCACACGGCGTGTGCCTACTACTCCGCAAATGCGGAAGTTGTTGTTCGGCCGATCCTTAAGCCCGCGGCCCCATCGCCTACCAATGTTCTGTGCGGCGACGGCCGTGTCAACCGCGGGGGCCACGAGGTACCGAGTCCGCACGCACCCCCAATCTGGTGGGTTGCATCGCTTCGGCGGTGCGCGCACGCGTGGTGCTGGCTTGTGAGATTGGTGCGAATTGCGATAACATAAGGGCATTCAGGCCGTATCCGGCGTCCGACAACATGGTCGGAAAACCCAGGCCCCGCGGAGGTGCCCCTTGCCCGTCTCTTCGCTCCAATTCACCAACCTCGGCCCGTTCGAGGAAGTCTCGTTCGAGTTTGACCCGCAAGTAAATGTCTTCGTCGGGCCGAACAACTGCGGGAAGACGACCGTTCTCCTCGCGCTCGCAGATATTCTCGTTGATCCGTTTACCATGCCCGAGAAGCTGCTTCGGGGACAGTCACGCTTCTCGGTCAACTTCGCTGGAGTCCCCGGGGCACGGCAAGCCGTAGAAGGCGACTTCCCAATTCGGCACCGTTCCGAGAGCCCTTTTCCGAAATGGGGAGCGGAAGACCTAGTCACGATTCAGAAGACTAATCGGCAGCTTGGCTACCGCACGTTTGTCCCCGCGATTCGGCTGAGCACCGAGTTCCGCGCGAAAGGGCCGGGGGCCCTGGCCGCGGCAACCTCTCGCGCGCAGGAAAGGAACGCATGGTGGATACGGGACGAAGAAGTCGTCCAGCAAATCATCGATCTCGATTACCTCGGCTATCGTCAGGAGAACGCGGCGCTCCGAAAGCTGATCAGCAAGGTCGGTCAAGTCGCGTCGAGGATCACCGAAGGGTTTCCTATTGAGTTCGTTCGCATTGCCGAGGACAAGAACGGCCTCTTCCCGCAATTCAACACTCCTGACGGAACCATCCCGCTCAACGTTCTAAGCCAGGGAACGCAGTCGGTAATCCAATGGTGTGCCGACTTGTTGATCGGCTACGCGAAGTTCTACGACTTCCCCAAGAGCCTCGACGACAAGCCGGGCGTTCTGATCATCGACGAGATCGACGCGCATTTGCACCCGAGTTGGCAGCGGCGGATCCTGCCCGTGCTGACCGAGGAGTTCCCGAGCCTCCAGATCTTCTGCGCCACGCACTCACCGCTCACCCTCAGCGGCTTGAAGGCGGGCCAGGTCCAACTGCTCAAGCGGGACGCCAAGGGCAAGATCACCGTTTCTCGGAACGAGACGGACATCCAGGGCTGGTCCGCCGACGAGATCTACGGGACGCTTCTGGGCGTGGAGCCGACCGATCTAGCGACCACGCAGAAGCTGGATCGCGTGCACGAGCTGAGGCGGAAGGAAGGCAAGCTGAGCCCGAAAGAGAAACGGGAGCTGGAGTCGCTCCGCGAAGAGCTGCATCAGGGGTTGGCCGCCCCATTCCTGGCGCAGCAGGCCGACGTCCTCGCCAGCCGACTGAAGCAGGCGGCCCGCGACAGCGCGAAGGGGAAGGGCAAACCGGCTCCTCCCAAGAAGACCGCGAAAAGCGCCAAACGCTCCACGAAGAAGACTGCACCCGCTCGCCGCCGGAGAAAACGCTGATGCACGCGGTGGATCGCGGCGAGGAACCGCCCGAGCTCAGGGCGGTTCGCGAGAAGTACACGCCCAAATGGGTCGGCTACTACCGAGACGGCGAGGGGAAGAAACCGAGCGACGCCCACTGGCGCAGGTTTCAGCCCGATCTCAGCGACGTTTTCTCCACCCTCTGCGGCTACTGCGAACGATCGTGCAACGGTCAGGTCGACCATTTCCGCCCCAAGAGCCGGGACCCGGAACTGGTCTACGAGTGGTCGAACTGGATTCTCGCGTGTCCCACCTGCAACCAGAAGAAAGGCGAGAAGTGGCCCGGCGGCGGCTACGTCGACCCCTGCGCCAAGACGCGTCCCGCGCAGCCGGAGGCGTACTTCACGTTCGACACGAGGACCGGCGAGATCGTTCCGGGACCGGGTCTTTCGTCGCACCGTCGCAGGAAGGCGGCTCAGATGATCGAAGACTTGGGCCTGAACGCCTACTTCCACCTGAAGACGCGAGTCCAATGGATCGAGGTCGTGGAAGCGGGCCTGCGCGGCGACGATCCTGAAGACCCGGATCACGCGCAGTTCATCCGCTACGTTGCTGCGCGCGAGCGGGAGCTCTCCAGCATCACCCAGGCGTTTCTGGCGGAAGGCGGCTACGCAATCGTAGAAGGCTGATCTATCGGCCACCCTACGCGACCGCAAGACGCCACGGCACCGTCCCCTACCCCTCGTCCGCGTCGAGCTCCAACAGTTCGTTGTCGTACTGCTCTTCCAGCTTGCGGATCTCTTGGGCCAGCTCTTCGTTCTCTTCGATCGCGCTGGAGATTTCCAGCTCCCACTGCGTGCTGGCGGTGCGGAGCGAATCGAGGTCCAGGGGCAGCCGGAGGATTTTGGCCAGCCGGCGGGTGACCGCCTCGATCGAGAGCGGGTTGGTGCCCTGGAGGTAGCCGGGGATCTCCGCGGACAGGGAGACCATCTCCACGCCGGCCGACTTCGCCCGCGTCATCAGGTAGCTGGTGAACGACCCGGGGCCGTCGTACTGGCTGGGCCGGAGACCGAGTCCTTGCATCTCGGGCCGGAGTCGGGCTTCGGAGCAGGAGAAGTAGAGCCGGGGCTCGCGGGTGTGCGGCACCGACCCGCCGAACGAGCCGACGAACAGGATGCGGCTTACGCCCACCTGGTCCACCACCCGAAAGACGCAATCGGCGAAGGCCCGCCATTGCAGGTTCGGCTCCTTGCCGACGAACAGCACCAGGTCGGCCGCGTCGTGGCAGTAGAAGGTGTTTGCGGGCATGTCGACGGCCTTGACCAGGCCGTCTTCGATCTCGACGTGCGGCCGGAACAGGGCGGCGATCTCCATCGAGCCCGGAAAGTTGTAGATGTAGAACGGCTCGGGATCGATCTCGGCAAACGGCTCGGCCCCCAACAGCCGCACCAGGCGCTTGACCGTGCCGGTCGACACGTCGCCGCCGTCCATCCAGCCGGTGAACGCCAGCACCAAGGTGGCCCCGTCGAGCTTGGGGGAGTGGCGGATCTCGAGAATGTCGTCAAGGTTCTCCTTCATACTTCCATTTTACCCCGTGTACTCGGTCGGCGGCAACCCTGGCGTCCGGCCGCGGCACGGCATCTTGGCCGTTTTTCCGGTCTCCCAGGCTCCAAACCCCGTTGAGGACTCGCAAGGAAATCGCTTCCCCAATGGGGGTGCGGCCGAAGAACAACTCCCACATTGTCGAGGCGGACAGTCCTAACGTGGGGCACGTTTCCAACGTGTCCACAACCCAAAGGCACGTCGGAAACGTGCGCCACAAGATGACGGTTCAAGGCTCCATTTCGCTCGTTTCGCTGCGCGCAAATTGGGAGAGTGCCCCCGTTGCTCTTCATCGTCCGGTCACCGCGTACAGGTGCTTGTTCGTCATCACGTACAACACGCCGTTGGCGGCCACGGGCGTGCTGAGGACCTTGTCGCGCATGCGAATCTCGTTGACCACGCTGAGATCTTTGCCCGCCTTCAGGACCCAAAAGAGCTGCTTCCCGGTGCCCAGGTAGACCTTGCCGTCGGCCACCAGCGGCGAGCCCCAGATCGGCCCGCCGGCCTCGTGGACCCAGTAGCACTCGCCCGTTTGGGCATCGAGGCAGTGCAGCTTGCCGTAGAAGTCGGCGGCGTAGACCAGGTCGTCGGCCACGGCCACCGTGGAGCAGGTGGCGGCGATCTCGTCGTACGACCAGACCAACGCGCTTCGGGTGACGTCGCCCGTCTTCGTGGCGTCGAGGCACGCGAGCCGGGCCAGCTTCATGTTGTGGAACGGCTCCTGGGTGAAAGGCACGTAGAGGCGGTCCTTGGAGAAGACCGGCATCCCCGTCACCTGGTAGGAGGTGCTGTCGTGCTGATGATCGACCGGCACTCGATCCTCGGTCTGCGCCAGGGGATGGCCGTGGAACTTCCAGACGTTCGTAAGCAGCTCGGCTCCGTCGCCGAGCCGGCTCGGGTCGAGCATCTCGAACGCGTACAGGACGCCGTTTCCCGCCCCGAAGAAGCCCAGCTCCCGGCCGCCCACCGCGGCCATGGCGGGCGAGCTCCACTGCCCGTGGGTGATGTCGGGGCCGATCCCGAAGTCGTCTCGGGCGACGAGCTTGCCGGTGTTCTTGTCGAGCACGATCAGGCTCGGCGCTTCGGGATGCTTCACGTACATGTGCGTCCATTCCACGCCGTTGGCCGCGCAGACGTAGAGCAGGT
>DATKZH010000446.1:0-30640 GCA_035528065.1 Thermoguttaceae bacterium | reverse complement strand
GGCGGCCAGGATTTTGAGCCCCTCTTCTTTGAGTCCCTGGAAGCTATACGGGCTGGTCCGTGGTTTGAACGCCCCTCCGCGGAGGGCGGTGGCCCCGGCGGCCTTGACGGCTCGGGCGGTGACGAGCGTCTGCGCTTCGCTCTCCACCGAGCAGGGGCCGGCAATCACGCCCAGGTGGCAGTTGCCGACGCTCAACGGGCCGACGCGAACCACGGTCCGCTCGGGCTTGACCTCGAGGCTGGCCACCTTGTACGGGGCCAGGATCGGCACGACCGCCGACACGCCCGGCCCGCTTTCGAGCGAGTGGCGGTGCTCGTCGCGCTTGTCGCCGATGGCGGCGATCACGGTCCGCTCCGTCCCGTAGATCGGGTGAGGCTTCAGGCCAAGCTCCTTGACCCGCTGGATCATGTGATCGATCTGCTCCTTACTGGCGCCCTTCTTCATCACGACAATCATCTTGGGGACTCCCTCGTTCCAGAGACTCACGGCGAGGGGGGTTCTTCCCCCTCGCAACCACGCACGTACCAATCCCTGTCACACCCAAACGAAAAAGCCCCGAGATCCTTGCGGGTCTCGGGGCTTTGAGTTGCTCGCTTCGTTTGGCTGAGCTTACAGACCTCCTCCGGCCCCGCGACCCTGCGGGCTAAAATAAAACCAGAAGTAAGCAGCCCAACTGGAACTCATGTTTCTGAAATCGTCATCCCGGCAAAAGAAACTTCCTCTTTCCCTCCATTTTCGCATATCCGCACGGAAAAGCAAGCGCAAAACCAGCAGGATAGCCCCACCCGGCCCGGCCGTCGTCGCCGGACCCTACCGATTCGCCTTCGCCGCTTCCTCTCGCTCCGCCCGCCACCGCGCGAGCAGGCCTTCGAGCTCGGACTGGACCGGCTGCGATTGGAGCACGATCAGGCACTTCGACGGCTCGTCGAAATGGAGCACGCCCGGCCCGCCCGCATCGGTCCACGTAGCCCCGGCTGCCTGGTCCTGGATCTTCCCCGTCAGTGAGCCGGGAGTCACCCCCTCCGTGAGCAGATCGGTCAAGGGGTAGAACTCCAGCTCGAGCCGGGCCGAGAGGACCTTCCGACTAGTGATCTCCAGGGTATCACCATTGACCACCCGGTAGGCCAGGCCCATCGGCCGCAGCATCTCATCCAACGCCTCGGCAAGCGGCTGACCGTCGGCCTCGAGCGTCGCTTGCGTCGCGGGCGACATCCCTTCGGCCCCCAGTGCGGTCCAGTCGATGAAGATCGTCGTCCCGCTCAACGCCTCCAGGTCCGAGACGATCCGCACCAGCGGCGTCGGCGCCTGGAAGTTGGCCGTGATCGGCTGGCTCAGTTTCGCTCGGGCTCGGTCCAAACGGGTGACCAGCGAGAACTTCGCCGGGTCGTGCCGGCTCCGCAGCGGCAGGCCGCGTGCCGACCGCAATCGTTCGCAGAACGCGATGACCTGAGCGTGGACGGCGTCGGTCTGGACCACCTTGAGCACCCCTGGTGCTGATTCGATCGCCCCCTGGCCGCCCGCCGGACGCCAGGAGTCGGGTGCCACGAGCTGCCTGACCAATCCGGCCAACGTTTCCGTGCCCTCCGACTCGGGGCCGGTCAAGTCCGACACGGTGTAACTCCCGGCCCGCAGCGAGCTTTGCTTCTTCTGGGGACTGGTGACCAGGATCTGACCGCGATCGACCACGTAGGTGAGCCCTCGGGCGGCGAGGACGGCTTCGAGGATCTCGCCCAGCGTGGCGTCGGAAAGCTCGACGGTGACCGGGTCGTGGATCGTGACGCCAAGTTCGATCATCGCGTCCAGATCGAACGCGATCGGCAACGCGCTCAGTTGGGCCAACATCTCGACGGCATCGCCGAGCGGGACGCCGGGGAAACCAATCTGGAGGATGCGGGTTTCGAGCCGGGCCTCGACGTCGACCTCGACCGGCGCGACCGGCTCCGCATCTGCACCGCCGGCCAGGTCGACCGGAGCAGGCTCTTGGCTCTTGGGGGCCGGGACAGGCCGTTCGGCCGGTTGTTGGGCAGGTTGCTTCGGCCCGGTCGTCGCGAGGTCGGGCGCAGCCGGCGGCCGCGGGACGCGCGTCGACTCCAGGGCCGCCACCGTGGCATGTTCTCCGCCGGCCACGGTGGCCAGTTGCTCAAGCACGGTGGGATCGATGTTTTTGGAGACAAAGCGGACCGACCCGTCGGCCATGCCGACCAACATGCCGTCCGGTTGGCCGCTCCCAAATCCGTCGGGACCGTTGACGTAGGGCGGCTTGGTCAGCGCCCGGACCGTCGCGTTTCCCCCGGCTGCCCATGCCCCGAGCCGTTTGGTCACCCCCAAGATGGCGATCGTGTTGCTGGCTCCGTCGGGGATATCGTCCAATCGGGTGGTGCGGTTGAACCCAAACACGCCGGCCCGAAAGTGCCCCGGCTTGAGCGTGCCTGCGTCGGGGCCGACTCCGGCCACCCCCACATAGTGAGTCACCGGGAACCCGGCCTCCGTGTTGCTGGGTCCCAAGGCCGGATTGACCACCGAATCGAGCCGCCGCCGCGTGACCGGACGATTCTGAGGGCTGTTCCAGGGATACCCGAATTGGAGTTCCTGATGCCAGTCTTCGTGGTCGAAATAGGGCAAGATCGTGGCGATCCAGCTCAGGCGGGTCTCGGGCGCCAGTAGCGACGCGCCCCCTGCACCGGCGGGAAAGCTCCCTTCAGCTTGGTGGTAGCCGCGAAGACTGGCAAGCAGCCCGCGATGGTTCGCGTCGTCGGCCACCAGCGCGGCGTCGAGCCACGCGGCACGGATCGCCGGCAGGCTTCCTGCTCCCGCCACGGCCAGATCCGATACCCCGGCGCCCCCGTCGACCCGGAGCCAGACAGCGTCGTCGACGATCTCCCATCGGGCGGCACCGAGCGCGGCCGATGCTCCGGTCAACAGTGCCTCGTACTGATCGGTGGCGGCCGTGGCGATCCGGCCCGACTCGCGCTGCTGGGCAAGCGACTTCATTTGGCCGCCGATCGCAGTCCCGGCGGCCGGAATCAGCTCGTCCAGCGCGGCATGCACGCTCTGAGCCGCGGTCTCCCCCTCGCAGACCAGCGCAAGCTCGCTAACGCCCGTGTGGCCGGTGCGGACCAAGAGTCCCAGCCCTTGGGGCACTTCCCAGGCGACGTGCCACGCGTCGCGTCCGGCCGGCCAGACGTCCATCAGCGACATCGGCAGACGCCAGCCCGCCTCCCGGGCCGAAACCAGATCGACCAACACGAGGGCATCGGCATCCGGGCTCATCGACTTGAAGAGCCGATCGATGGGCAAGCTTGCCAGGGCCGGCTCGCTCCGGTCGGCCAGCTCCCGGAGCAATTCCTCGCGGCCGGTGACGATCGTCAGCTCGTCGACGACCACGAACGGGTGGGGCCAGCCGCCCCGGGTCAGACGACGACCCACCTTGCCGTCCACCAGGATCTCCGCGGGCCGGCCAACGCGGCGAAAGACGCCCGCGTCCTGGCCCTCCTCCAACTCGATCACAACCAGCCCGGGATCGGGCCAGTTGCCCAGATCCGTCGCGGCCCAGCTCAGGCGGTGGATCGTCTCCAGTTTCAGTCCAAACGCGGTGACCAGCCGGCTCATCATTTGCCAAGCCGGGCCAGCCAACGGCGTGGCCGAGTCGAACGCTTTCTGGCCAGCCAAGTTGGACGCCCGCAGGCTCACCAACAGCCGCGTCTCTCCGGGCAGCCACCGTGGGTCGAGCCGCGAGGCGATCGGCTCCGATTCCTCTTGCGGCGGCTCTTCGACGGTCGGAAGCGGCTCCGCCGGCTCAACCGGCGGCACGACCGGGGATGCACCCGGGCCGCGTGATGACGGAAGGAACGTCCAGATCGTGACCCCAATGACCACCCCCACCACGGGGGCGGCCGCCAGAAGCAGCCACTTGCGCCACAGCAATTCCGCCGGAGCAACGGCCACCGGCGACATGCCCCACGGGGCCCCTTCCGCCGCTTGGCTGGCCGCGACCTCTTCGGCAACCCCCGAGGCCTGGCTGGGCTCGCCTGGCTGGGCAGTTGGCTCGGGGGGGGGCGGAGTCGATTGTGGGGGCTTTGTCGGCGGCGGCGCATCCGCCTGGGCCGATGGGGGCACCTCGGCGGCCGTGGTCGGTGTGGGCGCAAGGGAGGCCGCGATGGATGCGGCGGCCCCCTTCATGGCGCCCGACCCTTTGGCCGAATCTCCGGCGGTGTTTGGCGCGGGCTCCGTAGCCTCAGAGGCCTTCTTTTTACCCCGTACGGGGGGCTGACGAACCGGCTTCGCTCTCCCAGCTCGGCCTCCCCCCCCTTCCGTGGTCGGTTTTGGCGTACCGGATCCACTCGGCGTCTCGGCCGGCGTGGCCTTGCGTGACTCCGGTGCCGGCCCAGTTTCCGGCGGACTGGATCGCGATTCCCCGGGGGACTGCCACCCCGGCGGGGGCACAACCTCGACCATGCTGCTGCACTTCGGGCAGGTCAGGATCTGCCCGATGGCCGCCTCGTCGCGCACGCTCAGCCGCGCCTGGCAGGTAGCACAAGTGATGGAAAAGAGGGTACGTCCCACAACTCTGGCCAGTCAGCTCAAGAGAAACGCCCGGCGCCACGCGACCCCGCACTCCGACCCACTCAATTCTAGAACGCCGGCACGGAGATGTCAGCCG
This sequence comes from Thermoguttaceae bacterium, assembly GCA_035528065.1. Classification (GTDB taxonomy): domain Bacteria; phylum Planctomycetota; class Planctomycetia; order Pirellulales; family Thermoguttaceae; genus DATKZH01. Next base: position 25,980 of record DATKZH010000446.1, on the reverse strand, counting down.
GATTGCCTTCCCCGCTGGCCGGATGCCTACCACCCGGATGACTACCGCAGCGCCTCGCGAAACAGACGCTCCACCTCGCGGCAGCACTTGTCGAAGGAGTCGGATCGCTGGCGGGCCAGTTGGAGGTCGAAGAGGGCAGCCAAAGCGGGCTGATCCAAGGTCTCCGAATAAGCGCGGCTGCCTGGCATGTTGCGCGTTAGCAACTTCTTCGCATCGCCGACCGCTTCCGGGTCTGGTACAGGGCGCGGATTATCGCTCAATCCGCGGCGGCCGCTGAGCGACTCGATCGCCGCCAGGAACCACGCCTCGAACTCGTGCTTCGCGAGCACAACGCCCGAGGGAATATCGGGCCGAGCCCGCTGAACGCGTTTCAGTAGTTCAGGCGCAAGCTCCTTGGGGCAGTCGTCCTCGGCGTCGATCAGAACCAGGATCGCACAAGGCGGTGCGAGCCGTCTGGCCGTCTTCTCAAGCGTTCGCTCCAATTCCCCGGGCTTCACGAGCTTGTAGCGGCCCGCGCGAAACGGTCGAGGGATGTTGAGGGAGAGACTTGGGTCATACTCCTGCTGGAGGCGTCGGAGCAAGACCGGGACCGCTGCCACTTCGCCGTGCCCTTCGACAATGCAGCCCAGATTCAGAATCATCGGCGGACCCGAAGAAGCACCGGGGGGCGTCAATCGCTCTCAGCAGGCACGGGCCCTGGCGACTGGCCTTGTGGTCTCAAGTGGTTCTGCCTCAACAACTCCCCGGCCGTAGACAGCCGGTCTCGCATGATCGATCGGCTCACGTCGTCGGCCGGGCCGATCACGGATTTGCCCTCAACCATGTCGACAATCAGCAGCGAATCCGGGTCAAGGTCCGGGATGTCGAGCAGATCGGGGCTGTGCGTCGTTACGAGCACCTGCGTGAAGTGAGATGCCTCGTGTAGGGCATCGAACAGGACGCCCGCCGCCGCAGGATGCAAGGCCGATTCGGGTTCTTCGATGCCAACCAGCGGAATGGGGGCCTCGGCAGGGCGACCAAGACACTGGAACAACGCCAAGAGCACGCCAAGCGCCCGGAGTGTGCCGTCAGACATACTCTTTACCGGGAAGTAGACTGGCTCGTTGCCCACGCGCAGTACAAACCAGAAGAACGCGAGGCTCTCGCCAATGCCCTCATTCTCGATCAAATCCGCCACGGGAGAATTGACGCGTCGTGCGAAGTCTAATACGGATTCCACGGCCACTCGCTCAAAGTCCGGCAGGATAGCGTGCATGTACTCCTCTATGCGGCGCCCCGCCGAAACGTGGCTGATTCCCCGGAGAACTTCACGCGCACCGCCGCCGCCTGGCAACAAGATGTGACTGCGAGGGGCACTCCCACGTGAATCCTGAATTGGCACATCTGTGCGTATTTCGTGAGGATCGATGTTGTAGAACCTCATCTGGGCAAGAAGGTCGTAGAGGCCCCGGAACTCTGGGAAGCTGGAAGCGATCGTCAGGTACAGGCGGTCAGGCACGACGCGCGGTGTGCCCTCAAACGTGGCTTGCTCAACCTCCCCGTTCCGCACGCGATATCCAGCCGCCGGGGTACCACGCGCACAAACGCGACAATACTCCTGTTCAACCTCGAATTCGCTCGGTGGGTTAGCGCGGACAACCAGCTTGTAGGACGCGTCACCGCCATCGCGCAACCCGAGTTCCAGTTCGATCGACAAGCACTTCAAGCCCGCCTGGGACCGATGACAGAGTTCGTCGATCCCGCCCCGCTCACTGACGGATTCTCCCATGGGAGAAGAAAGCGATTCGGCCACGAAACGCAGCGCATCGAGGAAATTGCTCTTCCCCGACCCGTTCGGTCCGACCAGGAACGTCAGCGGTCCCAGCGAAACGTCGCACTCCTTGATGCTCTTGTAGTTCCGCAATACGACCCGGCGGACGAAGGGTTGGCTGGGCTCGCCCATGGGAGGGTCTCCACCGCGATTGACGTCGATCGAATGCCGCAATCAAACATACCAGGAAAGGCGGAACGCGGACACCGGGCGCCCACGCTCGATCTCAAGAAGGAACCACACCGCGAACCCACGTCCGCCGAGCGTCCCCCAGGGCCTTCCGCTGGCCGAGGCAAGCGAACACAATAAGGGACTTGCGTGTCCTCACGCAGGGCCGTGAAGGAAGCGACGCGCGGTTGGGGACGGTGATGTCGCACGGCTGGCGACTCGCGTCGCGGCAAATTTCATCACGGGCTCGCGCTCCCTCCGAAGAGGGGTCGAGCCCCGCTTGAGTCGGTCTCGCCAATCGAGAGCACCAACCATGAGTCCCAGTAGCCTGAAAATCCAACGAATCGACAGCCGGCGCGACGACATCCGGGCGGCGATGGGGGAGCTTCGCGGGCGGCTTGGTCCGCGGGGGGACGTGGTGAGCCGGGAGGGGCGGCGGCGCACGATCGAGATCTTTGGCGAGCCGCTTTCGCCGATCGAGGTCGTCCGGCGGATCTGCCGGGACGTGGACGAGAAGGGGCTTGCGGCCGTCTTGGACTATTCCGCCCGGATCGACAAGGCGGAGCTGACGGCCGAGACCCTCCGCGTCGCTCCCGGGGAGCTGGCCGAGGCACACGCCGGGGCCGATCCGGAGTTTTTGGAGGCGGTCCGGCGGGTCCGCGAGAACATCCGCCGGTTCCAGCAGGCGATCCTGCACGGCGACGTGCGCGTGGAAGTGCCGGGCGGCTACCTGGTCGAGCGATACCGGCCGCTCGACCGCGTGGGGATCTGTGTGCCGGGCGGGGCGGCGGCGTATCCGTCGACCGTGCTGATGACGGCGGTCCCCGCCCAGGTGGCCGGCGTGCCGGAGCTGGCCGTCGTGGCCCCGCCGACGAAGTTCGGGGCCTACCATCGGGACATGCTGGCCACCTGTCACGAGCTGGGAATCCGCGAAGTCTACCGGCTGGGCGGGGCGCAGGCCGTGGCGGCGTTGGCCTACGGGGTCGAGGGCATCGAGCGGGTGGACAAGATCGTGGGGCCCGGCAACCTGTTCGTCGCGCTGGCCAAGCAGCACGTGTACGGCGAGGTGGACATCGACTCGATCGCCGGACCGAGCGAAGTGGTGGTGATCGTCGACGGCTCCACCCGGGCGGAGTACACGGCCTATGACCTGATTGCCCAGGCCGAGCACGCGCCGGGGGCGAGCATCCTCATCGGCTGGGAGGCGGACGTGCTGGACGCGGCCGTGGCGGAGCTGGAGCGTCGGCTCGCCGAAGTCGAGCGCGGCGAGCTTGCGCGGCAGAGCCTCGAAGAGTTCGGCGCGGTGATCCTCGCCCGGGATGCTGACGAGGCCTGCGCGCTGGCCGACGAAATCGCCCCCGAGCATCTCCACATTGCCACCGCCGACGCCGAGGAGCTGGTCGAGAAGATCCGGCACGCCGGGGCGATCTTCCTGGGCAACTACACGCCGGTCGCCCTAGGCGACTACGCGGCCGGGCCGTCGCACGTGCTTCCCACCAGCGGCACGGCCCGATTCGCCAGCGGGCTCGCGTCGAACGACTTCCTCCGCGCCGGCAGTATCCTTCACTTCTCGCGAGAAGGTATGATGGAGTTGGCCGGCGATGTTCGCGTGCTAGCCACGAAGGAGGGGCTGACGGCGCATCGGGAGAGCGTGGAGGTAAGGATGAAGGATAAGGGATGAAGGATGAGGAAAGGGGGACGACGATATGGGTGTGACGCACGTGACCGTGACGGTTCGGAATACGGCCGAGCCTGAGCGTACCTGGGAAGGGTTGTTTCTGGTCGACACGGGCGCCGTGGACTGCCTGGTTCCCGGGAAGCACCTTCGGGAGATCGGCCTCGCGCCCAAGGCGAAGCGGACTTATGAGCTTGCCGACGGCTCGGAGACGAAGATGGACATCACCACGGCAGAGATTGAGTTCATGGGGGAGATCGTCGGGGCGACCATCATTTTCGGTGCTGATGACGTGGAGCCGATTCTTGGGGTCACCGCTCTGGAATCGGTCGGCATCGAAGTGGATCCCCGCACTCAAAGACTGAAGCGTCTGCCGTCAGTTCGGTTGAAATGACCCGGCAGCCACGGACCCTTCCTCCCTCGCCCCTGACCCCTCGCTCCGAGCATGTCCCACTTCCGACCCGAGATCGACGCGATGGCCGGTTACGTGCCGGGGGAACAGCCGCAGGTAGGCGAGGTCATCAAGCTGAACACGAACGAAAACCCGTATCGCTGCTCGCCGGCGGTGGATCGGGCGATCGAGGAAGTGGTTCGACGGGGGTTGCAGAAGTATCCCGATCCGATGGCCGGCGCGTTTCGCCGCAAGGCGGCCGAGGTGTTGGGCGTCGAGCCCGACTGGATCCTCTGCGGCAACGGCAGCGACGATATCCTGACCATCGTCACCCGCGCGTTCGTCGGCCAGGGGCAAACGCTTCGATTGCCCTATCCCAGCTACATCCTGTACAAGACCTTGGCCCAGATTCAGGGTGCGCGGAGCGAGGAGATCCACTTCGAGCCCGATTGGTCGCTTCCGGATGGTTTTGCCGCCGCGACCGACGGCTTGCGGCTGGCGTTCCTGCCCAGCCCCAACAGCCCTTCCGGCACGACGATTCCGCCCGAGCGGGTGCTGGAGCTTGCCGAGCGGCTGCCGCGCCCGCTGCTGGTCGACGAGGCGTACGCCGATTTTGCCGACACCAACTGCATGCAGCTCGTCGCCCGGAGCGAGAAGATCCTCGTCTCCCGGTCGATGAGCAAGTCGTACGCGCTGGCCGGGCTGCGGTTCGGGTACGTCGTGGCCCAACCGCAGGTGATCGAAGGGCTCGGGAAGGTGAAGGACTCGTACAACTGCGACGCGCTTTCCATCGCCGCCGCCACGGCGGCCATCGGCGACGGGGCGTGGTTGGCCGACAACCGGGCGAGAATCCTGGCCACGCGCGGGCGACTGACCGCCGGGATGCGGGATTTAGGGTTTGAGACGGTCGATTCGCAGGCCAACTTCACCTGGAACGTGCATCCGGAACAGCCGGTAAAACCCCTCTATGAGCGACTCAAACAAGAGGGCATCCTGGTCCGATACATGGACTATCCCCGCTGGGGCGACGGACTACGGATCAGCGTGGGCACGGACGACCAGATCGAAGCGTGCTTGGAGCGGCTGAAGGCGATCCTTTGACCACCGCGGACCGTGGAAAGAACCGATTTGGTGAAGAAGGACGAGGAGGGGAAAGGAGAAGATCTCTCGCAGAGACGCGAAGGACAACGAGGGTAAGGAAGAAGGTCTCTCGCAAAGGCGCCAAGACGCAAACGAGGAAAAGGGAGGAGGATTGATATTGGGTGTCGTGTTGTCAAGTGAATCCGTCTGCGTCCGAGCCAGAGTCTTCTTTCCTTCTTGATCCTTTGCGTCTTGGCGCCTTTGCGAGAGCCCTTTTCCATCCCCTTTGCGAGATTCCTCCTTCCCCGCCCAAAAATGCCCTTACCCTGAGCACCCAACCATGGCACGCACTGCCCGAATCGAACGCAAGACGGCGGAGACCGAGATCCGAATCGAGCTGACGCTGGACGGCACCGGCCGGTCCCAGGTGGCCACCGGCGTGGGGTTCTTGGATCACATGCTCGAGCTTCTGGCCAGGCACGGCGCAATGGACCTGACCGTCAAGGCGAGCGGCGATCTGGAGGTCGACCAGCATCACACCGTCGAAGACGTGGGGATCTGCCTGGGCCAGGCGATCCGCGAGGCGCTGGGCGACAAGGCGGGCATCCGCCGCTACGGCCACTTCACGCTCCCCATGGAAGAAACGCTCGTCACCACCGCCATCGACCTGGGCGGCCGGGCCTATTTCGTGTTCCATGCCGAGTTCCCCACGGCCAAGATCGGTGAGTTCGACAGCGAGCTGGTGGCCGATTTCTGGCAGGCCGTGGCGGCCAACGCCCTCTTGAACCTGCACGTCGTCCTCCACCACGGCCGCAACAGCCACCACGTCGCCGAAGCGATCTTCAAGGCGACCGCCCGGGCGCTCAGGATGGCCGTGGAGACGGACCCGCGAATCCGCGACGTGCCGAGCACGAAAGGGACGTTGTAAGCGCGGGCCGTGCAGCCGGTGCGTGGCCGGCTGCTCGCTGACCGCGCCGAACGCCGTCGGTCTCGAGACAGCTCAGCTCTTGCTCCCTCGGATTACCAGGGCAATTCGGCATCCGGAAGTCGGCCGGTGTCTTCGTAAACGGCCCAGCGCCGCAGAGCGTCGGCTTCCAGCGCGGCGCGGCGCCGCCTTTCGTGCTGTCTCTGCTTGCGTGCATGAATCAAGGCCGGTGCGTAGAGCAGCAGGAATCCGGCCAGGAGGCAATACGATGCCAACTGGGCGGGAATCCAGCCGAGCGCGGCGGCGTTTCCCATCAGCGGTATCCCAATCAACACCACGGCCAGGCAGCAGCCAGCCCCCGCTACGTCGGACTCCCGGTTTCTGGAGCGACCTGCATCGGTCGGTGCGAGCAAGCCCAACAGAAACATGGTGCCGCATACAGCAAGGCAGAACTCCGCGAACGGAGAAACCCACCGCCCCCAGACGAGGCGTATGTTGACAAGCGCCGAGACGGCAGTGATCCCCGAGACCGTCCACCACGTCCTGCGCGAGATGAGTCGCTGAATGGACAGAAGGGCGCCAAGCGGGAGGAGGACTCCTGCCAGGAAAGGACGCCGCTCGATCAGCGGCGAGAACAGGCGGAGCATCGCGGCAGGCGGGGAGGGGAACGCGTGCGTCGGGCCGTCGGCAGCCGACGGCGCTTCCGCACGCTGGCAGGCTTCGACCAGGGGAACGGCTTGCGTGCGGCAAAACTGCGGCCAGCCCTCTTGTTCCACGTCCGCGCCGTACACGCTCAGGTAGCGAATGAGTTTCACGCGGTCAGCAGGCGAAACGGCCGTCAGTCTTACGGCGATCCATGGCACAACCCTGTCCTTGGTGCGAGGGACCCCGATCTTGATGGGAGTGTCGCCATCCTGGCCCGTTGGCCAGCGGATCCCCTTGACCTCCGACCATGAAACGACAGTCCGTCCTGCCCCACAACCGGAAATTTCCATCCGGTCCGGATGAAGGACGAGATAGTCCTCCGGCGTGACACGGCGGACCCATTTGCCGACGGCAGCAACGCCAGCCGGAATAGCCAGAAGCAGCACGCCGCCCCAATCGCGACGGATGATCGAGTCAACCGTGATCGGGACGAACACGAGCGAGGTGAAACCGGCGAGAAGCAGGAACTGTTTGTCCCATGCCTGCGTGTTCCTGAGACGCACAGCAGTGTCCGGTTCCGAGGCAGCCATGACCGCGAAGTCCTAATCGTCGTCGATCCACACCTCCAGGTACCGCGCAAGCTGGTGAAATGCCTCCTCCGGCTTGATCGGCCGGGGGTAGGCGCGGAGGATCTTCATGTCGACCAGCTTCTCGAACGGCTTGTAGATCAGCTCGAGCTGCCCGGTCACGGAGACCATCACGCCGTCGATCCCTTCTTCGGCCAGCGCCCGGTAAGCGCCGACGCCGAGCTGGCTGCCCAGGGCGACGTCGTAGGCGGTGGGTCGGTGGCAGCGGACTTCGTAGCCGAACTGCACTCCGCTGATCTTCAGGTCCTGGTCAATGGCGTCCTTCACCTTCTGCTTGATCCAGCGGCCCACGCGCCCGCTGAACTTCAGTTGCGAGACCGGGAAGTGGCCGAACGAGTCGGGCTTGAGGTGGATGAACTCGTCGTGGGAGACGCACTTCTCGATCTCGTCAAGCGAGAGGAACTCGGCCAGGCCCTCGGCCATGAGGATCACGCCGTAGTGTTTTCCTTCCTGAATGCGGGCGATCACGGTTTTGACGATCCGGTCGACGACGGCCTCCAGGTCGATGATCTCGCGCACGACGGGCTTGCCGTCTTTGCCGAGAAGCTTCTTGTTCGTTCGCGGATCGATCGTTTCCTCTTCCGACCACCACTCGTCGGGGACGTCTTCCAGGCCGACGACCAGGCTTCCTTCCCCGGCGATCGACGCCCCGTAGCTGAGCCATCCGGCCTTTCGCCCCATCACCTGGGCCACGTACCAGGCCCGGGAGCTTCGCCCGTCGGAGAGCAGGTTGCGGACCTGCGTGGCCAGCAGGTCGACGGCCGTGAAATAGCCGAAGGTGAAGTCAATCCCTTCGTAGTCGTTGTCGATCGTTTTCGGCAGGTGGACGACGCGGATTCGCTTCTTGCCCTCGGGCAGCTTGTCCTGGAATAGCTTGAACTTGGCGGCGGTGGTGAGCGTGTCGTCGCCGCCAATGGAAATCAACGCGTCGACGCCCAGCGAGCACAACGCCTCGTAGACGGTCATCATCGGGGCGGTCTTGTCGGGGTCATCCAGGTCCTCAGGATTCTCGACCTGTTTGCCGGGGTTGGCGCGGGCCGTGCCGAGCATGATCCCCGTCCCCGTTCGCATTCCCTCCATGTCCTTATGGTCCAGGACCACGTAGGCGCAGCCTTCCTCAAGTGGCTCGTTCGGCTTGTACTCCATCAGGCGGGAGTAGCCGTAGCGGAAGCCGAGCACTTCGATGCCGGCACGGGAGAAGCACATCGCGGCGCTGGCGATCACGGCGTCGGCGGCCGGGGCGGGACCGCCGGAGAAGAAGATGCCCACGCGGCGGATATCGGTCTTCGGTCTCTGGGGACTGGAAAGGGGCGTTCTCATGGATCACTCCGGGTCAGCTCGTAACGCTTGCTCAAGGGTCCAAGGTCTGTGTACACGCGAACTGGTTATCTTATCGACGAAGCGCCCGATTGAAAAGGCGGGAGAGCGGCGCGGTGGGGGCGAGTTCTGCGGGCGGCGGAGGAGCAGAGGCTTCCGGCCTGTCCCGTGGTGGGGTGCTCGGTCGGAGCAGCCCACAGTTGCGGCCAAGGGGGACCAACTGTGGCGGGAGGGGCTTGCCGGCAACGCGATTCTTCTCGTTCTACGTCACCCCGGCCAGGTCCGTTCGATGAACGTGGTGTCGACCCGGGACTCGGTGAAAGCGGGATGGTCGAGGATCTCCTGGTGCCGGGAGACCGTGGTCTTGATGCCCTCAATCCGCAGCTCCGAGAGTGCCCGCCGCATGCAGGCGATCGCCTCCGCCCGGGTCGGCTGGTGGACGATCAGCTTGCCGATCATCGAATCGTAGTGCGGGGAGACGAGGTATCCGGCGTGTACGTGGGAGTCGAACCGGACACCGAACCCGCCCGGCACGATCATCCGCTCGATCAGCCCCGGGGAGGGCCGGAAGTTGCGCTCCGTGTCCTCCGCGTTGATACGGCATTCGATCGCCGCCCCGCGGCAGGTGATCTCTTCCTGCACAAACGGGAGCGGCTCGCCCGCCGCAATCCGAATCTGGGCCTTGATCAGGTCGATCCCGGTGACCATCTCCGTGACCGGATGCTCGACCTGGATACGGGCGTTCATTTCGATGAAGAAGAAGTGTCCCTGGCGGTCGACGATGAACTCCACGGTGCCGGCGTTGGTGTAGTTGGCCGCGTGGACCAGCCGGACCGCCGCATCGCACATTGCCTGCCGGACCGCGTCGTCCAGTTCGGGCGCGGGGCTCTCTTCGATCAGCTTTTGGTGGCGGCGCTGCAAGGTGCAGTCGCGCTCCCAGAGGTGCACCACGTTGCCGTGCACGTCGGCCAACACCTGGACTTCCACGTGGCGGGGGTGCTCGACGTATTTTTCGAGATAGGTCTCGCCGCTGCCGAACGCCGCGTCGGCCTCCGCCTGCGCCTGCTGGAAGGCCGTCTTGAGCGCCTGCTCGTTGACCACCACGCGCATCCCACGCCCCCCCCCGCCGGCCGCCGCCTTCACCAGCACCGGAAAGCCAATCTGACGGGCAACGGCCAGCGCCTCCTTTTCGTCGTGCACCAGCCCGTCGCTCCCCGGGACGGTGGCCACCTCGATCTCACGGGCCAGACGGCGGGCCGCGTTCTTGTCGCCCACCACGGCCATCGCCTCGTGGCTGGGCCCGATGAACTCGATCTTGCAGTCCCGGCAGACGTCGGCGAAATGGGCGTTTTCAGCCAGAAAGCCGTAGCCCGGGTGGATCGCCTGCACGTTGCCGATCTCGGCCGCACTGATCACGCGGTCGATCCTCAGGTAGCTGTCGGCCACCTTGGGCGGGCCGAGGCAGTAGGCCTCGTCGGCCATCGACAGATACGCCGCCCCGCGGTCGGCCTCGCTGAAGATCGCCACCGTCTCGATCCCCAACTCGCGGCAGGCGCGCAGAATCCTCAGCGCAATCTCCCCGCGATTGGCAACCAGAATCCGTTTGAACATCGCTGCTACTGCCGTGTGTCGACCTTGAACAAGGGCTGACCGAACTCCACCGGCTCGCCGTTTTCGACCAGCACGGCCACGATCTTCCCGGAGACCTCGGCCGGAATCTCGTTGAACACCTTCATCGCTTCCACGATGCAAACCGTGGTGTCCGGCCCCACCGGATCCCCAACCTTGATGTAAGACGGCGAGTCGGGATCCGAGGCCGCGTAGAACGTGCCGACCATCGGGCTCTTGATGATCGCGATGTACGCCTCGACGGCGGCACTCTCGGCGGACGCGGAGGTCGTCTCCCTGGACGGCTCGGCCGGCGCAATCGGCCTGCTCACCAAAGCGGGGGCCGGCTGGGCGACCGACGCGGCAATCACCGGCTCGCCGGTCCGGCGGAGTTGAATCCGCATGTCCCCCTGCCGGATATCCATCTCGTTCAGGTCGTGCTCGTTCATCAATTCCACGAGACGGCGGATCTTCCGCACGTCGAAGATGTCCTGGTTGGATGAAGAACCGGCCATGCGAATACTCCGGCTACAATCACGTTCAGCGGACCACCGACGCCTCCAACTGCCTGGGAACGCCGGTGAGGACTTCATGCCCCGTTCGGGTGACGAGCACGTCGTCTTCGATACGGACTCCACCCCACCCCGGTAGGTAGATGCCCGGCTCCACCGTCACAACCATCCCCGGCTCGAGCACCACCCGATTGTTGGCAGCCAGCCGTGGGGCCTCGTGGACTTCAAGTCCTACGCCATGCCCTACGCCATGTCCAAAGTACCGGCCAAAGCCGGCTTTGGAGATCACCTGCCGGGCCGCGCGATCCACGTCGTGGGCCACGGCGCCGGGGCGGATGGCGGCGATCGCCTTCCGTTGTGCACTGAACACAACCCTATATATCCGTTCAAGTTTCGGCGAGATTCTACCTGTCACCACGACCCGCGTCAAGTCGCTCTTGTAGAGCCCCCCGTCGGCGCCCCAATCGATCAGGAAAAAGTCGCTGGAGCCGATCGGGCGGTCGCCCGGGGTGGCGTGCGGCAGCGCAGCACGCGGGCCCACCGCCACAATGGTGGGAAATCCGCTGCGGTTGGCCCCAAACAAACGCAACTGGTACTCCAGCTCGTCGGCCACCTCCTTCTCGGTCTTCTCCGGTCGGAGCGTCGCCCGGAGCACGCCAAACGCCTTCTCCGCCAGCCAGATCGCCCGCCGGATCTCGGCCACCTCGCGATTGTCCTTGACTTGGCGGAGCTGCTCCACCAGGCCGGCGGTCGAAATGATATCGAGCTTCGGCAGCTCGTGGGCGATCCGGTCCCGTAGCGAAACGGTCATCGAGTCGGCCTCGATCCCCAGCCGGCGGGGCTTCGCTCGGCGGAGGACCTTGGTGACCGCCGTGAGCATGGTCACGCCCGGGCGGCGAATCTGGAGATCCAACCCGGGGCACTCCTCGCCCAACTGGGTGGTGTAGCGGGGGTCGCTGACGACCACGTCGCCGTCTCGCCGCACGAGCAGGCAGCTATCGTCGCCGGTGAAGCCGGTCAGGTAGGTCACGTTGGTGAAGTTGGTTACCAGCAGCGCGTCGGCGCCGGCCTTCCGCACCGCCCGGCGGAGCTTGTCGCGTCGTCCCAGGTAGCGATCTTTCATAGGACCGTTCCAGCCTCCGGTTTCGAAGAAACGTTTAACGTACGTGCAACGGCCGGCTGCGACAAGCGTCGGCAACCGCAAACGGAATCCAATGGCGGAGCGTCGACGCGCCCTCGGCCCTGGTTTCGACCACACGCGTCCGCTACGATACACGGCATGAATCGCCACGAGATCGAGAAGCTGGCCGAGCGGCTGCTGGCGGGCGAGTTGTCGGTCGACGAGTTTGCCGGGCGGCTCACTCCCTCTTCCCTTCCCGGGATCGCCGACGTGGGCGAGGCCCAACTCGACCTGGACCGCGCCCGGCGCTGCGGCTTCCCCGAAGTCGTCTTCGCCCAGGGGAAGTCCGTCGAGGCCATGGAAAAAATCTTCCGCGCCTTGCTGGAGAACGGCATGGACGTGCTGGCCACGCGGATGACCCCCGAGCAAGCCGCCGAGCTGGGCCCCAAATTCCCGGCCGCATCGTACAACTCGGTGGGCCGCACGTTCCGCATCCCGGTCGTCGGCGCGGAAGGACCCGAGCCCCCGGTTTCCGGTCAGGTGACCGTGGTCACGGCCGGCACGAGCGATCTCCCCGTCGCCGAGGAGGCCCGGGAAACGGCCGTTTGGACCGGTGCCCGGGTCAATCTCATTCAGGACGTCGGCGTGGCGGGTCCGCACCGCCTCGCGGCCAATCTGGGTCAGTTGCAGGCGTCCGACGCGGTGGTCGTCGTGGCGGGGATGGAGGGGGCCCTACCCAGCGTGGTGGGTGGACACGTGGCCTGCCCGGTGATCGCCGTGCCCACGAGCGTCGGATACGGCGCCAGCTTCGGCGGATTGGCCGCGCTTTTGGGCATGCTCAACAGTTGCGCGGCCAACGTCACGGTGGTCAACATCGACGCCGGCTTCAAGGGAGGCTACATCGCCGGACTGATCGCCAAGAACGCGGCCCGACGCGGCAAGTCATGACTGAACCCCGCAAGACCCGTCGCCCCCGCAAGCGTGCCCCCGATCAAACGCCGCTTGCAATGCTCCCCGAGCGGCCGATCGACGCCCACAAGGGCCATTTCGGCCTGGCGCTGCTGGTGGGCGGATCGCGGGGGATGGCCGGGGCCATGGGCCTGGCCGGGATGGCCGCGCTGCGGGGCGGGGCAGGGCTCGTGCGGCTCGCCGTGCCCGACGTTTGCCTCGACACGATCGCCGGGTTCGAGCCCTCCTACATGACCGCTCCCCTGCCTTCCGACCGGGCCGGCCGGATCGCGCTGGAGGCACGCCCGCGGATCGTCGAGTTGGCCGAGACGGCCACGGTGGTCGCCTGCGGGCCGGGGATGGGCCGGTCGTTGGGCTTGGACGCACTTGTCAGTTGGCTTTACGCGAACTTGCCTCAGCCGATGGTCGTCGACGCCGACGGACTGAACGCCTTGTCGGCCCGTCGGAAGGTCCTCTCGAAGCCCGGTGGCCCACGTATCCTCACGCCCCACCCCGGCGAGTTCGCCCGACTGCTGGGAACTGATCGCGTCCCCGCCGAAAAGCGCGAGGCGGAAGCCGTGCGCTTCGCCAAGCGGTGCGGCGTGGTCGTCGTGCTTAAAGGTCACCAGACGTGCATCACTGACGGCAACACGACTGCGATCAACACCACGGGCAACCCCGGCATGGCTACCGGCGGCTCCGGCGATGTGCTGACCGGGCTGGTGGCCGCGCTGGCCTGTCAGGGCTTGTCCCCGTTCGATGCCGCCCGCCTGGGCGTCTACCTGCACGGTCTGGCCGGCGACTTGGCCGCCGAACAGTTGGGCCAGGAGTCGCTGTCGGCCAGCGACCTGGTCCGCTTCCTGCCGGAGGCGTTCACAAGGTACCGCCAGCAGGGGGCCAAGTGACGCCCCCGCGCCCTCCACGACCACCCTGGGCCTGCGGTCGACGAGATCACCCAACGAGGGACGCCGCAATCGGTGGGGTCGTCGCATCGCGAAACCCCTTGTAGGGGGGCGAGAAGCTCGTCTGGACAGGGCGGCTCGCAACGGCTAACCTCCGCTCCCCTCGGCCCGAGGCCCAGTGCGGTCGCGGGCCGGTCAAATCAAGCTTATGGAGGAGACGCAGATGAACTTCTTCGAATGGATTCGCGATGCCGTACGACGTGCCGTGCTACTCGGGGTCTCCGACGCCGTCGAGGATCTCGGCACACCGGCCGACGTGGAAGACTCGAGGGAGAAGCTGCTCGCGGTCCTGCGGGGCGGTGATTCCACCTCCCGGCCTCGGATCGGCACGACCTCGCCTCGAAAGAAGCTCGGCCGCACGCTCAGTCAGGCTGCCAGCCAGGCAAACGCATCGACGTGAAGCCCTCGTGCGCCCAAAGCACCTCTCGGCGTGCGACTTGCGGCGTGAAGGGGTGCCGGTACAATCGGGAGCGAACGTGGCCCCGGGAGCGGCTGGGCCCGATCCGTGCCCAGCGGCCGGACGACTCCGGGGGAGGCGCCCATGACGATTCCCATCCAGTGCCCCCAGTGCGGACGGTGGAAGCCGGCCCCCGACCAGTGGGCAGGCAAGCTGGTGGCCTGCGACGACTGCGGGGCCCGGTTTAAGATCCCCGCCAAGTCTGCGGAGCCGGAAGGCGAGCCGGCCCCCGAGCCGCCCAAGGAATCGACGCCGACTCGCCGCACACCGGCGGACAAGCAGCCGAGACAGACCACTCAGCCCGGCATTCCCGCCCGCTGTGACGCGTGCGGCAAGCCGTACCGGGCCCCGAGCGAGTGGGCCGGCAAGCGGATCAAATGCCCTCAGTGCGGCGGCACGGTCGAAGTGCCCATCCCGCTCACCGACGCGGACATCGCCGATGGACCACCGCCTGCGGGATAGCGCCAGGCAAACTGCGGGTCGAAATCGCCGCGCGCCCGAGCCACCTCGAGGTCATTCGCCTGCGAGTGCTCGACGACCGCCGGCTGGGTAATTCTGGCGCTGCAACAGGATGTGTCATGCGGAAATGACTTCGACCGACAGCACCTCTTTGACCGCATGGTCGCCGGCAATCAGCTTGTCGATGGCGTCGAGCGTGGTGGCGTGAAAATACCGTTCTCCACACTCGGTGCACACCTCCGCGTCGACGTTCTCGACGATGTAGAGCTTACGCCGGTGCCAGTGCTGCTTCCTGACCTTCTTCGGACTTGTCTCAGAGTTGCAGAATTCGCACTTCATTGTTGCAGCCCCTTCTCGTAGACGGTGATGATAACCAATGCTCCCGTTTCGTTGAACCGACAGACTACCTGCATCCCTCACGGCCTTGCCGGCCGGTACCACGACGACGCCCAGAACGCCTGGTCGGCGGCGTAGACGTCGATCGGGTCGGCGAGCGTTTGGTCGGGCGGGATGATGCCGAAGTGCTGCATCTCGCGGAAGTAGTGCTCGTTGGGGCGAAAGCCGGGTATGTCGAATCGCTTGACCTCGGCGAGAAGCGCCTTGGCCTCGACGATCGCCCGGAGCATCGTCTGATAGTCCGGGTCGCCGGTGTCGCGGAAGACCGGCTCGGCGCAGAGGCCGTAGCCGCCCGCATCGGGGGATAGCGGGGCCCGGAGCAGGTAGGATTTCTCCGGTCGCGTCAGGTTCGAGAGGGAGAGAGCCGGGTCGGCGTCGCCGAACTTGAAGGGGAGCCGGGCCCAGGGGCGGATGTCCTCGCCCTCCCACGCAAGCCGGGGGTGGCTGTTCGGCTTCACCCCGTGGCAGCCTCCGCACCGCCGGGTCATCGTCTCCACGGGGAACTCGACCGGCACGATGCCGCTCAGGTAGCTGGCGTACGTGCCCGGGTAGGTGGCCCCGGTCTCGATCCAGAGGATCAGCGTGGTCCGCTCGTGGGGGGTGAGCTTGGCGTCGTAGTGGCTCCCGTCGAGGTAGTCCAGGAGCCGGCTGGCCGAGCTGCCGATCGAGCGGGGCGGGCGGTTGCCGTAGGCGTTTCGAGCGTCGGAGATCAGCCGGCGCTTGACGATCGTCCAGTAGCCCGTGGAGTAGGCGGGCGTATGGTCGCCGCACAGATCCACGTCGCCGTCGCGGCGGTCGGGGTTGTGGCACTCGACGCAGTGGCGGTCGAGGATCGGCTGGACGTCGCGGGGGAAGTCCAAGACGTCGGGCACGTCGTCAAACGGCTCGATCCGGCTCGGGGGCCGCTCCAGCGCCAGAAGCCCGGCCACCGGCGGCGGCGTGCCCGTCCGCTGCTCGTGGCAGCCCGAGCAACCGGTCGTCTCCCCCGGCTGCACGGTGACGAAGCTCTGCATCCGCTTGACCGAGAGATCGTTCTCGTCCAGGGCGACGAAGAAGACCGACCGCATGGCGGGCAGCTCGAAATGGGCCGAGCCGTCGGGCTCGACCGGCACCGTGCCGAGGACGCGTGCCAGGCAGAACGTCCCGCCGATGGTGAGGGGCTCCATGTGGGAGATCTGGAACATGGGATGGCCGGGCATGTTGAAGTTGACCGGCTTGGGGAGCGATTCGAGCACCAAGAGCTTCTTGATCTCGCCCGGCTCCACGCCCGCCATATTCCGCCCGTACGTGATGTCGGCCAGGACCAGCCGGCCTACCGCCTTGTGGGGATCAAACCGCGGCGGGATGAGCCGCTGGCGCCGGCGCGGCGCGAGGACGCGCGGCTCGTGGCATTCCAATCCCGCCCGGGTATCCTCGGCCGGGAGCGTGTAGATTGGCGTGGTGACGCCTTGGCCGTCCATCAGGAGGATGCTTCCTCCGGAGGCCACCAGGAAGCAGTCGTCGGAGATCGGATAAGGATCGCGGAAGTCAATCCCGCGGCTGATCTGCCTGGCAAAGCCCCGCTCGTCGGGTCCCGCGCGGGGATCGACGACGGTGATTGCCCCGTTGTGCTCGCGGCGGCCATGGCCGGGTGAGAACGAGGCGACCACCTTGTGGGTGCCGGGGATGGGCAGGGCGTCGATCATCACCGTGCCCGGGTGCATGTTGCCGTACCAGATCATCTGGCCGGTGCCGTCGGCGTTGAGCGTCCAGAGGTGGTGGAAGGCGACCTGGCTTCGGTCGACGTACTCCCAGCGGGTGTAGAGGATGCGTCCGTCGGCGAGCACCGAGGGCGTGTTCTCCTGCTCGATATTGCTGGAGATCATCCGGATGTTGCCGCCGTCACGGTCGCACCGGTGGAGATTGGCCACCAGCGTCGACCAGCAGGGCACCCAGCGGTTGCAGCGGCTGGAGCAGAAGATGATGTCGCCGTCGGGGAGATACGTGGGCTCGAAGTCGTCGTAGGGGCCGTCGGTCAACTCGCGCAGCCCGGAGCCGTCGGCCTGGATCTCGTAGAGGTGGTAGTAGGGCTGGCCGCCCCGGCGATAGGAAAAGAGGATGGTCCGGCCGTCGTAATGGACTTGGGGATCGCGGACCCCGCCTTGGGGGTCGTCCAAGAGGAGCTTCAACTCGCCCGTTTTCAGGTTGAGCCGACAGAGCCGCCCGCCCTCGCCGTAGAGCTTCTCCTCCGGCTTGAACGACCAGTAGCCGAAGTTGGCGTACCAGTGGCCGTCCTTGCCGGGCTGACGCACGGCGAAGATGACGTCCTCCACGCCGGACTCCCCGATCCGGGCCAGGTTCTTCGCCTGCTCTTCCGCTTCGAGCCGCCGGAGGATCTCGACGCGCCGGGCGTAGTGATCGCGGATCTCCTCGGCGGCGAGCGCACGGTCGTAGACGGCCACGTCGTCGACCAGGCCGAGGAAGTCGCGGGTGTGCTCGTCGATATTCGCGCCAATGTGGAACGTGCCGTTGGGGACGGTGTTGATCTTCGTCTCGATCTGGCCGGCCAGCTTGCCGTCGTAGTAGAGACGGGCGGTGGTGCCGTCGTACGTCCCCACGACGTGGTGCCACCGGTTGGCCGTCACGCCGCCGGAGATCGAGGCGTGCAGGTCGGGCGGGTTGTTCCGGAAGAAGAACGACACCGTGCCGTGATCCCTCAGCCACAGCCCGCGAGCCTGACCGGTCGCCGGGCTCCCATAGACGAAGAGGACCTTGTTGACTGCCCCGGGGGCCGGGCGGAACCACAGGCTGAGGGAGCCGGGCGACGAGCCGATGGGGAGGCCCGTGTCGGGGCCGGTCACTTCCTGAAGGGGGGCCGTGAACTGAATCGCGAGGGAGCCGAAGGGCCCCGAGACGCGGCTGGCAGCCGGCGAGCCGCGGAGCGCGCCCGGGTTGTCGCCTCCGGCCCGGTCCGGCACTTGGCTACCGGAAGGTCCGTCGAAGTCCCAGGACGCCACCAGACCCTTGTCCGACGGAGGCTCCGCCCGAACGGCCACCACGACCAACCCCATCAGGGTGGCGGCCATCCCCACGAGCCAAGAGACCTTCCCCATGGCACACTCCTCCGAGCGAAGAGGCGTTGAAGATCCCTATTCTGGTGCCTCCCATCGGCCGACGCAAGGTTGCCTGGTTTTCGACCGTGAGCCAACGTGAGCTGCGCCGCCGGCTCTCGGTCAACGCGGACGACCACGGAAAGGCAGAGCAAGATGGCGTGTACCCGTCGTGCGGTTCACTTCTCCTGGAGTTTGTGGTATATTCGCTCGAAGCACTAGTCACGGCGTATCCAACCCGGGGTCGCAACTCCATTGGACGGGGGTACATCGGGATGAGCGACGAGGGCGGGGGGGCGGGGGAGGTGGGGCCCCTTCAGGTGTTGCTGCTTCAAATGTCCGGCGAGATACCCGGCATCGTCTGGTCCACCGACTGCGAGCTGCGGTTCACCTCGTGCTGGGGGTCGGGCTTGGCCGATCTGAGCCTGCGGCCCAATCAGGCCGTGGGGATGACGCTGTTCGAGTATTTCGGGGCCGACGATTCGGAGTTCCCGGTGATCGCTGCGCACCGCCGCGCCCTGGAAGGCGACACGGTTGCCTGGGAACAGGATTGGCAGGGCAAGACCTACCAGACTCGCGTCGCGCCCCTGCGGGACCACGAAGGCCGAATCGTCGGCTGTACCGGCATCGCGCAGGACATCACCCACCTCAAGCGCACGCAGGAGGCACTCCGGGAAACGGACGAGAGACACCAAAGCCCGGTCGAACAGTCGTTGCTGGGCGTGGTCGTCGTCCAGAATTTCCGGATTGTCTTCGCCAACACCGCTTTTACCCGAATCGGCGGGTACACGGTTGAGGAGCTATTGGCACTTTCGCCCGACCAAGTCCAGGCGATGGTGCACCCGGAGGATCAAGCGTTGGTCTGGGGAAGTTTCCGGGCCCGTTCGGAAGGCAAGACAGTGCCTTCGCAGTACGAGTATCGGGGAGTCCGCAAAGACGGGACCGTCTGCTGGCTCGAGATCTTCGCCCAGGTCGTCCTTTCCCATGGAAAGCCCGCCATCCAGGCGGCCGTCGTCGATATAAGCGAGCGCAAGCGGATGGAGAAAGCGCTTCAGGAGAGCGAGGCGCGGGCCCGGGCGCTTCTGAACGGCTCTTTCGAATCGATCGTCTTGTTCGATGCTTCCGGCACCGTCCGCGATCTGAACGAGGCCGCGGCCTCCCGACTGGGGAGCACGCCGCAGCAGATCATTGGCACGTCGGGGCACAAGCTCTTTGCCCCCGCCGTGGTCGCGACGAGGCTCGCCCGAGCCGAAGAGGCCGTGCGCACGCGAAGCGTGGTCCGCTACGAGGAAGTGCGCGACGGCTTCGTCTTCGATTCGGTGATTTGCCCGGTCTTCGATCACGATGGGGAATTGACCGAGTTCGTCGTCTCCGGGCGGGACATCACCGATCGCAAGCGGATGGAGGAGGCGCTGCGTCAAAGCGAAGAGCGGGCCCGGGCCCTGCTCAACGCGCCGGCCGACGCGATGTTCCTGATCGACACTTCCGGCCGCGTCGTCGAGGCCAACGAGACGTGGGCCCGCGCGCTGAAGCGCCCGGTCCGCGAGCTTGTCGGGACGTGCGTTTTCGACCAGTTTCCGCCTCAACTTGCCAAACTCAAAAGGGAGCAGATCGCGGAGA
This sequence comes from Thermoguttaceae bacterium, assembly GCA_035528065.1. Lineage (GTDB taxonomy): Bacteria > Planctomycetota > Planctomycetia > Pirellulales > Thermoguttaceae > DATKZH01. The sequence continues at coordinate 6,151 of DATKZH010000446.1, read as the reverse complement.
TCGCTCGTACCGGCAAGCCTGCTCAATTCGAAGACGAATATGAAGGGCGGATCATCGAGTCAACCCTGTACCCCGTCTTCGACGGGGCGCGAAAGGTCGTCCAGGTCGCGGTCTCGGCACGCGACGTCACCGAACGCAAACGGACGGAGGAAGCCCTGCGCCAGAGCGAGGCGTGGGCCCGGGCGCTGCTCGAAATTCCTTTGGACGCGATGTATCTGCTCGACGCCGACGGAACCATCGTCGACGTCAACGAGGCCGGGGCACAACGGCTGGACTGCTCCGTCCACCAACTCGTCGGTACGTGCCTCTTCGACTGGCTTCCTTCGGATGTGGCCCAGAGGAGGCGGGAAAAAGCCGAGGAGGTGGCGCGCACGGCAAGGCCCCTCCACTTCGAAGACGAGCGCGACGGCCGGTTCTTCGATTCAACGATCTACCCCGTCTTCGACGGAGAGGGCAACGTGATTCAGGTGGCCGTCTCCGCACGCGACGTCACCGAACGCAAACGAGCGGAGGAAACGCTGAGAGAGTCGAGGGAGCGATACTACGCGATCTTCGAGCAAGCGGCCGACTCGATCGTGCTCATTGACCCGGACACCCGAAGGCTCGTAGAGTTCAACGACACGACGCATCAAAGCCTCGGGTATACCCGCAGAGAATTCGAAGCGCTCACCATAACCGACTTCGAAGTCCTGGAGTCTGCGGACCAGACCACTGGCCACCTCAAGCAAATCGTCCAAGAGGGGAGTCACATCTTTGAAACGAAACATCGAAGGAAGGACGGTGGGATTCGGGACGTCCAGGTAAGCTCGCGGGCCATTTGTTGTGGCGGGAGAAGACTCGTCCAGAGCATCTGGCGCGACATCACCGACCGGAGGCGGGCGGAGGAAGCGCTGCGGCTTGCCCACGCCGAGCTGGATCAGCGAGTGAAAGAACGCACCGCGGACCTGGCGGGAGCGAACGAGAAGCTCCGCCTGGAAATCGCCGAACGCGAGCAGGTGGAGCAGCGGCTGCGGATCCTCTCCTCCGCCGTCGCCCAGAGCAAGGAAGGCGTGGCCGTCAGCGACCTCGACGGCCGGCTGCTGTTCGTCAACGAGTCCTTCGCCGCTATGCATGGCTACCGCGCCGAGGAGGTCGTGGGCGAGCATCTTTCCATATTCCACCTGCCCGAACAGATGCCCACGGTCGAAGCAGCGAACCGGCAAATCCACGAGAGGGGGCACTTTCACGGCGAGATCTGGCATGCCAGGCGCGACGGAACCGTTTTCCCCTCGATGATGCACAGCTCGCTCCTTCACGATCAGGCCGGCCGACCCGCGGGAATGATCGGCACGATGCGCGACATCAGCGAGCAAAAGCGGGCCGAGGAAGCCCTGCGAGAAAGCGAAAAACGGCGCGTGGAGGCCGAGAAACTGGCCGCCACCGGCAGGCTGGCCGCCCGGGTGGCCCACGAAATCAACAACCCCCTGGCCGGGATCACCAATTGCTTCCGGTTGGTCAAGGCCGCCGTTCCCCAAGACCATCGACACTACAAGTTCACCGAGATCATCGAGAAGGAGATTGACCGGATCGGCCGAATCGTCCGCCAGATGTTCCAGGTGCACCGGCCCGACCAAGAGGCGGTGCGAGACGTCCGCGTCGCGGAAACCATCGGCGAAGTCGTCGCCATCCTGGAGCCGGACTGCCGCGAACGGCGCGTCCGTGTGGAAACGCACGCCGACCCGGCCGAAATGACCATCAAGATCCCCGAGGGCTCGCTGCGACAGATCCTCTACAACCTGTTGGCCAACGCCATCGAGGCGTCTCCCCCGGACGGTGTGGTCCGGGTCGCGGCCTCCGCGGCGAAAGCCGACCACACGGTCCGGATCACCGTCTCCGACCAAGGCGGCGGGATCCCCCAAGCGGTGCAGGACCATCTCTTCGAGCCCTTCTTCACCACCAAAGAAAGCGACACCTCCGGAGGACTCGGCCTCGGGCTCTCCATCTCCAAGGGAATCGTCGACTCGCTCCGCGGTTCCCTCGACTTCCAAACCGAACCGGACGGCGGAACCACGTTCCGAGTCGTCTTGCCGGCTGCCACTAACTGAGCGGAGTGCGAAATGGACGACGCGAGATCCATTCTTCTCGCCGACGACGAAGATTCCTTCCTCCAGTCGACCGCGGAGCTGCTCCGCGGCGACGGATACGATTGCGACGCGGTCTCCGACGCGCACGAGGCCCTCGAGAAGCTGCGCGCGAAACCGTACGACCTGTTGATCGCCGACATCAAGATGCCCGGAAACCCGAACCTGGAGCTCGTCCAGGAAGTGCAACGGATCGCCCCCGGGCTGCCCGTTATCCTGATCACCGGCTACCCCTCCGTGGATTCCGCCGTTCGATCGATCCAGCTCCCGGTGGTCGCGTACCTGGAGAAGCCGATTCCCTACCCCGAGTTGCGCAAGCACGTCGAGGCTTCGCTCGAATACTCGCAAGCCTTTCAGATCGTGTCGCGGATCCAAGAGCACCTCCGCAAATGCATCGAGGACCTGGACGATATCAAGCAACATCGGTGGTCCGCGCAAGAGGTAGAACCGGCGGGATCGGTCGCCGTCCCGATGATCACCCTCCGGACCCTCGCCGCCTGCGCCTGGGAGCTTCTGAATCTCGAAAGGGAACTCGGCCCCTCGAAGAGTCTCCCCATCCTCTGCGAGCTGCTCGACTGCCCCCAATGGCCCGCTCATCGCGACGCCGTCCGCAAGGCGGTGAAGGTCCTCCAAGACACCAAGAGGAGATTCAAGTCCAAGGAGCTGGCGGAGATACGGGAGTTGCTCGAAGGGCTCCTGCAAGGAGCGAAGCCGCCGTCGGCGAAATAGGGTTGCGTGTCCCGTGGAATCTTGTAGGGTACGTCGAGGTGCGAGACCCACGGGACGCTATCGCCGTCTCACGTCACACACGTGGCGATCGCGCCTCGACGTGCCCGCGCCCCCGTTACTCTCGTTCCCAGGCTCTGCCTGGGAACGCACTACTCCGAGGCTCAGCCTCGACCGGCGCCAAGGGAGGCGACGATGGCCATGAACGATATCCAGCAATCGGGAGGGCAGGCGGAGGCTGCCAAGCATTGCGTTCCCAGGCAGAGCCTGGGAACGAGGACATGGCTTACAAAAGCGACCCGTTCGGCACTCCGCTTGACGCCGCTGCTCCTCGGTTCGATTCTGCTCGGCTCCGCCCTCGAAGCCCAAGAGCGAGAACTCGCCCAGGTCCTCCCCGAAGCCCCTGCGGACCTCGTGGTCAATGCGGAGGGCAACACCTACGACTCCAAGCCCTCGCTGGCGACTGACCGTGACGGCACCACGTGGATCGCCTGGCACGCGTACCACCGAGGCCGCGACCGCGTGCTGGCGCGCCGGCTCGGCCCGCCGGGGCCCGGCCCGGTCCGGGTGGTGAGCCGGCGGGGCACGGTACACGGCCCGCCGGTCTGCGTCGCCGGCACGGAGGCTTCCGCCTGGGTGTTCTGGGCAGCGCGGCCGGCCGACCGTTGGCAGATCCTGGGCCGCCGCGTGGTGGCCGACCGCTGGGAGCCCATCGTCACCGTCTCGCCCCCGCAGGCCGACGCCATCTTCCCGGCGGCCGCTTGCGCCGGCGACGGCCGCGTGATCGTCTCCTGGTGTGCCCACCGTGAAGGGCCGTTCCGCGTTTTCTGCCGCGTCCTCGAGCACACCCGGTGGCAGGAGCCCGTCGCGGTCTCGGACCCGGCGCACGACGCGTTTCGGTCTGCGCTGGCAGCGGGCAAGGGGTCCGGCGCATGGATCCTTTGGGACGACTACCGGGACGGCAACTACGCCGTCTGGGCAAGGCCCCTACTGCCAAAGCTCGGACCGGCCGAGCCGGTCTCGCCGCCCGGCCAGAATTGCCTGGTGCCCGTGGCCCTGGCGGCCAAGTCGGGGCTCTACGCGGCCTGGCTTCAAGTGGCCGACGTGATCGGCGGCGAAGGGGCCGTCACCCAATGGCACACCCTGCACGTGGCCGCCCGACGCGACGATGCCTGGCGCCTGCTCCCCGATCCCGAAGGCAATCCCGCTGCCGCCACCCTGACCCACGGCCTCATCGCCCGCATGGAGCCCGAGCCGGTGGCCACCGGCGGATACCAGGGCCGCCGGCGCCACCCGATGCTGCTCGAAGACGGCGACGCCCTCTGGCTCCTCTGGGAGCGGAAAACGGATCACCGCGGGTCGACCCCGGCGGCGACCGGCGAGTTGATCGGCCGCCCCCACCGTGCGGGACGGTGGCACGAGCCGGTCGTCCTCCACCAGGGCAACGTCGACTACCGGCCGGCCTCGCCGCCGCAGGCTCGCGACCGCACGTTCTCTTTCGTCGCCTCGGACCTGCCCCGCAAAGGCCGGCGGATCTACCACCTCATCTCGGGCGACCTCGACAAGTCGGCCGAGTTCCGGCAGGACGACTGGCCCGGCTGGTGCCCGGTGAAGCTCCCCTTCGCCGAGCCGCCGGACCGGCACCAGGTCCGCGTCGGCGATCGAGTCTACCGGCTCTACTGGGGCGACCTGCACTGCCACAGCGGGCTGACCGCCGACGCCGAGGGCGAGCCCGACGAGCTGTTGCACTACGCCCGGGATCGCGCCGGGCTCGACGTCGTCGTGATGACCCAGAACGACCACATCTACGACTCCTTCCTCACCGAGGAGGAATTCGCGCTGGACCACTTCCTGGCGGGCGCGTTCGCGCGCGAGGGAAGCTTCCTCGTGCTGCCCGGCTACGAGTGGACCTCCCGCCTGCCCAAGTCGCCCGACGTGCCCCGCGCGGACCCGGTCAACTGGACGTATCCCCACTTGAGCGCCTCCTATCCGAACCATCGTTCGGTGATCTATCCGCCGGCCGCCGGGCCCGTGGTCCGCCACCCGGAAGTCGAAAACAACATCGCCCGGCTCAACGACGCGGTGCTTGCCGCCCACGGCGTCACGCTCACGCAGCATCCCACCTGGGACCTGACCGGCCACCCGGTCGAAGTGGGCGTCGAGGTCTGTACCGGATGGGGCATCTACATTGACGACCCCAAGCAGGAGCATCAAGCCCTCGACGAGGGCCACCGGTTCGGCTTCGTCGCTGGTGGCGATTCCCACCGCCGCAACCCCGGCCTCTGCGGCGGGCTGACCGGCATCTACGCCGAAAAGCTCACCGCCCGCGCGGTCCTCGACGCCCTGCGAAACCGCCGCGTCTACGCCACCAACGGGTCGCGGATCGCCGTCGAGTCGTGGGCCAACGGGAGCTTCCTGGGCAACGAGGTCCGCGCCGCCGACGGCAGGGCCGAAATCACCCTATCAGTCACCGGCACGCGCCCGATCGTCTCCGCAACCCTCATTCGCGACGGCCGGGAAGTCAACACGTTCGAGGGCGACGGGGCCAATCGCCTCTCGTGCGTCCACCGCGACGCGCAGCTCCCCCCCGGCACCCACTGGTACTACTGGCGGATCGCCCAACAGGGCTCCTCCCCTCCCTATCCGGGCAACGTCAAAGTCGCCCGCGGCCACCTGGCCTGGTCCACGCCGCACTGGGTGATCGTGGAGTGAAGACGCCGAACGGCCGCCATCCGTTTCGCTCCGCGCGCCGTTCTTGGCACGTCGCGGCCCGATCGCGGGGTCGCCGCGCCGGCGGTCCCCGCGATGAATCGCGCCGATTCGACCTCCGACGCCGGATAAGTTGGAAGCACCCCGGGGCGGCCACAAATGGCCTTGAGGCTGCGCGCTAACATGGTAAGATCGAACGTGTTAGGCCGAAGACCGAGTGCCCGGAAGCCCCTGAAACCGCCCGTCCAAGTGTCCAACAAAGCCCACCATGAACAGCCCTAAGTCCTTTTTTCACAACGCGTTGCGTCGAAACCATTTGTTGGACGGTTTTTGTTGGTCCGGCCAAAACCTCCAAGTGCTTTCGTACCCGGGGCTTGCGCGAGTGACCTCGTCCAAAAAGGGCGTTTTCCCCAGTACCTACCGTGCGCGCACGTGGCCTGTGACCCGGTAGCACATCCCATGGAACCCCAGCGCATTCACCATGGAACCCCAGCGCACTACCCCTCGGGCCCTAGCGCACTTGCGCGCAGTGTTAATTGGGCATCACGCCGCAACAAGCGAAGTGCGCTCGCGGTAACTCGTGGGGGTAGTGCCCC